>NZ_CP195314.1:746250-1118125 GCF_054161275.1 Jutongia sp. SJQ-6 | reverse complement strand
TGCTTATCTGTATGACTATCTGGTGAATCAGAGAGGAATTGCTAAAGAGGTGGTAGATCATTTTGTGAAAGCCGGCATCCTTTATGAAGCAAAGAATTATCACAATGTGGTATTTGTGGGGACGGATGCAAGCGGTACTCCGAAGTTTGCCAGTATGCGGGGAGTGTTTGACCGGAATGGCAAGAGCTTTAAGTGTGATGTGGAGGGTAACGACAAACAGTATGGATTTCATTTACACCGGGAGGCATGTATTGAGATCGTGGTGTTTGAAGCGTCGATTGATCTTTTAAGCTATATGACGATCTATCCGGATAAGCAATGTGACCTGCTTGCACTTGGAATGGTTGCAGATGTTCCTTTGGACAGATATCTCAAAGATTATCCGGCTATCCGCAAGATCAGTTTTTGTTTGGATAATGATGAACCCGGACAGAAGGCAGAACAGCAGATGATGGAAAAGTACAAAGGGCTTGGATATTTAGTATCGGGTGGAATTGTCCCATCCCAATATAAAGATGTGAATGAATGGCTTGTTTCTGAGCGGAAAAGTAAGATGCTATCAAATCCTATAGAAAAATGCTTCAAATGATAGCACTTTCTATATCATTTCTGAAAAAAGATAGCAAAAACTATATATCTGCCGGAAACAGGAAGAATGTGTGCTATCAAAAGTTATATATTTTGAGAAAAGCTGATAGCAGAAACTATATTTTTTTTGGATTTTGCTATCAAAAACTATATCACGAACAAATCCGGGTGATGAGAATGCTATCACTTATTATATCTTTTAAGGAAAAATGCTATCAGATTCTATATATTTTGGGAATTTTGATAGCATTTCCTATATCATTTGGAATCTTTCGTGAGAAATATGGGGGTTTTAGGGGGGACTCCCCTAACCAGACAGCCAAAATCTTTTTTTGCTGGCATTTTGTGACACAAAATGCGTATCTGGCGAAACCACAAAGGCGTGGTTTCCGAATTCCCACGGAAATGTAACCTGAAAGTTGGCACGGATAAAGAAAAGGAGGTGTACCGGAAGATGAGCGATGTATATGAGATCAAACAACCGTCGGAGCTTTTGATCACGATCAACGCACTGCAGTCAGAGATCAAACTTTCCAAAGAGGATGCACAAGTGATTCTTGGCTATATGCAGGGGCATGATTTTATGCTCACATTGGATGATGGAAAGCTGATGCGTGTGGATATTTCAGAAGAAAACGGTCAGCGTGTTCCTTATACCATGGATGAGGTAATTGATCTGGTCTGTGAATGGAATTATGAACAGTTAGAGGAAGCAAGGGCAGTTGTCGATCATCCGAAAGATTTTGCGGAATATTGTGAATATAAGTTTACCTATGATGCACTGAAGGAGGATGAGACGGCATTGAATCAAATGTTTGCCCAGACAATTTATGGTCGTGATGTGAGAAATGTTGCGAGAGCCATGATCGGGCAGGCGGGAGGACAGATGCCGGAAGCATTAGCGGTCCATGAAGATATGAAGTATCAGGATGCAGCACATAGGGAAGAAGGGAGGAAGCGCTGATGGCGAAAGATGTGGTAAAGCATTATCGTCTGACGATAGATGATGCCGCTGCTTTTCGTAAAAAGGCAGAAGAAGCGGGAATGACAGAATCCGATTATTTCCGCTTGCTGATCACACAGCAGCCCAGTGATTATCCGGAGATCCGTGGTGGAATCAAGGTGTTGATCAATGAGGTCAACCGGATCGGAGTCAACATCAATGAGATTGTGTTTAATAATAACTCTAATCTGTATCGTACTGCGGATAAGGAAAGACTCATTGCCTATATGCGGCGTTTGAATGAAACGCTGGCAAAGGTGGTGGACGACTGTGGCTATCACTAAGATTCTTACGATCAATGACTGTGGGAGAAAGTTTGCCGGGAGACATTTACAGACGGCAATTACTTATATTATAGATCCGAACAAGACGCAAAATATGCGTTATGTAACGGGGATTAACTGTCAGCCGGAAAAGGCATTTGACCAGATGCTTGCAACAAAGCAGAAGTTTGGAAAGACAGATAAAAGGCAGGGGTATCACATCATCATTTCTTTTGAGGAAGAAGATGTGGAACCAGGGACTGCTTTCGAGATCATCCGAAAATTTGCGGAAGAATATCTTGGTCAAGGCTATGAAGCGATCTATGCGGTGCATGATAATACGGCACATACACACGGACACATTATTTTTAACAGCGTGAATGGTATTACCGGAAGAAAGTACCGCTATGAAAAAGGAGACTGGGCAAAGGTGATCCAGCCGATCACAAATCGTTTGTGTGAGGAATATGGTCTTGCCACGATGGAGATTGAAATGGCAGGGCAGCACAAGAATGAATATTACAAGGACTGGAACGAGTTTCGGGATGGTAAGCTGATCTGGAGAGATATGATCCGGCGGGATCTGGATGCGTGTATCCTGCAGTCCGATGATATGGAAGAATTTCTTGATATGTTAAAAGAGATGGGATACGAGATCAAGCAGAATAAATATCTTGCCGTAAAACCGCCGGGTATGCAGCGGTATTGCAGATGTAAATCTCTGGGGGAAGAATATACGGAGGATAGGATTGAACAGAGAATTGCTTTGGAAGATCTGAAATCCTATGCAAACAGATCAGAGAAAGGGCTTCTTACGGTTGCGGAAGATGAGTTTTTGCCGAGAACAAAGCTCACCGGAATACAGAAAACCTACTATGCGAAGGTATGCAGGATTCGTAATTTGAAACGGCTTCCTTACAGCAAGGCTTGGCAGTATAAGAATGAGATCCGGAAGCTGAATGAATGTCATGAGCAGTATATGTTTCTGGTAGAGAATGAGATTCATACATTGCCGGAACTGGTGGCTGCCTGCAGCAACCTAAAGGAAAAAGAGGCAGAAAGCAGACGGGAGCGGCGCAGTCTTAGTAAAGAAGAAAAGCGGTTTTCAGGATTATTTCGGACAGCAGAGGAGATGGAGCAGTTACAGCCTGCGTACCATAGTTATCTGGAGGGGGATGAGTTCTTTGAGAAGGAATATCATGCTTATGAATCCCTGAAGGAGAAACTAAAAGAACAGGGATATACGAAAGAGCAGGTAGACATGATCCAGAACGGAATCCATAACCGGATCGCTGAGAATTATGAGAAGCGGCAGGCAGTACATCGAAGGCGAGTAATTGCAGAAAAGATGATCACAGAATTAACGGATCGCATGGAAAAACAGCGAGAGCAGAAGATGATTGAGAATAGAGAAAGAGAAACCAGACAGCCAAAACGGTAGGTTGTCTTTTTTTATGGAAAGGATGGTACAGAATATGGAGAATGAGGTATTAAAAAGTCCCAGTGAATTTGATGTCAGCAGTGCTATTAAGAAATGGCGTTCACAGGGATTTTCTAAGGAAATGATCGAGCTTGCCAGAAATGATATGTCAGAATACGGGATGCCATTTAAGCAGGTATCAATCTATATGGATGTAAAGCTTTCTGCCGGACAGGCAGAGCAGTTATCACAGGCACTGAGGAATGAGGTTAATGAAGATTTTGTGAGACATCTGGCAGAGGGAGGATACAGTGCAGAGCAGATTAAGACAATCCTGCGTTTCACATCAGAGGTTCCCGTGGATGTGATCGAGAAGAATGTTACTTCGGATATGAAAGCGCATGCAATCAGTAAGGCACTTCAGGCAGTAAAGGATAGTCTGGCAGAAGCAAAGCAGGCGGTGCCGGAGGAAAACGAAAAGGTAAAAGAGGTACTTGATTCGATCAGTGAACAGTTATCCGCTTTATCGCAGAATGCGGAGCTGATTGAGAAGGTCAGTAAAAAGCTGGATGAGATGCCAAAAACTGAGTCGGTGGATGAGGAGAGCATCCGCAAGGAGTATGAAGGAAAGCTGGAGCAAAAAGAAGCAGAACTTTCCACACAGCAGGATCAGCTCAACAAACTGATGAAAACAAAAGCAGAGCTTACCAGAAAACTGGAGCAGATGCAGGAGGAGAATCAGTCGGTTTCTAAACTTCGTGAAAGTATGGATCAGGAAATGGATGAGTATCGAAAGCAGAAAAACCAGATCCTTGATGAGAGAGATGATGCTTTGCGGGAATCACGAAATCTGCGAAAGGAGATGGAAGAAATGAAGCGGACGATCGGGGAACTGGAAAAACAGATCAAAGAAAGGGATAGCAGAGAGCTGGAGCGACAGCTTTTGAACCAGACTTATCAGACGCAGTCTGTGGAGAATGTGGAGCGGACGGTTCCTGTAAATGAGGGCGTAGCAGAAGAAAAGAAAAAGACACCAGGATGTCAGGCTGGTTATCAGGCAGTTGTTCCAAACCGTTATGGGGGAACACAGATCGTGCAGATAGAACACATCCGTAAGAAAGGACCGGAGCATCTGTTAGCCCTTGCCGGGAAGAAGTGTTTTCGCAGTAAAGCCAAATATAACCTGATCCAGCAGATGAAAGAAGCAGACCTTTCCAAAAGCCAGATGGAACAGATTCAGGTAGCGATTGAGTCCGGTCTTACGGATACGGAAGTGTCGGACATCATAAACAGTGGCTTTGATGTGGAAGAGATGGCGCAGGCGATTCAGATCCTGCTTGCAGATAAGATGTACCAGTAGGAGGCGGTAATTGATGTCGAGAGAAGAACAGGTAATTGAGGAAAAGTTGGAAAATCTTTTGAATGCGATCATTATCTACCGAGACGTAGAAAAGAAAGCATTGCAGAGGATCACAGAACTTCTTGCTAAGAAGGGAATCACGGTCAGTACATCGGAGTTATCAAAGATGGATGAACAGGCAATTCGTGAGAAACTTCGTGAAACAGCCGAAACAAGAAGGCAGGAAGAAATGGCAGTGGCTGAAAACCATGCCTATGAAGTGAGAGAGGAGGAGCGTGGATGTCGGAGATAAGTGATGCAGTACAGATTATCCGTGTCGGCTACGATACGATTGAGATTGCCATGAAAGTGGGAAGCGGCTCCATTGAGATGATGCAGAAAGCCGTGAATCTTCTGATCGGTCTTTTGGAACATGAAAAGACGATGGGTAAGACCAATCTGAAGGGATTGCTGGAAAAAGGTGGAGACATACAGGTACTTACCTTTGCGGATGAGGACTTAAAAAAGTTTCAGAAGCTGGCAAAGAAATACGGCATTTTATATTCTGTGATGCCGGATGCAGATCGAAAGGATGGGATCACAGAGGTGCTTTTTCACAGTGAAGCGGCACCGAGACTTCGTATGATCTGCCAGAAGTTAAAGAACGGTCGTATGTTTGATATGGACGAATATCTGAAGAATGGCAACGAGGAGCAGTTGAATCAGCTTCTTGATTTTCTGGAGAAAGAAAAAAAGGGAAAAAAGAGTCTCCACACGGATGTAACCGAACCAATTCTTGACGGGCTGATCGAAAAGGTTGGTCACTATGCTATGGAGAAAAAGGCGATCTGTGTGGAGGATATTCAGAATGATTTTCAGATGGAATCCAAGCAGGCTGAAGATGTACTCCATAAGTTAAAGACGATTGGTGTTGTGTCGGAACCGGATGGGCAGGGAAATTATCCGGTGGTGATGGATCAGGAGTCTTTTGAAAAGCGGATCAACAGATACCAGGAATTATCAAACCGGATGCGTCAGATTGCTGCAGCAAAGAATACGGCACTGACGGACATTACGATCACGAAGCAGTTGATCGCTGCGGAGAATGACCATGCGGTGAAAACCAGAGTACCGGGGATGTATGGTAGCAATGTGGGTTATATCTGGATCAGAAAAGAGGACATTATGGAAATTCACAATGGAAAGACGCTTCTTACTTATCTGGATAAGGAAAAGGATTATAAGATCTATTCCGAGGATAACCGTGTCCTTTATACCATGAAGGGAGAAGATCTGTATGCCAAGCATTATGACCGGGTGGAGCGGACGGTCAGAGAAAGATATCAGAAAGTGAAACAGTCACCGGATAAGAATGTGATCCGTACCCACAGCGAAGTAAGGAGGAGATAGTCATGCAGACAACAAAGAAGAAACCGAATATTTTGCTGATCGTGCTTGGAGCTGTGCTTGCCTCCTATCTAGGTCATCTTGTGGCAGGAGCATGGAGGGAGGGCATTGAGTTTAATGCTTTCCTGGAACGGTTCGAGATGGTATGTGCCTATCCCTTAAAGGATTATTTTAATGAGTACACATTCCGCATGATAGGCTATGCACTGGCTGCCTATGCGATTGGTGTGGTTATGTATTATACCAGCCAGCGAAATTATATGCCCGGAAAGGAATTTGGTACTTCCAAACTGGCAAATGTGAAACAGATTAATAAGGTATTAGCGGATAAAGATGAGACAAATAACCGTATCCTAAGTCAGAATGTGCGTATGAGTCTGAATACCAGACAAACGAAGTTAAATAACAATATGCTGATCATCGGTGGTTCCGGAGCCGGAAAAACTTTCTATGAGGTAAAACCGAATCTGATGCAGATGAACAGTTCTTTTATTATTACCGATCCAAAAGGAGAGATCCTTCGCAGTACCGGAGCGATGTTAAAAGCGAATGGTTACAATGTAAAAGTGATCAACCTGTTGGAGATGGACAAGTCGGATTGTTACAATCCATTCTCTTATATAAGAGAAGAAACGGATGTGGTCAAGCTGATCACAAATATTATGAGTAATACGACACCAAAGGGATCGACTCCGAGCGATCCTTTCTGGGAAAAGGCAGAGGGCTTATTTTTACAAGCTCTCTTTTATTATGTCTGGCTGGAGGAAAAGCCGGAAAAAAGAAACTTTGCTACTGTATTAAAGCTGATGGGAGAAGCGGAAGTGACCGAAAAAGGGAAGCCATCGCCACTTGATGTCCGGATGAAATTTCTGGAGGAAAGCAGTCCGCTTGGCTTAAATCATCCGGCGGTTAAGCAGTATAACAAGTGTATGCGTGGTGCCGGAGATACGGTTCGTTCTATTATTATCAGTGCCAATTCCAGACTGGCAACATTGGAGAATAAGCAGGTTCTTCGCCTGTTATCAAAGGATGAGCTTAATCTGGCAGAGCTTGGTGTAGGAGTAAATGGAGATGCGGAAACGAAAACAGCATTGTTTTGTGTGATCCCGGATTCGGATAAAACCTATAATTTCATTATCGGTATGCTATATACACAGATCTTTCAGGAGCTGTATTTTCAGGCGGACTTTAACTGTGGAGGCAGACTTCCGATCCATGTCACATTTATGCTGGATGAATTTGCAAATGTTGCCCTGCCGGATGATTATTGTTCCCTGCTTTCTACGATGCGGTCCAGAGAGATTTCTTCTGTGATCATCATTCAGAACTTAGCACAGCTAAAAGCGTTGTTTAAGGACACTTGGGAAACGATTCCCGGTAACTGTGATACGCTGGTGTATTTAGGAGGAAATGAACAGAGTACCCATGAATACATCTCAAAGCTGCTCGGAAAGTCTACGATTGATAAGAAATCCAGTGGCGAAACGAGAGGACGGCAAGGCAGCTCTTCCAGAAATTACGATGTCCTTGGAAGAGAGATTATGATGCCGGATGAAGTACGCAAGATGGACAATAAAAAGTGTCTGATCTTTATCCGTGGATTTGATCCGATCCTTGATGATAAGTTTAGCCCGTTCGGACATCCGATGTTTGCTCAGAGTGCAGATGGTGAGGGAGAGCCGTATGTGCATGTAAGAAATAGCGTGTCGGAAGATTCTGTTACAGAACCGGCATTTACCATCTTAAACGATAAGGCATTATCCTATTATGAGGAGCTGCAGAAAAAAGGGGAACAGGTATATATTGATAAGCTGTCCTATGAGGAATTCTTACTGCTTGGGCAGGTGGATCTAAAGAAACGGTTTATGGATATGGATGAAGCACAGACTGTAGAGGAATTTCATGAGGAACAGGCGAAGGAGCTTATGTATGCACAGGATGAAAAGGAAGAAGCATCTAATAACATTCCATACCGTCTGATGCATATGTCCTTTACGAAGGAACAGAAAGCGGAGTTACAGAGGGCAATGGATGTGCGTGTGCCAAAGGATATCATTCTTTCGTATTTCTATCCGGATACACCGGTCACAAGGATGATGGAGATCCGCAGACAGTACGAAAGTGCACAGTGATGTGTTAGAGAGGAAAGGAGTGATGGATATGCAGACGCATCAGGGAAAGCCTGATTTTATGTAATAACGGGGTATCCCCGATCAGATATAAGAAAGATAAGTGGATGGAGTTGATCCATCCGGTGGAGACAAGCCGGATAGATGAACTCTATCCATTTTTTGTCTCCGTTTTTATTTGGAAAGGAGATTTTCGACTATGAGAAATAAGATGAAACGATTTGGAAAGAGAGTGCTTCTGCCGGCAATGGCAGCAACCATAATGACGATGGCAAGTGTATCTACGAAAGTTTATGCCGCCGGAGGAGACGGAGGCGGTACTGCAGTCGTGACAAAGCCTTTAGATAACTTAAAGACTCTGATCATTGCTGTAATTGGTGCTGTAGGTGTCATTATTCTGGCGAAGAATGTGATGGAGTTTGCACAGGCATATCAACAGCAGGATTCTTCTACGATGAATTCTGCACTCAAAGGAATCGTAGCAGGAGTTATGATGGCGGGCATTTCGTCCGTGCTGACATTTCTTGGATTCTAAGAAAGAGAGAGGTGAAATGACATGGACATTTTTAAGCTGGGGGATAAGATCTTAGATCTTCTGAATGTGATCTTCGCATTCTGGAATAATCAGGTATCCCTCGTATTTGCACTTCTTGGTCAGTCACCTACTGCCTTTAAGGACGGGAAACCGTGGGATGTCATTGAAGGACTGGAGCCGGTCTTTGTGGCAGTAGGCTCCTCTTTGGTGGTGCTGTTCTTTGTAATCGGCTTTTGTTCGGAGAGCATCGACATACGGGAGGAGATGCGGTTTGAAGTGATCCTTCGTATTTTGATCCGGCTTGGACTTGCGGAATATCTGGTAGCCAATAATGTCACGATCATGAAAGCGTTTTTCCAGTCGGTGGGAGCATTGGTAGGACTCATTGCCGAGGGGGACAGAATAGAGCTGAAGGTTGCCACAGAGCAGGCGGATGTGATCAAGAACCTTGGTTTTGGAGAAAGTCTGATCATGCTGATCTTAGCATCACTGTTATCCATCATTGTGATCATCTGCGGCTTCTTTTTGATCTACACGGTATATTTCCGCTTCTTAAAGCTGCTTGTGATCGTGCCTCTTGGCTCTATCGCATTTTCAACGATGAGCGGAAACCGGGTGGTGGCACATACCTGTGCGACATACTGCAAGTATTTTCTGTCGGTATGTTTTGAGGCAGTGACGATGGCATTGGCGATCGTGGTATGCAATGCATTTATCAATGCGGGGCTGCCGAGTTTTGCCGGAGATTATGCAGACTGGACGAAAACATTGATTTATCTGTGTGAAATGACTTTTACGGTGGCACTTACCGTGGGGAGTGTGAAAGGAGCACAGAGTTTAACCAGTAAGGCACTGGGATTATAGGAAAGGATGAGAAATATGCCAGAGATTATGAAATATAACAGCGATTTTACAGGAGAGGTTTCTTTGACAGCAACAGTGAGGGGGTATATGAACAATAACCGGCTGTATATTGGACTGAATGAAGGACCGGATATGTTTGCCAATCTGACGGTAAACATTGACGCACCCTGCCCGGAATATTGTGCGTATGTGGATACCAACAACCTGTCAAAGGCTGAGGAGTTTATAAATGACAATGAGCTTGGAGAGTTCTCCGGATTCACGGCAGTCAGTGGTTATCATGAATATCCGCTTTATACCTTTGATCCGGACAGGCTCAGAGAAATTGATCCGGATGGAATGCGTTGCTACGAACAGATCAATGGTCTGGAAGCAGGGAAAACAGAAGAAAGAGAACAGGACAGAGGAGGGCGTTAGCATGGTTATTGAAGTAAATAAGAATATTGATAATTACAAGGAATCAGTTGTTCTTGGTCTTACCGCCAGACAACTGATTTTTTCTATTATTTCCCTGATCGTAGGAGGTGGGATCGTGCTTCTTACTTATCCGTATGTGGGGCTGACAACCAGTGCTTACATTGCAATTCCGGTGGTTGCACCGATTGCATTGACCGGATTTTATTCCTACAACGGCATGACTTTTGTGGAAATGATGAAGTTAAAGCTGCACTTTGCTTTTGGCAACCGGACGCTGACCTACATGTCCACGGAAGGACAAATGTCAGATATTTCGTCGGATCTGGCGGAGAAGGGAAAGCAGAAGAAAGCCGGCAGCACGGATAACAAGGATGATTTTAAGAAAGCACAGAAAAAGATGATTTTGATGATGATACTGATGGCAGTGTTTATCGCCGCAGTCGGTGTGGCTGCTTATTGGTACAAATATTTGAGATAGGAGGAGAAGTAGATGGGATTATTTGCAGACGGATTTAAGGAGTTAAAAAAGGCGAGTGTGCCATTATATAAGACTCCTAAATCCATTCAGGAAACAATAGAGATTATGAAGGTGGCAGAGAATGGAATTTTTGAAGTGAGCAGGAATCATTTCAGCAAATGTTACCGCTTCCGGGACATTAACTATACCACAACGAATGAGGAGGAGCAGATTGACATTTTTGAGCGATACTGCAAGTTCTTAAATTCACTGGATTGTAACTTTAAGATCACCGTGAACAACAAGAACAAAGACATGCAGAATCTTCGAGAAGAGATTTTATTACAGTATCAGTATGACGAGTTTGACAAATTCCGCAGGATCTACAATGAGATCATTGAGGATAAGATCCGAGAGGGCAGACAGGGAATCGAGCAGGAGCGCTATCTGACGCTGACGATCGAGCGAAAGAACTTTGAGGAAGCAAAGGCGCAGTTTGCCACTCTGGAGGCAACGATCCATAAGGCGTTTGGAGAGCTTGGCACAGACATTGTGGCATTAAGCGGCAATGAGCGTATCAAAGTGCTTCACGATTTCTATCATCTTGGTGAGGAGGAAGGATTTTCTTTTGATCTGAAACACGCCAGAAAAGTAGGAGCGGATTTCCGCAATGATCTTTGTAACGGGATGCTGAAATACTTCCCGGATCATATCGAGGATGAGGGAAAGTACATCCGGGCAATGTTCATTAAAAAGTATCCGAGCAGTCTGTCGGACCGCTTCTTAAATGAGATCACATCTCTTCCGGTTCATTCCATTACCAGTATTGATGTGGTTCCGATTCCGAAGGATCTCACCACGAAAACCCTGCAGAAAAAGTATCTTGGTATCGAATCTGACATTATTAAGCAGCAGCGTGTGAGAAACAAAAACAATGATTTTTCTACGGAAATCTCATATGCGAAGCGTACCGAGAAAAAAGAGATTGAGGAGATCATGGATGATGTCCGCGAAAACGACCAGTGTCTTTTCTATGTGGCAGTGACATTGATCATTGTGGCAGAGAGTAAGGCGGAACTGGAGAGTGTGACGGAGACGGTGGAAACCATCGGGAAACGAAACTCCGTAACCATTGATACACACTATCTGAAACAGAGAGAGGCATTAAATACGGCACTTCCAATCGGGGTACGACAGGTGGAAACCATGCGTACCATGCTGACACAGTCGGTGGCTGTTTTAATGCCTTTTAATGTGCAGGAATTAAATGCCGTCGGTGGAAATTACTACGGCATTAACCAGATCAGTAAGAACATCAATGTGGGAAACCGCAAAGGTCTGATCAACGGTAATGGTTTTATCTTTGGTGTACCGGGTTCCGGTAAATCATTCTTTGCAAAGCAGGAAATGGGAAATGTGTTCTTAAATACGCAGGATGATGTGATCGTTATTGATCCGATGAATGAGTATTTTGACATTGCGGATACCTTTGGCGGGGCGATTGTGAATTTATCTGCTTACACGAAGAACTATGTGAATCCGTTAGCTGCCAATCTTGCTCATATGAATGAGAGGGGTATTCGTGATGTGATCGCAGATAAGTCAGAATTTATGCTAAGTCTTTGTGACCAGCTTCTTGGCAACGCATTGAACCAGAAACACCACAGTATCATTGACCGCTGTATTCGTGAATTGTATATGCGGGCGTGGAAAGTAAAAAAAGTCCCTGTTATGACGGACTTTTATCATATTTTAAAGTCACAGAAAGAGATGGAGGCACAAGAGCTGGCGTTATCTTTGGAACTTTTTGTAGAAGGTTCCCTTAATATCTTTAACCACCAGACCAATGTAGATGTGGACAACCGTTTTACAGTATATGGCATTCAGGATCTGGGAAGCCAGCTTGCTCCGGTGGCAATGCTTGTGATGATGGAAGCGATCCAGCAGAGGATCATTGATAATGGAAAGCGTGGTCGTGCGACATGGCTTTATATTGATGAGTGTCATGTGCTCTTAAACAGTGATTATAGTGCGACCTATTTACAGCAGTTGTGGAAAAAAGTGAGAAAGCAGGGAGGTCTTTGTACCGGTATCACTCAGAATGTGGTTGATCTGCTGCAGAACTATATTGCAATGACACTGCTTTCCAACAGCGAGTTTGTAGCATTGTTAAAACAGGCAAATGTGGACAGTGCCAAGTTAGCAGAAGTAATTGGAGTATCGGATGCGCAGCTTCAGTATGTGCATAATTCTCCAAGCGGAACCGGATTGTTGAAATGTGGCAGTGTGGTCATTCCTTTTGACAATCAGATCAGTAAGGACAGCGATCTTTACAAACTGTATAACACAAATATTCATGAGAAGATTGCAATGGGAATGGTCGGTGAAGATAGTATCTTTCACGGGTATCATTCGGATGAGATGACAGAGGATTTTTCGGAAGCTGACGATGGAACACAGGATTCCGTCTTTACTTCGGATGAATGGAATGGAGATTCTGATTTAGATGAAGCACCGGAAACGGATGTCAAGATCTATGAGCCTGTACGAAGTAAGGAAAAGAAAGAGCAGGATAACTGCTGGCTGATTTATGAATAAGGAAAAGAGAGCCGGAGGAGCAATTCTCCGGTTCTTGTTTTAAGGTGGTGAAGAACGAATGAAGATTAGAAAAGTTGAGGAAAAGCCGATGGTTCTTCATACCCGGAAGAAACCGACGCTTCATATACAGAAGAAAAAGAAACTGACAGGCAATGATAAACCAAAATCCTATATTCAGGTGCGAGGAAAAGGCAGAGCGGATAAAAAAGAAAAACCAGATTCTTCTGTAAAGGTTCGTAACCGAAAACTCTATACGATGGCATCTGTCAGTGTGAAAAAGGCATCGGAGCAGATGGATGGAGGGGAGGAGATCCGGGATAGTGTGGAAATGATCCAGACGGCAGTCTATCCGGTGCAGTCGGCAGCCGAAAAGGGGAAACAGCTTTACCGGAGAAAGAAGCAGCGGGATAAAAGCAGTCAGAAAAAGAGAAGCAGAAGAGTATATTCTGACACGGAACATGCTCAGGTTTCCAATAAAATGCGAAGAAAGGCGGCTGGTAAGAAAGAGACAGGCAGGAAGGGACAGAAGAAAAGCAGGCAGGGCGGTTCCGGTGTCCACTCTTTTGTGAAAAGTCAGATGTTGAATTCGTTTCTGGATAAATTTTCAACAGAGAAAGAGTTTTCTCAGGACGGATTGATAGAAGGCACAACAAAAACAGCAAAGGCTGCTGTGATGATGGCTGTGCAGATGATTATGACAGCATTAGCTCCTGTTTTGTTAGGTCTTTTTGCGGTGGTTGGGATTATCGGTGTGATCGTGGTTGCGGTGATCGCAGTAATTTATAATTCACCGTTATCCATCTTTTTTCCGCAGCCGGATACGGGATATGACAGTCCGCGCACCGTGCTTTGTGAATATTACAAGGAATTTAATGATCAGATCATGAAATTGGAAAAGGATGATTATGTCATTACCTATCAAAACACGGAGGATGGTGCTCCGGTGTCTAACTTCAATGATACGCTTATGGTGTATATGGTGAAGTACGGGACCGGGCAGGCTGGATTTGTGATGGATGAAGAGGGGAAGAAGAATCTGAAAAAGGTGTTTGATGAGATGAATTATTATGATTCCTCCAGCAGCACGGCACAGATTCCGGCAGGGGCATCTTTGGGAGAAGTAGTGACAACCGGATACTGCAGTTGTTCCATCTGCTGCGGTCAGTGGACGGGAGGTCATACGGCATCCGGAACGGTTCCAAAAGGAAATCACACGCTTGCCGTGGATGCCCACAGCCCGAAAGTGCCGATGGGAACAAAGATTGTAATGAATGGTCATACCTATAAGGTAGAGGATACCGGAAACTTTGCAAGATATGGAACAGACTTTGATATTTATTTTGATACCCATGCCGAGGCGCAGGCATGGGGAAAACGGAAAGTAAAGGCATATCTTGCAGATGGTGATGAAAATACGGTTGAGGTTTCCATGTCCGGAACCTTGGTGCACAACCTGACGTATGAGGACTATATCGCTCTTGATAAGTTAAGTGATGACCAGGTGAAGCTATTAAAAGAAATGATGGATTCGGATCTGTGGGAATCTTATTATGATGTGGCAGGCGGTGGAGCTGTGGCAGAACTTGCCATGACAAAGATCGGGTGCCATTACAGTCAGGAAAGACGATATGAGGAAGGGTATTATGACTGCAGTTCACTGGTGCAGAGGCTTTATAAAGAGGTTGGTATCAATCTTCCGGCAACTGCTTCCACACAGGGAGAATACTGCTATCAGAATGCCATGATCATCAACAAAAAGGATCTGAAACCGGGAGATCTGATCTTTTATTCGTATAAAGAAAACGGAGAATTTCGGAATATCTCTCATGTAGCAATCTATGTTGGGGATGGAAAGATGGTACATGCAGCGAATGAAAACCGGGGTGTGGTGTTAGATCCCCTTCGGACAAACCATGTGGTATTTTATGCCAGACCGTATTAGTGGTTGGCAGATGGAAAGGAGCAAAAAGATATATGAGCGTAGATTATAAAGCAAGAATTATTTACGCCGATGTCATTGATAAGGTTACAAAGACAGAAGAAGCATGGAAAGATGTATGCAGGCTGGCAGGGCAGATCTACCGTTATGAGTTTGATAATGTCTTAATGGTATATGCCCAGAAGCCGTCTGCAACATTGGTGGCAGACTATGATTCGTGGAAAAAGGTAGACCGTTATGTGAAACGGGGCAGCAAAGGAATTGTGGTGTATCCATCCAGGGCACTTAGTAAGTCCTATATCCGGCATGTCTTTGACATCAGTGATACCGGAGGAAGAAAAAGAGAGCTGACATGGAGCCTTGCAGGAGATAATCTGGAGCAGTTTGTCAGTTATCTGGAGGAGATAGGAGCAGTAGAAAAGCAGGAGGGGAATCTAAAAAAAGACCGAATGTTTGTTCTGAAAGACTTTACAAAATCGCAAATAGAAGGCATAATAAAAGAAGATTTCAGAGAACGTTTTTCTGAGGTCAAAACGCTTACAGGGCGTGTGATAATTGGCGAAGAGAAAGAAACGCCGGAGCTTGCGGCACGGGAACTGATCTATAACAGTATCCTCTATGTCGTAGGAACAAGATGTGGTTTTGACTTGTCTAGCAAAGAACAAGATTTGAGTCAGATTGTAAATATCAAAAGAGAAGATGATATTTACGCACTTGGTACTCTGGTATGTGACGTCTCCTGTACTGTTCTTAGAAACATGAACCACAGTATATCGCAGATGAAGCGAGAAAGGAGTATGCAGCATGGATACGATCGAGCTGACTTATCACGAAGGGAAGGACGGAATGCTGTATCCGAACATCACAGCGGAACCGGACACAGGACGGACACTAGGGAAGTTCGGAATCATGGCAGCGGATTATCTGAAGGAGAATTATTACAGCCGTTACCGCAGTCTGATCCGGTTCGGGAGACTGACGGAAGTATTGTCGAAAGTGGAGGAGGAAGCGAACCAGCTTCTGGAGCAGATCATGGAGAAGTATCTGAAAAGCCACAAACCGAAAGATCCGGCATCGACCATGGAGATGTGGGAGATCCGGGAGCAGGGACAGCGGATGGCGGAGGAGATCGTTCTTCACCAGATCGTGAACAAATATCACTAGAAACCGAACAAGAACTGAATAGAGAGCTGAATGAACTGGATTCATTTGGCAGTGAAGAAAGAGAAGCCACTTACCATCAGGCTTCTCTTTTTGATTTTATGGGGACACCTGCAGTCGGACTTCCTGATCGTGCTGCCAGTACATTTATGGATGAACTGAGAGCACAGGAAGAAGCTGCCAGAGCATCGGGAAAATATACCTACCTCAATCCCAAAAAGGAGAAAACCATTCCTCATGAATTTGTGGTGCAGACATTGCTTCGCGGCAGTGGCTTTCAGAATGGAAAAGAGAGAATTTACGGATTTTATCAGAACATTACGGATAAAAAGAAAAGAGTGTCAGCCATCCGGAAGGAATATGGGCAGGGTGGTGCCGGCTGGCCACTGGAAGGTTACGGACTGCATGGATATGATACCTTTCACGGGAAAGGACTCCGGCTGCAGTGGAGAGATGAGGAAGGCGAAAAGGAAGGTTATGTAAGCTGGACAACCATTGAGGCAGAGATCGGTGCACTGATCTTAACCGGGGACTATTACCAGCCTGTGATAAAGGAGGATATCGAACCGGATTACGAGGAAGAAGATGAAGTCATTGATGCAGAGTATCGGGAGATTCTTGAAGAGGAGGAACATGAGCTTACCGATGATGAGATTGAGGAAATCTTAGAGGAAGACCGCAGGCGGGCGGATGAACGTTATGAGGCGGAGCATCCTGAAGAATATCGGGCAGAGAATTATCACATGGATTCTTTTACGGAAACCCATGCCGGTCCCAAGGCACGATTTGACTGGAACATCACGTCGATCAAAACCTTGAAAAAGGTGGAGCGTGAACACCGCCCGGCAACGGTAAAAGAACAGGATATTTTAGCCCGGTATGTCGGCTGGGGTGGACTGCCGCAGGCATTTGATCCGGATAACGAAAGCTGGAAACAGGAGTATGCACAGTTAAAGGAGTTATTAACGGATGCAGAGTATCGGGCGGCAAGAGAAACCGTGACGGATGCGTTTTATACACCGCCGGAGATAGCAGAGGCAATGTATCAGGCATTATCGCAGTTTGGATTTACCAAGGGAAATATTTTGGAGCCGAGCATGGGTATTGGTAACTTTTTCGGCAGTATGCCTAGAGAGATGGAAAGAAACTGTCAGCTATACGGTGTGGAAAAGGATGATATCAGTGGTCGTATTGCGAGGCTGCTGTATCCAAAAGCGGATATTCGGATTGCAGGATTTGAGACGGTAGATTATGAGGATAACTTCTTTGATGTCGTCATTGGAAATGTGCCATTTGGAGATTTCAAGCTGTATGACCGCAAGCACAATGCGATGGAGTTTAAGGTACACGATCACTTTATCGCAAAGTCGATTGATCATGTGCGACCGGGAGGTATTGTGGCGGTAATTACCACAAAGGGAACATTAGATAAGCAGAATTGTACGGTGCGTAAATATCTTGCACAAAGGGCAGAACTCATAGGAGCAATACGACTTCCCAATACTGCTTTTAAGGCAGATGCCGGAACGGAAGTGACCAGTGATATTCTATTCTTTCAGAAACGGGAGAGAAAGATTGTGGCAGAGCCGGACTGGGTGCATCTTGGACTGACAGAGGATAAAATCCCGGTCAACAGCTATTTTGTGGAGCACCCTGAGATGATCCTGGGGTACATGATACGGGATACAGGAAGGTTTGGAGAAAACAGTAATCTGACAGCCTGTGTCAACGACAATCCGGATTTTAACCTGCAGGAAGCACTTTCCCACGCGGTTTCTAATATTCATGCTCAGATCACTGATTTTGAACGCACGGTAGAGGAGGGGGAAGAACCGGAGGAATATCTTCCGGCAGATCCTGATGTGAAGAACTTTACCTATACATTCATTGATGGTGTTCTCTATTTCCGGAAGGACTCACGAATGGTCAGACAGGAGGTGGGAGATAAGGTGCTTGAAAGAATTAAGGGCATGGATGCCATACGTACCGCTACAAGACATTTGATCGACATTCAGTTGTCCGGGTGCAGTGAACAGGCATTAAGACAGGCACAGGAGAAATTAAATACCGTATATGACCAATTTACAAAAAAATATGGTTATATCACAGCAAAGGGTAATGCCAGAGCCTTTCGGGACGATGGTGATTACCCTTTACTTTGTTCATTGGAAATGGTGGATGAGGACGGCGTGGTGTCAAAGGCAGATATGTTTACCCGGCAGACCATTAAGGCAAAGCAGGCAGTGGATCATGTGGAAACAGCCGTAGAAGCACTGAATGTATCCGTGAATGAATTTAACGGTGTAAACATCGCATTTATGCTCAGTATTTATCAGCCGGATCTGACTTTAGTAAAAGAGAAGCTGGCAAAAGAGAATAACACCACACCGGAGGAGATTCATTTTTCAGATGATCTGGCAGCAGAGCTCTCCAGAGCAAAACTTATTGAGGAGCTGAATGGACTGATCTTCTTAAATCCGATGGAGTATAACGAACACGATCCGGATCATGGATGGGAAACAGCAGACGAATACCTGTCCGGCAATGTCCGGGATAAGCTGCGGCTTGCAAATGCTGTGGCAAAGGAACATCCGGACCTGTTTGCGGATAATGTGACTGCCTTAGAGCAGGTACAGCCGAAAGATCTGGATGCATCCGAGATTGATGTGCGTATCGGAACAACATGGATCGAGCCGGAAGATTATGAAGCGTTTATTTTTGAACTTCTTGACACACCACGCCGGTCACGGGCAGTACGGAGTACCTACTATAGTTCCGGCATACAGATTCATCTGAATAAATATACGATGGAGTGGTTTATTGAGAATAAGTCATATGACAAATCCTCGGTGGCTGCCAGTAAAACCTATGGTACTTCCCGTATGGATGCTTATACGATCTTTGAGACAACGCTGAATCTCAGAACCGTAACCGTGCGTGACCGCATTGAGGATGGAGATGGCAGATACCATTATGAGATCAATCAGAAGGAAACGATGCTTGCAAGAGAGAAGCAGAACCAGATGAAAGAAGCCTTTAAGGAATGGATCTTCGCAGAACCGGAGCGGCGTAATAAGTATGTGAATTATTATAATGAAACATTTAATAATGTCCGGCTTCGGGAATATGATGGCAGTCATTTGGAATTTCCGGGGATGAATCCGGATATTCATTTGAAGCCACATCAGGTTAATGCGATCGCCAGAGTGCTGATGGGAGGAAACACGCTGTTAGCACACTGTGTTGGAGCAGGAAAGAGCTTTGAGATGATGGCAGCATGTATGGAACAGAAACGGCTTGGTCTTGCAAATAAGACAGCGATGGTTGTGCCAAAGGCATTGATCGGGCAGACGGCAAGTGAGTTTTTAAGGCTTTATCCGTCAGCAAACATTCTGGTGGCAACCGAGCGGGACTTTGAAAAGAGCAGGCGGAAACAGTTTATCTCAAGGATTGCGACAGGAGATTATGACTGTATCATTATGAGCCATTCGCAGTTTGAAAAGATTCCTATTTCACCGGAGCGCAAGGAGGCGATGATCCGGAAACAGATTGAGGAGATTGCCCATGCGATTGATGAGATGAAGTCACAAAACAGTGAGCGGTGGACGATCAAACAGATGGAATCACAGAAAAAGCGGCTTGAGGAGCAGATCAAAAAGATGACCTCGGAAGAGAGGAAAGATGATCTGATTACCTTTGAGGAGCTTGGCATTGATTCTATTATGGTCGATGAGGCACATGCGTTTAAGAATCTTGCCATCTTCAGTAAGATGAATGTTTCCGGGATTACCGGGACCGGCAGCCAGAGAGCCATGGATATGTTTTTGAAGTGTGAATACATCAACGAGTTCAATGGTGGCAGGGGCATTGTATTTGCAACCGGAACACCGATCAGCAATACGATGTGCGAGATGTATGTCATGCAGAGTTTCCTGCAGAAAGATACCTTGGAGCAGCTCGGCATTTACCACTTTGACAGTTGGGCGGCAAACTTTGGAGAACAGACCACAGCATTAGAGCTTACGGTAGAGGGAAGCGGATTTCGTTTTAAGACGAGATTTAATAAGTTTACAAATCTGCCGGAGCTTATGAACCTGTTCAAAGAGGTAGCAGATATTCAGACAAGGGACATGTTGGATCTGGATGTGCCGGCACTTCGTGGTGGTAAGTATATCATCGTGGAGAGTGAGCCGGACTGGTATGTGAAGCAGGTTATGGAGGAATTTGTTGCAAGGGCAGAGCGTATCCGAAGCGGAGGGTTTGATCCCAGTGAGGACAATTTCTTAAAGATCACTCATGAGGCAAGACTTCTCGGTACGGATGCAAGGCTGTTGATGCCGGATGCACCGAACAATGTTGATGGAAAGCTTAATAAGGTTGTGGAAAATGTGCTGTATGAATACCGGAAAGCAGAGCAGGAGGGAATCATTGGCACACAGCTTATCTTTTCCGATATCGGTACACCAAGATCCGGTTGGAAGGAAGAGATGCTTACCGTTTCATGGGAAGAGGCAGATACCTTTGATGTGTATAATTATCTGAAAACAGAACTTGTAAAGCAGGGTATCCCGGCGGATCAGATTGCATTTATTCATGATGCCAAGACTGACGCTGCAAGGGATGCCCTTTTTCGTGAAATGCGGTCTGGAACAAAGCGGATTCTGATCGGTTCCACAGATAAATGCGGAACCGGTGTCAATGTGCAGACACATCTTACGGCAATGCATCATGTGGATTGTCCATGGAAGCCTTCCTCTATCGAGCAGAGAGAAGGAAGAGGCTTGCGGCAGGGAAATGAAAACAGTGAAGTGGCGGTATACCGTTATGTCACAAAAGGAACCTTTGATGCATACAGTTGGAGCCTTGTGGAGAACAAACAGCGTTTTATCTCACAGGTGATGACCAGCAAGTCCATTTCGAGAAGCTGTGAGGATATCGACGAAGCAACATTGTCATATGCAGAGATTAAGGCTGTGGCAATCGGAAATCCATTGATCAAAGAAAAGATGGAAGTGGATAATGAGGTGCAGAGACTCAAGATGTTAAAGGCATCCTATGACAGTCAGCATTACAGCCTGCAGGATCAGTTTATGATCAAATTTCCGAAACTGATCGCTGCGGCAAATGAAAAGCTGAACTGTGTTCATGCAGATATTAAGAAACGGGATGAACAGGTGCTTGCAGCGGATGAGGAGTTTGCCATTAAAGTGGGAAATATGACCTTTCATGAGCGTGTGGATGGCGGCACGGCGGTGTTGGCAGCAGTCAGTAAATGCAAGGTTGGAGAGACAACCGGAATCGGAGAGTACCGTGGTTTTGAGGTGCAGGTGGAGAAAAACTTTATCGGAGTGAATTACCTGATCCTGCATGGACGAACCGATTATAAGGTGGAATTATCCAACTCCCCGGTGGGATGTATGGTCAAATTGGAAAATTGCTTTAATGGAATGGATGGAAATATTGAATTTTTGGAGAAGAAGTTAGAGCAGTATCAGCGTGATATGGAACAGGCAAAGTCAGAATATGAAAAGCCGTTTGCCTACGAGGAAGAATTGAAAAGCAAGACTGCCAGACAGTTTGAACTCAATACCCAGCTTGATCTGGAGAATAAATCGATCACAGAAAAAAACGGGCAGGAGATCAGTCAGGTGGCAGAGAATGCTTATCCGTATGGAGAAAGGAAGGATTACCGATGAAGAGACGAATAAAAAAGGATATTGTGTTGATTTTACTGGGGGTTGCCATTGTCGCAATCCCCTTTCTTTTGCGGATGAAAGAGCAGGAGAGAAGTAACCGTTATATGAAAGCGTTTGAGGAGGAACAGAATGAAGAGAAGCAGAACAAAAAAGATCATAAAAAGAAAGATTCCCTTTTATTACAGGAGGGTGTTATCGGGATTATTGAAATACCGAGCTTAGATATTAAATATCCGGTATTTGAAGGAGCCGGCAGCGTGCAGCTTAATGAGGGCATTGGTCATATGACAAATACGACAGAGCTTTGTGGGAAAGGAAACTGTGTTCTTGCCGGACATAATGGCAGCCGTCGGGGAGTGTATTTTACTTATCTATGCAACATTGAAGCCGGGGCGGAGGTGTTTCTTACGAATAAGAGCAGGGAAAAGCATGAATACACGGTAACAGAGACAAAAGTCGTAAATCCCTACGATGAGAGGGTGACAGAGCCGACCGCAGGAGAGAGCATGACGCTTTTTACCTGTGCCAACCACGGTACCAACCGTTTCGTCGTGAAATGCGAGCCGGTGAAGGAGACAGACGATCAGGCGATTACAGAAGAAAGGAGTCAGTGATATGGAGAAATATAATATCATTTATGCGGATCCGCCGTGGAAATATGAACGGCAGAAAGGGGAGGGGGTGGCTGCAGACAGGTACCAGACTATGGCGATTCAGGATATCCGGAGCATTCCGGTCGATAAGATTGCTGCGGATGATGCAGTGCTGTTTTTGTGGGTGACTTTTCCGAAGCTTAGGGAGGGACTTTCGGTGATCGACAGCTGGGGATTTCAGTATAAGACTTGCGCTTTTAACTGGATCAAACAGAACCCGAAATCAGACTCGTTCTTCGTGGGACTTGGTTTTTGGACAAGGAGTTGCTCGGAAATCTGTCTGCTGGCAACCAAGGGACACCCTCACAGGGCATCCCCGAATGTCAGACAGCTTTGCATTGCTCACCGCATGCAGCACAGCAAAAAGCCGGATGAGATCAGAGACAGAATCGTGGAGCTTTGCGGAGATCTTCCTCGAATCGAGCTGTTTGCCAGAGAGAGGTATGAAGGTTGGGAGTGTCTTGGAAATGAGATCGACGGCAGGGATATCCGGGAAGCAATCAACGCACTGCTGTGTGGTAATCAGTAGCAGGACAGGCAGAAACAATAAGACAGCAACACGCCACGGCAGGAAAGGGAATGCTGTGGCTGTATCATGAAAGGAAAGGTGTTAATGTGAAAAATACTGCTGATGCAGTATTTTATCACAAGCCCATACAAGTAAGGGCTGGCTATTTGCTTCTGAGCGAAGGCAAATAGCTTGATGGCAAAAGTGAAATCGCCTGCGCGACTTTCACTTCGCCTCTTCGTAGTAAACGCTCGGAAAAGAGGATATATATGAATACGGAGATTACAGTAAATCAGTTAGAAAAAAGAGAGGGAAACATCCGTGCATTTGCATCGGTGGTGTTTGATGAAAGCTTTAAGGTTAGCAATATCGCAGTGATCGAGAACAAGAATGGTCAGTCCTTTGTATCCATGCCGAGGTATGCGAGCAGCAAAGATGACAGCGGATATAAGGATATCTGCCATCCGATCACAAAGGAATTTCGGAAACAGCTCTATGACGGGATCTTAAAGGCTTATGAACAGGTACAGCAGGAGGGAGAGAACCGCCTGCAGCTTAAGATATATGAGGCAGATAAGGATAAGAAACCGGAATTAAAGTTTCAGGTGAAAGCGGTACCGTTTGAACGGGACGGAAGCAATCTCAAGGGACTTGCCAGGATCTATCTGGAGGAATGTTTCGTGATCAACAATGTATCGCTTTTACAGGGGAAGAATGGACTCTTTGTAGCGATGCCGTCCTATAAGACGAAACAGACCGATGAACAGGGGAAGAGTATCTATCAGGATATCTGCTTTCCGGTGACAAAGGAATTTCGGGAACAGCTCTACGGTGCAGTAAGAAAGTCCTTTGAGGAAAGTAAGGAAAAGCAGAAAAGCGGTGAGGGAAAGGAACAGACAAAACCAAGTGCCGGGCATGACGGCTGGCAGGAGGCAAGGGATACACCGTTTCGATAAGGTATAGAAAACGATATTATTTTAGTAGGTTATAAATTGAAATGGCAGGAAATGTAATCGAATTGCAGATCCTGCCAATTAGTCTTGGAGGTACAATGTTATGAAGAAGATTATCACAGAAAAAATGTTGGAAGATTATAAAACAAGCAGTATCAATTCATTTTTTGGTTGTATCTAATCGTTTTTTGAGTTTTTTTGTTGGTATGAACTTAGGCTTAAAACATTTAAATTGCAAAAAGAAGTGTTTTTGCCGGAAAATAAGGAGTTGTCAAAGTCGGAATATATGAAATTAGTGAAAACAGCGATGAATAATGGAAAAGTCCGACTTGGAATGATTATACAAACAATATGTGCAACTGGGATTCGCGTGAGTGAGTTGTCATCAATCACGATTGCATCCGAAAAAAGGTGTGATATCGGTATTTCAAACATCGAAAACAACTGAAGAACTTGCTTGTAGGTTGTAGTTTTTTGAAACCACAGTTGGAAATTGGCATGTCGAGAAAAAGCAGGCATTCCGCCTGTCTTAATCTACAGGAGTCTTTTGGGTTTACTTGGTATCATGCAATAAAATAATCAGTTATCTCCAGGCGATATTCTTTTGAGGACGAGGATGGTATGGAAGGTATAATTTTCCTCGTCAAAATAGAAACGGTAATCCCCCTCGTATTTGTCAACGACACGCTGGATGCTTTTCATACCATATCCATGTCTTAGCTTATTCTTTTTTGTCGTGGTTAACCATTTGCTGTTTTTTGAAAATGGATTCTTCCTGCAGGAGTTAACCATTGTAATAATGATTTTTTTATCGCTATGAGGTGTGACGTTTAATTCAATATAGGAATCCGGAATGTTTTTTGTAGCATCTATCGCATTATCCAGAAGATTGCTAAACAAGGACGTCAAGTCATATTCAGAAAGGAAATCTGTGCAACCGCTTCGAATATCTGTCAGGAAGGAGGTGCCGGATGCTTTGCATTGCTGTTTGCTGCGGAAAAGAATCGTATTTAGCAGATTATTATCACAAATTCGTACAGAGTACTGTAAATCCGAGGACTGTATTATTTGATAAATATAAGCAGCAATTTTCTCAGTATCCCCCTTTTCATTTAAGTCTGCAATTGACAGAAGATGCTTCCGGATGTCATGGATCAGTATTTTTTGCTTTTCATCCTGTTGATAGAGTGCATCAAAATATAATGCGGTATCATATTCTTTTTGCAGGAGCAGCTGCATTTCCAGAAATTGCTGGTTTTTTTCTTGTGTGGAGGTATGAAACCATGCCAGAAAGATGTTAATAGCAAGGAGTAAGATTGCACTGATACTTATTAAAATATCCAGAATAAGAGGAAGGGTAACTTTCGTGCAGACCGCGATAAGCACTAATGAAATAAAAGCAGACAGCAGGGGAATGATGTTTAAAAATAGAGTGCTTTTGCTGAAAAAAAGTTCTCTTGTAATCCTCTGTTTGATATATATGGATGTGCATTGGAGAATCAGGAAATATAGCAGTTTGCTAATTACGGAAAAGATTACAAGGTTTCTAAAATAAGCCTCTTTCCCATAAAAACCAGATCCAAAATAAAAAAATACACCAGAAATGCATAGTTCGCTCAATAACATGGATATTGTGATAAACAGATCATGGAACAGAGCGGTAAGCAGTTTGGGCTGGTACATGATAAAAATACAGGCAAGATTTACAAGGAAGAACAGAGCAAGATTTAGCCAATAATTATCAAAGAAAGAGCCGGCAAACAAGATAGAATAGCCTATGAACAAGAAAACAGCTTCACCCTGTCTTGGGTATTTGGAGGGAAAAAGGTTTCTGCAGTATTGCCAGAGGATACATGCCTCCAGAATATAAACAGCCGCATAACACATCATAATCCACATTTCTTTACCTCGTACTTTCTAAATATAAAAAATAAGTATTCTTAAACTCTGAGTATTTTCGTTTTGTCAGATAGGCTGTGTATTGGTCATCGTAGAGATGAATTAGGGAATGGTCAAAATCTGTCACATACTTCATGTTGATAATAAAACTTCGGTGTGTCTGAAAAAAACAGGGTATATTTAGCGTCCTGTTCCAATGTTCCATGTTCTGTTTGGCAATAAGATCTCTGCTTAAGGTATGGACGGTAATAGTGCGGCTCATTGCTTCTATCAATATGATTTCTGAAGCCGTATAAGTATATATACCCTCTTTGGTTTCAATCGGTATTTTGACATTGGTTGAATTATATAACTGGATAGCATCCTTCATATTTTGAAATAGCCGCTGCTTATCCAGGGGTTTTGATAAATAGCGGAATACATGGAAACGCATGGCATCATCCAAATATTCTACATAGGATGTGATAATAAAAATAATGGTATTTTTGTTCTTTTCCTTTAATTCCTTTCCTACATATATGCCATTTAAACCGGGCATTTCTATATCCAGAAAAACAATATCTTTAGAGCCGGCATCAGAAAGTAAGGCTTCACCACTGTGATAGCAGCATATTTTAGGAGATTTCAGTTTCCTGCTTTTGAAAAATTCCATGATATATTTTTGTAGTTGATCCAGGATATTTTTATTATCATCGCAAATCAATATGCGCAAAAAATCACATCCTCTCCAATTTCATAGTTACTTGTTATTATACAATGAATTAGTAAAATGGCAAGTGGGAATTGTAAAAGATGTGAATGATGTGCTGTATCAATCGGAGAAATCAGTATCTCTGTTCCAGAAATTCTGGTTACGTGCAACCAGAATTTCAACAATTTGTGCGACCAGATTAATGTCGTCTGCATTACACAGGCGGAGATTATCTGCTATGTTTTGAGTAACATTGCATGAATGCAGGTTTCCTAGAAGAAGAAAATCAGGAGTTGTTTTTAGCCGCTCGCATAATATGACAAATTTTTCTAAACTGGGTTTTTCTCTTCCATTTTCAATGGCAGACAAGTGGTTATTTGATACCTCTAATAATTCGGCTAACTTGTTTTGGGTAAGACCGAGTTCCTTGCGCCGTAATCGGATGCGTCTCCCCATAGTAATAAATTGTTCTTCCTGCAAAGTAAAGCCCTCCCTTCGGAATTCATCTTAACAAGGATTATTTGCTAAAAGAAGAATCTGATACAGAATAGTTCTGTGTTACATTGAGTTTTGTTCTGTTATTGCTACTTTGTTCTGAAATACATATAGAAAAAATGCAAAATAGAATGAACATGACCAAAAAGCATCAAAAATAACCCATTCATGTTTTCTCTGTCGATTTTTTTCAAAAAATAGGTTATTATGCGGTTGGTAACTATAATATCATTACACCTTATTGAAGGGAGGAGCATTTATGAACATAAAAAAGAACATCGCCAGCAAATCTGCGGCAATGGCTGCCAAGGTACTCACAAATGTACTGAAGGCAGATGCAAACTCAACGGCATGCTGTTTGGTATATCAGCCAAAAGCACCAAAGGAACTGTCACGTTTCAGGAGACAGAAATAATGGAGTATATTTCAAGGGTGCTAAGTGGATGGCTGGCTCAGCAGAATGCCATCGAACCCGACGACAGGGGATTGTATGAGTATGCAATGTATAGTTTCCTGGTTTCTGTTATGCCGTTAGTAATCTTTCTGATTGCTAGCGGTATAGTAGGAATGTTGCCAGAGGGGGTGTTGATTATCATTCCCTTTATGGTTATCAGGAAGTTCAGTGGTGGTTATCATGCCAAGCATGCTTACATATGTATGACGATATCCTTGGGATTGCTGGTAAGTAGTTTTTATGTAGTAATTCATTCAGAGTGTAGCTGGCTTTTTCATATGCTGGTGGTAATCAGTGGAGTAAGCGTTATAATCAACAGCCCCATTGATTCGGAAAATAAAGAATTGGAAGAAGATGAAATTAATCAATACAGACGTACAACATGTATGCTGGTAATCATGACGATAGTATTGTATTCTGTTTTGATTCTTTTAAATCAGCGCCATTATGCAGTATGTCTAGCGGTTAGTCTGGTATTGACAGCAATTTTGCAACTGCCATGTATTGTTATAAAGAGAAAATCCTGAAATGAAAAGACTATTTTTGCCCAAAATTGACAGAAAAATGTCGTTTCATACAGAAAGTATTGAGTTTTTCAATGATTGAGCTTAATCTATGGAAAAATATTGATATATGGAAGGAGACGTCTTTATAATATGAAAAAAAATATTTTGTTAAATATTTATCAAGCACTTCGTCAGATTTATGAGGCCGACTCTCAAATTGTGTGGTTTACTTTCTTTAAAAATATATTTGAGGCTGTGTTCGAAGCTGTATATGGTATTTATCTAATTAAATTCATTTATGAGTGCATCGAAAACAGAGTGGATTTCCGAAAATTATTTATTATGGTGAGTGCGTTTTGCGTTTTTTATATCGTTGTCCATCTGATATCGGCAATCCATAGTTTTTGTGAAAAAATATCAGAATTGAGAATTTATAGGCATATTTTTCAGAAGATAATACAAAAGGCAAAGAAAATAAAAATAAGTCAATATGAAAATCCTACGTTTTACGATGAATTTTCCCGAGCCTTAGATGAGGCATTGGAACAGGGGTTTGGAGGACTGTTCCTCACCGCATGGGGAGTAGGGTGTCTCAGCGGAGGTATTGTCGCACTGGTTATGTTGGCTTCCGTCGATATCTTTTTAATTGTATTTGCTGTACCTTCGGTAATTGGAAGCCTATATTTTGGCATAAAAGAAAGTGGGGAGGAATTTGCCGCAAGACAGGACGAGACCGTAGGAAAACGGAAAATGGAATATGCCAAGAGGGTGTTTTATGAAAAAAAATATGCGGCGGAACTCCGATTGTATCCCTCTATGGCAAGAGTGTTATTCGTGCTACATAAAGACGGATACACGGAAAGATGTAAAAAAAACATCGTTCACCAGCGTAGGATTGGTGGATACCGGATTGTCGAAACGCTTTTATTTTCGGGTATCGTTACGCTGGGTTCTTATCTGTATATAACATGGCGTTTAAAACTTGGCGGAAGTAATGCGGTGGCAGCATATGTGGCAATGATTACGGCTGTGGGGTATGTTGTAAATTCTGTGAATCAGGCATTGGGACTTTTTTCCCAGGCAGGAAAGCTTTGCATGTATATGAAAAGTATCCGTGACTTTTTGGAGTGCGAAGTGGAAGAGAGAACAGAAGAGGCAGTGCCGCCGAATTCGCATATGGGGGAAATTAAATTTGAACATGTCTCGTATTGTTATCCGGGCAGCAGCCGGATGATTATCAAGGATTTAAATATGGAAGTCCGGCAGGGAGAACATATTGCAGTGGTAGGGGAAAACGGGGCCGGCAAAACAACACTGATGAAACTACTTATGGGACTGTATCCGGTTTCGGAGGGAAATATTTTTGTTGGCGGAAACGATGTGCGTAAGTATGAACCGGTGGCGTTTCGAGATTGTTTTGGAACGGTTTTTCAGGATTTTCAGATTTTTTCCCTTTCTTTAAAGGAGAACGTACTGATGAAAGTACCGGAAACGCCGGAGGAATGCCAGTTAGTGATAGATTCCTTGGAAAAGGCCCAGTTTGGTGATGTGCTGGAGAAGATGCCCCTTGGTATTGATACATGTCTGACAAAAGAATTTGACGAAGATGGGTTTGTCTGTTCTGGCGGGCAGGCGCAAAAAATTGCCATTGCACGTGTGTTTGCAAAAAATCCACAGATAGTCATATTAGATGAACCTTCCAGCGCGCTGGATCCCATAGCAGAATATAACATGAATTGCAATATGATGGAGGCGTCGAAAGGAAAGACGGTGTTCTTTATCTCCCATAGAATTTCTTCTGCCCGGATGGCAGATCGGATTCTCTTTCTGGAACAGGGAAAAATTGTTGAAGAAGGCTCTCACCAGGAACTCATGGAGAAAAATGGACGATATGCCGAAATGTTTCGTCTGCAGGCAAAGAATTATCAGGAGGAAATGGGAGGAGCTCTTTATGCATAATGACAAAGATGAAAAATTATCGATAAGAAGGATTCTCAGCAATTACGCATATCTGCTAAAATACTCGTTTCGTATAGACGCTGTTTTGATAATTCAGATTTTTACCGTGCTGGTTGCCAGTGGAGTTGGCCACGCTTTTATGGATACCATTTTTATCCGCGCGTTTATCAATTATTTGTCGGATTCAAATGTATCATTTCAACAGACAGCTGTTTTGGTGGTGGTATCCACGCTGGGAATAGCAGTGCTGATGTCTCTGGAACGGTGTACGGAGAGTTTAGCAAGGTCGAGGATTATCCGTATGACAGGCAGGATGCAGGAGGAAATGATTCAAAAGGTGTCGGAGATGGATTTAATCTGTTATGACAGCGACACGTATTATGATAATTTTGTTATTGCTGCTTCCCAGTTGGAGGAAATTGCCGTAATGGTCATTATGGATTTGGCGCGGATGGGAAGTAATGTGGCGGCGGTACTTGTTTTGTCGGGATTGATAACTTTTATCAATCCGGTAATAGCGATTTTTCCCACGCTGGGATTTATCATAAATGTCTACACAAAATTTCGGATTATGAAACTGGAATATGATTGTGATGTGGAAAAAAAGAGAATAATGCGCCGGGCGAACTATAGCAAACGTGTGTTTTATCAGCCGGAATATGCAAAGGAGATAAAACTCTCCCATATTGAAGTGCCCTTAGAGAGACAGTTTCATCAATCATTGGATGAGACGGTTTCCGTTGTAAAAAAATATGGCATGCAAATATCATTATGGTCTTTTATAAACTATATTAGCGTGTATACATTATTGTCGGCATATTGCGTTCCGTTATATCTGGGTTATATGGCGCTGGTAGTTTGCCGCATCGGTTTGGGGGATGTGGCGGCCCTTAACAATGCACAAAGCAGTGTGCGAAATCAGTTGGATTCCCTGAATTACTGTGTAGAACGTGTTCAGAAAGCGGGAATGTTTTGCGAGCGTTTTCGACGTTTTATGGATTATGAGGGAAAGATTGAAAATGCTGCTGGTATTACCCAAGTACCGTGGGAGCACACCGTATTAGAAATTAAGGATGTGTCCTATCGTTATGCCGGCTCGCAAAGGGATACGCTCCGGCATATCAATATGAAGATTAAAAGTGGCGAAAAGGTTGCCCTCGTTGGGGAAAATGGAGCGGGGAAATCAACCTTTGTCAAACTCTTGATGCGTTTGTATGACGTGACAGAGGGAAGTATCTGCTATGGCGGACATGACATACGGGAATTTACGACAAAAGAATATCGAAAAATTTTTGGCTCGGTATTTCAGGACTATCAGTTGTATGCGACCACCGTAAAAGAAAATGTCATAATGGGCGAGGGAAAGGGGGATGTTCCGGAGGAAAAAAAACGGGTGGAAGAGGCTTTGCGGCAGTCCGGTTTTTGGGAGCGTCTGGAAAGCCTTCCGGAAGGGATGGATACTCCGTTGACAAGAGAATTTGCAGAAAACGGGGTAAGTTTATCCGGTGGAGAGGCGCAAAAGGTGGCTATCGGCAGGTTGTTTGCAAAGAAAGATGAAATGCATATTGCAATATTAGATGAACCATCCAGCGCGCTGGACCCAAGGGCAGAGTACGAATTAAATCAAAATATGCTCCATAAGGCGGGAGAAGCGACGGTAATATTTATTTCGCATCGTTTATCTACTACAAAGGATGCGGATTGTATCTATATGTTTGAAAACGGAGAGATTATTGAACAGGGAAGCCACAGGGAGCTGATGGAACAGAATGGTCAATATGCGGAGATGTTCCGTTGTCAGGCAAAGTATTATCAACAGAATCAGGAGATTACTGTATGATTCTTTAATACATGGAAGAAAGAGGAGGATATTTTATGAGGAACCGGATTAATATTTGCGTATTTGATGATTTCTTCGCGGATTGTATGACAAACGCTATCATATCGATGACGCTTTTTTACGACGAAAGCTATCGGTTAGCTGCCTATATGAATGGGTATGAACCACATTTTGGACCATATCCTGACCAATATTTTCCGTATATAGGGTATTCGGAGGGGTATAAACATATTTTTGAACGGTGTTTTGAATATCAGGGTCTTTTATATGAGGACGATGATTATTTAAAATTGGTAAAAAAGTCTATCAATGAGGGAAAATACTTGCAGTTGGGAGTTGATTTGTTTTATTGGCATGATACGGGGGCAGCATATCAAAAGGAGCATTTGGCACATCCCAGTTTAATTGTGGGATATGATGATGCTCTGTCTACACTTTATGTATTGGAAGATGCATTGGGGAGCAGCGTGACATACGGAATCTGTGAAATTCCGTATGAACGGTTAAAGCAGGCAATCGACTCCAAGGAAAACAATTTCAGGGAGTTGACGGGGGAGGATTACCGCCTGCGTAGGCGAAAGATGGAGGTGCCCTCTTTCTCACTAGATTTTGAGGAGGTAAAGCAGAACGCCCGAAGTATTTTACAGAATTTATCGGACGATAGATTTACAAACTTTTCCATGCACGGTGATGAATACGCAGACCGATTGGTTCCGACGGAATACATAAAGGTACATACCAGATACGAGAACCGTTGTATTGCCAATAAACTGCTGTGTAAGGAGTTGCTGCAGAGAGGCTTTATTTCTCAGGCACAATGTGATGCCATGACGGAGTGCAGCCAGAATATGATGGAGGATATTGGACAGGTAAAATATATTCTGATGCGGCAGCAAAAGACAGGACGTCCATTGAAACTGGAATTCATTGAAAAGTTGTGGAGTAATGTGATTCAGACAGAGAAAGAAATGTGGAAGTCTATTGTTTAACGGTGTATCTGTACGGGGAGAGAATAAATGAAAATTTTGTTTATTGTGATTTTAGGGGGAGATTTAGTTCGTAGCACGGAACATTTAGGGGTGGCGTATATCAGTGCGTATTTGAAGCAGAAGGGCTATAGCTGCAAGATTATAGAAGTCTATGGTATGAATGATACGCAGCATATTGATGAGGTATTATCAGAAAAGTACGATATAGTAGGATTTACGACGACCTGTGTCAATATGAAACCGATACTGGATATGGCAAAAATTGTAAAAGATGCATATGAAGACAGCCATATTACGTTGGGCGGGCATATGGCCACATTCTGGGATAAGGCAATACTGGAAAGATATCCGCAAGTGGACAGTATTGTGCGCGGAGAAGGGGAGATTACGACCTACGAATTAGTGGAAGCCATAGAAGAGCACAAATCTTTTGGAGAGATTGATGGACTGAGTTACCGGGATAGCGTACAGATTTGCCAAAATCCTGACCGGGCGTTGATTGAGAATTTAGACGATTTACCGTTTCCTGTGCGGGACCAGTTTGCGTTACATGATAACAGGGCACAGTATCTGCGGATTTGTTCCAGCCGAGGATGCCTAGGAAAATGTGGATTTTGCAGTTCCTTTGTGGGAAGGGAACAAAAGGATTTCCGATGGCGGGGCAGGAGCCCGAAAAATGTTGTAGATGAAATCGAACAGTTAGTGAAAAAATATGATTTCCATACCTTTGATTTTATTGACTCCACATTCGAAGACCCAGGCCAGGAAGGAAAAGAGAGGATTGGGCAAATTGCACAGGAATTAATAGACCGGAAACTCAATATTTTTTATAATTGCTGTTTTCGTGCCGAAAACTGGCGGGATGAAGACCGGGAACTGTTACAGCTTTTAGTAGATTCCGGGCTGGAAAAGGTAAATATTGGGTTTGAGGCTGGAAATGACAGAGGGCTTCGTCTGCTCTGCAAGAGGGCAAGAAGTAAGGATAACGACCGTGTAATACGAATACTTGCCGATTTCCCGGATATATATATTACATTTGGGTTTATTATGTTTCACCCAGATTCCATTTATGAGGATTTGAAAGATAATGCGGACTTTTTATATAATACCGGAATTGGCCAGGTGATTCGTCATTATTTCTGGAAACTGGAGGTATACCCTTCAACCATTATTGAGAAGCGGTTGATTGCATCAAAACGGATAACGGCGGATTATGATATTTGTGACGGAATGTATGAATATGAGTTCCTGGATGAGCGTGTCAGAAAGATTTCGGATATCTGCCAGGAGTTACTTAAGGTACAGGAAGTCTGGGATTTTGAGATATTTGATATTCTGGTGCATACGTTTATCTCCAGAATGAAGAAAAAATATAAAGATAGTGAGGTGTTGGGAGAAATTGAGGAATTTGCCGGATTTGTAAAGGAAGAAAGGAAAAAGATGGCAAAATTCAACCATGATTTCTTTATGGACATTTATGAAAATTATGAAACCATAGATGTTTTTGCAAAACAGAAACTGCTTCGGGATTTCATAAAGGGAAAAATGGATGAGATAGGTAACAAAGAATATCGTCTGGGAAGAGACTTTATAAGAAGAGGATACGAACTTGTGAAAAGCTCATAGGAGACGGATTGGTCAGAAAGCAAAATAGCAAGGAGGAGATGTATGGATTCTTTAAGCAAGCTTGAAAATGAAAGCATTTATCTGATTCGGGAAGCATACAGCCAATTTAAAGATATCGGAATGCTGTGGTCCATAGGAAAAGATTCCACGACACTTTTATGGTTAATCCGAAAAGCGTTTTATGGCAAAATCCCGTTTCCGGTTATTCACCTTGATACAGGATATAAATTTAAGGAAATATATGAGTTTCGTGATTACTATGCGAGAAAATGGGATTTGGATTTACTGGTTTACCGCAATGAGGAGGCGCTTCAAAACGGGATGGGTCCCGGAAAGGGAAAACTTGAGTGTTGTACCCAGTTAAAGACACAGGCGTTAAAACAGGTAGTGGCTAAAAATCACATCAAGGCATTATACCTTGGCATTCGCCGGGATGAGCACGGTGTTCGGGCAAAAGAACGGTTTTTCTCTATCCGTGACCAGGATTTTGAATGGAACTACAAGGAACAGTCGTTGGAAATGTGGGACCAACACCGGACGGAGACCAGGGAGGAAGAGCACTTTCGGATTCATCCTATTTTGAGCTGGACGGAGAAGGACATTTGGAACTATATCGAGAGGGAGAAGATTCCAATGGTGAAGTTATATTTTTCGGATGGCGAAAAACGGTATCGAAGTATTGGATGTGAAACCTGCTGCAATCCTATTCTGTCAACGGCGGGTTCTGTACCTGAGATTATCCGTGAATTAGAAAAGACAAATATATCAGAGAGAAGCGGGCGGGCGCAGGATAAAGAGTCCGATTATATGATGCAGAAGTTAAGGTCACTGGGATATATGTAACGATGGGGGAGCTGTATGGAAAATAATAAACTATCTATTGTAATGGTTGGGCACGTTGACCATGGAAAATCAACACTTATTGGCAGATTATTGTATGATACCGGTTCTGTTTCGGAAGATAAGATAGAAGAATTAAGAAAGGCATCCTTATCAACGGACAATAAGTTGGAGTTTGCTTTTTTGCTGGATCATTTAAGGGAAGAAAGAGAAAATGGTATTACCATTGAAATGACACAGACTTTTTTCCGGACAGAAAAAAGACAATATCAGATTATTGATGCCCCAGGACATGTGGAGTTCGTGCAAAATATGGTGACAGGAGCCGCACAGGCCGACGCCGCGGTTCTGATTGTTGATGCTTCGGAAGGAGTCATGCCACAGACTAGACGCCATGTGTTTATCCTGTCGCTGTTAGGCATTCGCCAGTTAATTGTTGTTGTAAATAAAATGGACCAGGTGGAGTATTCCCAGAAAAGATTTGATGAAATTATTGACGGGATAAAAGAAATTTTTAAAAAGTTAAACATGCGGGGGTCTCATTTCGTACCTGTTTCGGCGCTGGAGGGAGACAACGTTTGTTTACAATCTAAGAATATGGATTGGTATACGGGAGATTCCCTGCTGGAATTTATGGAAAGCATAGAAATAGGAAAAAATCAGGAGGATTTACCATATCTGTTTCTGGTACAGGATGTCTATAAGTATGCGAAAAAAAGAATTGCAGTGGGCAGACTGGAAAAGGGTATTCTGCGTCCGAATGACGTCGTGCAGGTGGTCCAGACCGGACAGAGCACACAGGTTGCATCCATCGAAAAATTTATGGAAAATCCAGAACGTGCAGAGGCGGGTGAATGTATCGGAATCACCATAAAGGATGCATTGTTTCTCGAAAGGGGAAATGTACTTTGCCACAAAGATGCAAAGATAGAAATGAAAGAGGAGTTTGAGGCGGGTATGTTGTGGATGAGCCGTCAGCCAGTTTCCGTTGGAGAAAAATTAAAGATTCGGTGCGGCGCCCAGGAGACAAGCTGCATTATCAAGGAAATCAAACAAAAACTAAATACGGGAGAGCTTACAAGACAACAGGAAAATATAGAGCAGCTTGAAAATCTGGATGCCGGAAGAATTGTAATTCGGACGAAAAAGCCCTTGGCTGTGACTACGTTTTCTCACTATGAATGTATTGGCAGATTTGTGATTTTAAGAGAAGAGATAATCTGTGCAGGAGGTATTGTTTTATAGCCATGAATCGAAAAAAAGAAAGAATGTTTGTATTGGGAATTGATGGTGTTCCGTTTTCTTTGCTGAAAAGCTTATGTGAACAGGGAGTTTGCGAAAATCTGTCTGCGCTTATTTCTGACAATGGGATGAAGCCAATGAATTCTGTATATCCGGTTATATCTTCTGTGGCCTGGACAGGATTTGCGACAGGTGTAAATCCAGCGCAGCATGGTATTTTTGGTTTTGCAGACAGGGTTGCATCGCCGTTTCAAATCACGATTCCTACATCAAGGCACCGAAAGGCGGAATCCATATGGACAACGCTTTCAAGAAGAGGGAAAAAAGTGGTGGTAATGAATGTACCAGTTACATATCCGGTAGAAGTTGTCAACGGAAAGATGGTGTCCTGTTTCCTGTGCCCGGATATTGAAAAGGGGACATATCCGCCAGAACTGGCTTTGTTTCTTAAGGAACATGATTATATTATAGACGTTGATGCCTGGCTTGCCAGAACGGACCGGAGTGCGCTGATGGACCAGATTTTCCGGGCGCTGGATGCACGTTTTCAGGCAGCTTTTGATTTAGAGGACGACTGGAATTATTTTCATCTTCACATCATGGAAACAGACCGGTTAATGCATTTTTTCTGGTATGACATAGAGGACAGGGAGAAAGCCTTTCATATGGAGACGCAGCGGTTTTTCCAACGCCTCGACTGGTGGATTGGCAAATTGGTAGAACGGTTGCAAGATAGCGATTCGCTGCTGATTCTTTCAGACCATGGATTTTGTGGGATTCGCCATGAGGTGCAGATGAATACCTGGCTGAGGGAAAAAGGATATTTGATTTTGGAAGAAGACTCCTGTCAGCTTGATGATTATCAGAAAGAAACCATTTGTTATTCTGTTCTGCCGGGACGTTTTTATATAAATCTTGCGGGCAGGGAGGAGCGGGGAAGCGTCTCTCCGACAGAATATGACAGTGTCAGAAATAAGATTAAGCAGGAATTGCTGGATTTTAGAGATCCTGTAAATAATCAGCCTGTCATACGCAATGTATTTTTCCGAGAGGAGATATATAGCGGGAGCTATCTGGAGGATGCGGCAGATATTATTGCCCATCCAAATGATGGTTATGACTTGAAGGGCATGCTTCCCGGTGAAGAGATTTTTACAAATTCTGCACTGGTGGGAATGCATACGTATGAAAATGCTTTGATTATTGGGAAGAATTTCCCGATTGATAATATTGTTACCATTGAAGATGTCCATCAGGAGATGATGCATTTTTTTGATAAACCGTAGGAATAGACAGGGGGATAAGGTTGAAAGAAATTCGTCTTCCAACCGCCAAGTCCCGGTTGCGAGCATCGCAAACATTGGTACATTGAGCAGCAAACAATCCGTAAAATCATCGGATTGTACGAAAGGAGGATTGCAGCATGAGTACAAAAATGGAGAAAGAGGAGCTGCTTGAACTTGTTGTCGGTTATAAGAAAAGTTCCGCTGTGATTGCCGCTTATGAAACGGGAATTTTTGAATGCCTTCGTGGAAAAACGATTTCCCTTCAGGAACTTGGGGAGAAGAAGGGAATGGATACAACGCATCTTTCCGTGTTTCTTTTATATCTCAGCAGTATGAATTTAGTGGCGAAAGAGGCAGGGAAATGGAAGTTGACGGGGGAGATGGAATCCGTGTACGAACAGCTATGTGCCTTAGAAGGAGTGATTCGACATGAAAAGAATATATTCCAGAGATGGATGTATCCGGAACGTGTCATACAGTCTTTAAATTCTGGCACCGGAAATAGAGATTTTGACAGATTAGGATTTTCTCCGGAAGAGATTGCATTGTATGACCGCACCATGTATGGCAGTTCTTTAAAAATGCTGGCAGTCTATATTTTCCGAAAGATAAGGCAGTGTAAGAATCCGTCTATTCTTGAATACGGAAGAAGTGGCGACGCACTGTTGAAGGCAATAAAAAAAACAGGATACCGTTTTTGCGGTTATTACATGGAGGATAAATGGATTTCCAGCCAGAATGCCAGAATGGGAGATGGTGGTTTTCAAAGGTTGGAGGAAAGTGATGGACAGAAGTTTGATTTCATCTTTTTATATAATACCATTCACTATTTTAATGAAGAAGTATTGAGAGACCGAATCCGTACACTGGAAGGAGTTTTAACTGAAGATGGAAGAATTTTTATTATAGATTTGTTTTTTCAGAAGGGAGACGCATTTTTGTCAAATGTTTTGCTGGACTGGCTGACCCACGGTGGAGTCTATTCCCTGACAAAGGGAGAATTGGAAGAAAAATGGAAAATGTATGGTTCCCTGCAGCTTATTCAATCAGAGGATATCAAAGAAATTAATAGTTCTATTCTGATGATGGGAAGAACATGAGGAACTATATTGCTTTATGAGCAGAAATGAGGTGTAAGATGCATCAGGAAATCGTAGATTTTTTTGGTATATGTAAAAGGGTCCGGTATGGATTTCCACCCAATAGTTGCAAGAAAGCTTTGGTGCTGGCGCCCCATTCTGATGATGAAGCAATAGGATGTGCGGGCACAATATTTCAATTGCGAAGTCTGGGGTATGAAGTTGTTATTCTTCTTTTTACACTGCCGGATGATGAGCTGGAGGATGGAGACGGTTCTACGGGACGCCTGCAGGAATTTTTTAGATGTCTGTCCCACTATGGAAACTGTAAAGGAATGTATTTTCATTATCCTGACGGAGATTTAATGGACCATTTTGAACAGGCGAAAAAGGAATTAAGGAAAGTCATTGAAATGGAGGAACCGGGAATCATTTTTACACCGTATATTATGGATTCCCATTCGGACCACAGGTGTGTCAGTCTGCTACTGGCGTCCGTCCTTTCAGACCGGGATATTCTGGTAGCAATGTATGAGGTGTGGATACCCATTCTGTATCCTAATTACTATATTGATATTTCACAGTTTTGGGAGCAGAAGCAGTCTGCGTTAATATGTTATCCTTCCCAGCTGGAACAGTATGCCATATTGGAAAAAGCAAAGGAGTTAAACCGGTTAAGGGCAGCGCTTTCCATGAGGAGAAAGGTAAGATACATAGAGGCATTTAAAGGAATGAAGGCGCAGGAATTTATCAGGCTGGTAAAGGTGCTACAGGCAGAGGAGATTATTTAGCACAGAAAGGATAAGGAACATTGAAAGTTGTTTGTTTTGATTTTGATGGAGTTGTTATACATTCATCTGAAGTTCAGCGTTATGCCTTCTCTGAAAGTTATTATCAGGTAATGGGAGAGGTGGCAGGGGAAGAAAAGATACAGGAATTTTTCAGTAACAGCGGAGATTCCCTTCCGAATATTTTTCGCAAGATGGGTATTCCTCTGGAAATTGTTGATATATACAGGAAGGTGAGCATAGAGGGGCGGAGTAAAATAAAACTTCATCAGGGTATGAAAGAATTATTATCGGATTTAAAGGAGCAAAACATTTCATGCGCATTGTGTACGGGCAAAGACCGTGAGCGGACGATTATGATTCTCAAGGATTTAAAAATATATAGATGTTTTGATGAAATCGTCTGTTCCGATGATGTAGAAAATCCTAAACCTCATCCCCAGAGCCTAAAGGTACTGATGGAAAAATTCCAGGTGGCAAAAGAAGAGATGCTGATGGTGGGGGATGCCGTAAATGATATAAAATGTGCAAAAAACGCCGGGGTTGTTTCTGTTGGCGTTACATGGGGAGATGTGCCGAGGAAAATGCTGTTACAGGCACATCCGGATTTTATGGCAGATAATATTGAAGAACTGCGGTCTGCAATTACATACAATATGAGAAAAAAGTTAATTTTTAACGATTTTGTGGTGGCAGAGGATATATGTAATATGAAATGCGAATACTGCTTAACACAGACCAGCCACTTTGAAAAGGAACATGAAATGACATGTGAAGAAAAACGAAAGCTGAGTAGTTACAATTACTGCGAGCAGCCAGAATTTCAAGAAAGAATGGATGACATTCAGGAGAATCTGTTGCGGGAAATGGATATCGCAGTTTTAAAAATTAGCGGCGGCGAAATTATGATGTTACCAAAAATTGAGGAATATATTCTCTTGCAGGCAAAAAAATACCGAAAAGTACAGGTTTTAACAAACGGGGTTTTGTTAAAAAAAGAACAGCTGGCACGTTTTAAGGAGGCAAAAAATATCTGTCTGCAAATTTCACTGGACCATCATACGATGGAAGGGAACAGTTACCGTACAAAGGATGACAGGATATTAAAGCGTATTCTGGAAAATCTGGAGCTAGCGTATGAAGCTGGTCTGCCGGTAGAAGTCAACTGTGTGCTGACAGACAGGAATACAAAAGTATTATCTGGTTTTCTGGATTACTTACTCAGATATGAAAAGGGAGTTGTCGTATATCCGTTTCCGGTTCGTGGTGCACAGAAGAGCCAGTATTATATGCGGGAAGAACAGATAGAGGAAATCCAGAAAATTGTTGACGAATATGAACGGTATGAGAATATCCTGGCACCGAAAACATATATGGAACATCTGTTGGATTTCCTGAAAACCGGACAGCGGAAAGGCAGATGTTATCTTCCGTATCTGGCCATGGGAGTATTTGAAGATGGAACGGTAACCCCCTGTCCAAATTATTGGTTTAACAGTCTGGGATGCGTCTTAGAGGAACCGCAGAAGGTGGTGGCAAAAGCCGGGACAGATTTTATCTATCAGGTACTGTGTGGAAAAAGGAATCAGAGAGAAGAATGCAGAGCCTGTTTTACACCATGGGAAGCAGTGAATTTGTACATAGATGGTGCAATAACCTATGAGGAATTGGCAAAAACGCCTTCTTACAGTTTTCAGGGAGCAGAAGAATACATTGCTGACATGAAGCAGCTAATTATGCAGAGAGGGTAAAAAGTAGTAACAATATAAAAATCAGAAACAACAATAGGAGGATAAAATTATGGGCAATCAAAATTTGGAAGTAAAAGAGGTATGCGAGGAGTTGAAGGAAATTATTATTGATAGTTTGGAATTGACAAAGGCAAAGGAGGAGATAGACGGAAGCGACTTGATGAACGAGTTGAATATCAATTCTATTGATGCATTAGAAATTCTAGTAAGAATCGAAAATACATACGACATTATAATTCCGGATGAGGATCTGAGTGCGAAATTATTTGAATCTTTAGAGGGACTTGCTAACTATGTTATTGGAAGGTGCAAGGCATGATAGGAGAAAATGTAAGTGGAAAGGTTGCATTGATAACTGGAAGTACAAAAGGAATTGGTCTGGTAACTGCCCTTGCCCTGCATCGAAGCGGACATGTGGTTATTCTTAATTCCCGCCGGCCCAGAGAGGATCTTTCCCCTGTGCTTCAAAAGTATATTGGTGCGGCGGAAAATATCGATTACATTCCGGGAGACGTAAACAGCACGGAGGATATTCAAAAGATATTCCAAAGTATAAAAGAAACTTATGGCAGGTTGGATGTATTGGTAAATAATGTCGGATATTCGGAGAGAAAGTCATTTCTGCGGCTTGGTGAACAGGAAGTGGACGAGGTACTTCGAGGAAATTTGACGACGGCAATCCTGTGTAGCAAACAGGCCGTGCGCAGCATGATGACGCAGAAATCGGGGAGGATTATCCAGATTTCTTCTACGGCGGGTCTGCATGGAATGCCTTTTGAAGCGCATTACTCAGCGGCAAAAGCGGGGCTGATTGGTCTTGCGAGAAGTATCGCCAAAGAATACGGCACAAAGGGAATAACCTGTAATGTTGTGGCGCCAGGGGCAATCAATAAGAAGGAATTATTGCATCAAAACGTTCCGGAAAAGGAGTTTCTTGAGAAAATTCCTTTGAGAAGAAAGGGAAAAATGGAAGAGGTAGCAGCGCTCATAAACTTTCTGGCATCTGAAAAGGCGGCTTACATTACGGGGCAGGTGATTCAGGTGGACGGAGGACTGTATCTGTAGATTGGACAAAAAGAAAATATAGGTTGCGATAGGCATTATGTTTTTCAAAAATTTAAAAAAACAAGTTGAAAATCATCCAGACAAAACAGCGGTGCAGGATTCGGAGAGGGAATTGACATATCGCCAGTTGTGGGATGAGCTTTCTGAAAAAAGAGAGATTGCATGTTCTCGTGGAATAGACAAAGATTCAAAAATTTTGCTACAAATGAATAATAGCTGCGACTGGATAACAAATGTGCTGGCATTTATGGCAGTTGGGGCAAAAACGGTAATGATTTCTCCGGACAGTACAGATGCGCAGATTCAATATTTGGATTCGGAACTTCATTTCGATGAAATACTTACAGAAGACAACTGTGCCTCGTTTTTTGCCCACAATGAACCAGCTTCGTTGAATAGGGAGTTTGAGTTGCCGGATAGCCGGACGGAAGTTGTGTATCATGTTACTTCCGGTTCCACAGGGGAAGTAAAGATATGTATACGCACATTGGCACAGTTTCAGGCGGAGGGGCAGATGTATCAGGAACGACTGGGGCTGGATGAACAGGATGTGGTGGTATGTCCATTGCCGTTGTATCACTCTTTTGCCTTCGGGGCGGCATTCATAAGCAGTCTGCGCTGCGGGGCGGCGCTGGTATTGTTGAAACGATTTACACCAAGAAATTATTTACAAACAATCATTCAGAAAAAGGCGACCGTATCGTTTATTGTGCCTGTTATGGCAAGGATGCTGACAAAATGTAAGCTGGATACAAATACTGGAATAGAGTGCCTGCGTTACCTTGTAGTCGGTGCCGGCGTCATAAATGAAGAGTTGTTTTCAGATTTTCAAAATCGTTTTGGTATTGTGCTGTCAGCCAATTATGGCAGTTCAGAAACCGGAGGAATTATTACAAGAGTGGATGCGGAAAGCTTTCCGTCTATTGGCCTGCCGATGGACGGGGTGGTGGTGGAAATTCGGGGAGAAACCGGCGAGAAATTGAAGCCCGGAACAGAGGGGGAGATATGGGTCAAAGCAAAATCCATGATGAACCGCTATTATCATAAAAAAGAGGTCTATGATGAGAGAGGATATTTCTTTACCGGTGATTTGGCCAGAGTTGATAATAAAGGAAATGTTTATATTACGGGCAGGGTGAAGAATATCATAAATATTGGCGGGAAAAAAGTAAATGCAGTTTACGTGGAAAATATTCTGAAAACACATCCTGCTATTCAGGATGCGGTTGTTATAGGAAAGAAACGTTTGGATGGAGAGGAATGTCTGGTATCGGTCATTACGGTGTGTGAGGAAATAGAAGTAAAGGATATCTATCAATTTTTGCAGGACAAAATAGAACAATATATGATACCCACCGTTATCAGAATCTTGGACAAGATTCCCAAAAATAATATGGGAAAAGTACAATATGAAGAGGTGATGAAATGTATGTATTAGGTTTAGGTGGTTCTAACCACGGATTTTCAGCATGTCTGTTAAAGGATGGACATCTGGAAAGTATGATAGCGGACGAAAGAATTACGAGGAAAAAATATGGAGTAGGTTTGGGGATGCGCCTTGCTCAGGGATTTTCCAGAAATTATTGTCTGGATATGGAAGGGATTTGTCTGGAGGAGGTTGACAAAATAGTAGGAAATGACCTGCTCGTACCGACCATGTATTTTCGTCTGCAGGATAAAATACAGTTGATTAATCACCATCTGGCACATGCGTACAGTGCGTATTATCCGTCTGGGATGGATGAATGTGCCATTATAGTTATGGACGGCGTGGGAAGTAAGCGCAAGGCCGGGGAAGAATATGAGTATGAGTCCATGACGTTGTATTATGCCAAAAACGGAAAATTTGATGTGATAAAAAAACAGTATGGCTATAATCTGCCAGGGACGGACTATGTTGAAAATTCCCTTGGAATATTTTATGCCATGATTACGGATATAATTGGTTTTGGTGAACATGAAGAGGGAAAGACAATGGGACTTGCGCCCTATGGTGATAAGGAGTTTTATGAAAAAATCCGGAAATATATACGATATGACAACCATGCAAATATCGAATTTAACAGCTCGGATATTCAGGAAATGTTACAGCTAAAGGAAGATGTGCAGGCAATCAAAAATCAGGAAGAAAAGGAGCGCATTTGTCAGAAGATTGCCTGGGCAGGACAGCAGATTCTTGAAGAAATCTATGTGGATATTGCAAGGTATCTGCAGGAGGAAACACAGTGCAAAAACTTGTGTATTGCTGGCGGGGTCGCGTTAAACAGTGTGGCAAACTATAAAATACATAAAAAAGGTTTCTATGATAATATCTTTATTACACCTGCATCGGGGGATGACGGTACCGCTATAGGTGCAGCATATTATGGATATTATCATTAGAATGAGAACAGGGAGGTGAAACTATGATCGGTGCAGAGTTTAATCCCTATCTTGGGCGGGAATACAGCAGGGAGGAAGTTTGGGAAGCTATTCAAAAATATGAGATTGCCAGTTGCGTTGAAATGGAAGACTATGTTGCCCAGGCTGCAAAATTGATATCGGAAGGTAAGATTATCGGATGGTTTCAAGGCGGTGCAGAAATTGGTCCCAGAGCCTTGGGGCATCGGAGTATACTTGCAGATCCACGAAGAAAAGAAATGAAAGACCTTATTAATAGCCGGGTTAAATTCCGGGAGGCATTTCGACCCTTTGCGCCATCTGTATTGTGGGAGCATCAGACAGAGTATTTTGCATTGGATGTACCAAATCCATATATGTTGATGGCATGCGACATTCATAAGGATAAGTGGGGCGTCATACCGTCCGTTACACATGTGGATGGAACGGGAAGGGTACAGACTGTTATGAAAGAATTGGCGCCACAGTTTCACAGCCTGATAGAAGAATTTTATAAAATCACCAATGTTCCGGTGGTCTTAAATACCTCGTTTAATATTAAGGGAGAGCCGATTGTAGAAACTCCGGAAGATGCTGTCGAATGTTTTTTGAATACTGGAATAGATTGTCTGGTGATTTCTAAGTTTATTTTGAGCAAAGAGCAGGGAGAATTGGATACATAATAAGGAGAAGTGATGAGATGGCAAAGGTTTTTGTTCTGGGTGTAGATGGGGGAAGTTTTCAACTAATCAATTCTTTTGTTGAACAGGGTTATCTGCCGGTGTTTCAGAAGATGATTGAAGGTGGTGCGTACGGGCGGTTTGTATCCACGGTGCCGCCGCACACAGCACCGGGATGGACTTCCATTATGACCGGGGTTCATACCGGCACACATGGCGTGTACCAGTTTTGGAAAACAAATGGGGAAGACTATATTGGGGGATTTCAGGGGTCAGAGGACTGGAGGAGCCCGTCATTGTGGGAAATTCTAAATGCATACAATTTAAAGACGGCGGTTGTCAATGTTCCGATGACACATCCGCCAAAGAAACTGAATGGATTTATGATTTCATGGCCTCTTTCTAAAACATTAAATTACAGTTATCCGAGAACTTTGTTAAAGGAAGTTATGGATGCGGGGTGCCGTTGGTATCCGGATCTTTATCTAATGTATACCGGTCAGCAGGATTATCTTCAGAAGGCTCTGGATATTACCAGGGACAGGGTTAAGACGCTTCAATACTTCATACAAAACAAAGAGTGGGATTTATGCATGGCAGTGTTTCCTGAAGTTGACAGAATCAGCCATTTTTACTGGAATTATATGGATGCAGGCAGTCCGTATTATAAAGAGGATGCATCCTTGAAATATGCCATTCTGGATATTTACAGGGAAGTGGATAGAGCTATGGGGAAAATCGTGGAGCTGCTTCCGAAAGACACCTTGTTTGTATCCATGTCCGATCATGGATTTCGCAGAGGGACAATCAACTTTAATATAGATTCCTTTCTGGTGGAAAAGGGATATATGGTATTAAACAAGACGGATGCCGTGGTTCAGGAGCAGCAGAGCGGGTATGAAAATAATTTTAACTGGTTTATGACGCAGGATCATGGTCAAGGTTATGAAGTGGACTGGGGCAGGACAAAGTTTTATATTGCTGCACCAGGTTCATATGGAGTGAATTTTAACCTTCTGGGAAGGCAGAGGGAGGGCGTTGTCCGTGAGAATGAAAAGGAAAAATTATTTCATCAGTTGAAAAAAGATTTGCTGGCACTGCGGCACCCCCATAAGGATATACCGCTTTTTGTGGATGTTGTGCTGGGGGAGGAAATATATAAGGGAAAAGCTTCAGAATATGCACCGGATATCATGTTAATTCCATATGATTATGGTGTTATGGTGGACCATCATTTAAAACCGGGTGAAATTTTTTCAGAGCCGGAACAAAAGGGCATGCACTGCCGGGATGGCTATATATTATTTTATGGAGAAGGGATATCGAAAGGAAAGAGAATAGAGTACAGCGAAGTGACAGATTTTCTTCCGACGCTTCTTGTATATCTTGGCATAGATATTCCGGAATACATAGAGGGAAAAGAAATTGATGTTATAGAGACAGAATACAGGAAAAACATTGTGATGCGCCATAGGATAGATGTGGCAAAAGAACCGAAATCCGCCCAGAGAAGTGAGTCTTATTCTGAAGAGGAGAGAGCCGAAATTGAACAACGTTTAAAGGGAATGGGATACTTATGAGAAGACAAAAGAACCATTTCATCATGAAAGAAGTAAAGGAGAGGATGTGGGGACGATACGATGAAAGCCAGTGTTGTAATTCCGACATATAACAAGATTGGAAGACTGAAATTAGTTGTTGAATCACTAAAATATCAGACGGCATCGACAGAGGATTTTGAGGTTGTTTTTGTCGATGATGGCTCTGACGATGGAACGGTGCGTTATTTAGAGAAAGAAAGTTTTCCGTTTCACTGCAATGTGGTCGTGCAGAATCATATGGGCCGTGCGCATACTAGAAATACTGGGGTTAAAAATGCGAAACATGACATAATCATTTTTACGGATGATGATTTGATTCTGCAGAGGGATTTTGTAAAAGCGCATATAGAAAAGCATAGGGAGAGAGAACAGATTGTACATGGCACGGTTTATAACCTGCCCCGCACAAAGTTTTTTAAGGATCCGATAAAAGGAACTTTTATGGACGGATTGGAAATTCGTGACAGTGTGAAGAAACATCTTGCAGAGGAAAGGATTCTTCCGGCTATGCTTGGGACGGAGGAAGACTTTGACAGATATATTGTCAAAAAAAGCAAGATTGCGGCTTTGGAGGATATGATTAAGACCGTGCTGCGGGAATATCCGGGTAAAATGGATTGGATTGCTTTTGTGGGAGGAAATGTATCTGTCACCAAGGCAGTATTTGAAGAGGTGCAGGGATTTGATGAAAATTTTGGTCTGCGGTGGGGATGCGAGGATGTGGAATTAGGGTATCGAATGATGAAAAGAGGGATTCCCTTCTGTTATTGTGAGGAAGCTGCAAACCATCACATCACACATTACCGCGCCGGTTTTTCCGGGGAGCATGCGCTGAATACAGAATATTTTTACAAAAAATACCATGATAGTGTGATTTTGGATTTTCATAAGTTTATTTCGGGAGAGATAACAAAAGAAGAGTTTATCGATACGCTGCACGAGCTCAATGATGCCGTTGAGCTGGCATGATGGCTGTCAGTGAGGGGAGAGTGGATATGGGAAAAAGAGTCAATATTGGAATCATCGGCGGAGGATGGATTGCGGAACATGCACATATTCCGATTCTGATGCAAAAAGAGAATGTAAACGTTGCAGCTGTATTTGATGAGAATACAGAGCGGCTGCACAAGCTGTGTGATAAATTTTCAATTCCAGGAGCCTGTCATACCATAAATGATTTTTTGAGATGCGGTCTGGATGGGGCGATTATTTCCACACCCAATTACACGCATTATACCTATACGATGAAAATGCTGGATGAAGGCATTGGAGTTTTATGCGAGAAACCTGTTGCTTTAAACACAGCGGAAGTTCAGGACATTATTCAGAAGGCAGGGCGCAGTGGGGTCGTTTATATTCCAGGATTTGTCAACCGATGGAGACAGGAGATGCAGATGGCATACAGGGAAGTGGAGCGAGGGACAATAGGGAATGTTGAGAAGATCGAGGCAGGATGGTTGCGAAAATCGGGCGTGCCTCGTCCGGGTACATGGTTTACGTTGAAAAAATATGCTGGAGGAGGCGTGTTGGTGGATTTGGGGTCACATGTTCTTGACTTATGTCTGATGTTTCTCGGAAACAGTAAGCCGGTGAAGTATCAGTTGACCACGTCTCCCTGCAGGAAAGAGGAGTTGAATCAAACAGGAGGAGCCAGTTGGTTTGCAAGAAAAGAAAGTGCCGGACTGGATATTGATGTAGAAAAAAGCGCCATTATAGATGTGGTCTGTGAGAATGAAATTCAGATTAAAGCCAATTTGAGCTGGAAAGCTCCGGTAGAAGCAGATTGTACATATTTTAAGATGTGTGGTTCGAGAGGAAAGCTAGATATTCGTACATTATTTGGATTTAGTCAGGAGCGCCTTTGGCAGGAGGATTCGCTGATAATCGAGAGCAGCGGGGAGAAAAAGATACTGCATCTGGATCCTGAAAACAGTACATGGAAGGCTTTCGACGAGATGCTTTCTCATTTTGCGGACGCTCTGGCAGGAAGGGAAACGGACATCGTTACGCCGAAGGACGCTTTAAAGGTCGTAAGTCTGACCGAATGTTTATATGCGCACGAAAGCGTAAATCCTGATGAGGTTTATACAAAGTTGCGGGAGGACATATAATTGGAGAAATTTTATGTGGGCATTGATCTGGGCGGTACTTCTGTACGGATAGCCTCCTGCGATGGACACAGTCAGGATATATCGCAGATTTGCAAAAAAGACGTCGTTAGAAGGGAAAGTCCGGTAGAGGAAATAGAGGAGACTCTCATTCCGCTTATTGACGATATCTGTGAGAGGAAAAAGCATGAAGGAAAGCGGATAGATGGCATTGGGATAGCTATGGCGGCATTGTTTGAACGGGACACAGGCGTTATTACCAACTGGCCGAATAATTCAAAATACAAGAATTTTGCGATAAGGCAGTATTTTCAAAATCGATATGGCGTTCCTGTGGTTCTGGAGGATGACGCAAATGCCGCGGCATTGGGAGAGCAGTTTTGCGGAGCCGGGAGGACGTATTCTGATTTGATTTATGTGACAGTCGGGACGGGGATTGGAAGCGGAATCATTATAAATAATACCTTGGTTACGGGAGTCCATGGGTGGGCGGGAGAACTGGGGCATATCCGGGTGGTGGGAGAAAACGCACAATGTACCTGTGGGGCAAAGGGATGTCTTCAGGCGCTTGCCTGCGGACCGGTCATATTCAGAGAGGTACAGAAAACGAATTTCTATAAACAGTGTGAAAAGCCGTCGGAACTTACGCTGCAAAAATGTGTGGCTTATGCCAGACAGGGGAATGAGGAGCTGAGACAAATATTTTGCAGAGCCGGAAATTATATTGGCGGGGCGCTTGCAAATCTGGTAATACTGCTGGATATTCCGCTAATTATTGTCGGGGGCGGTGTTGCCCAGGCGGGAGAAATCCTGTTAGGTCCAATACGGGATGCGGCGGCACGGAGCCTAGGAAACAGACGGGACATTTGCATTGTCCCCTCGAATCTCAACGATAAGAACGGCGTTATTGGAGCGCTTGTCTTGGCAGAAAAACGGGCATATATCGGAAAGGGGAGAAGTTCTTATGATGTCGGAAAAGAAGAAAGAGAATATTGCAATTATTAACGGACCGAATATCAATATCCTGGGAATTAGGGAGCCGGATGTGTACGGCAGGAGCAGCTGGGATGAGATGGAAGGTAAACTAAATAAGCTGGGAGAAAAGCTGGGAGTTTGTCTCTTTTTTTACCAATCCAACTACGAGGGAGGGATTGTAGATTATATTCAGGAACACCTTGACATTCTAGATGGTGTTGTCATCAATCCCGCAGCGTTTACGAAAACAGGGTATTCTATTTTGGATGTGCTGATCGCCTGCGGCGCTCCCTTTGTTGAAGTTCATCTGTCTAATATTTTTGAAAGGGGAGGCTGGCATGCAGAGACAATCTTTGCACCCTATGCCGTGGGACATATCAATGGATTTCAGGGAAATGTATATACGCTTGGTCTGCAGGCATTGTGCGACCATATCAGAGAAAAAAAGAAATGAAAAGGAGAGGATGAAAAGATGGAAGAGTTGGCTGCGAATGGAGGAAGACCATTTAAACAGGATTCATTTCCTGCCTGGCCGGTTTATGATGAAAAGGAGCTTGACAATCTGGCGGATGTAGTACGGAGCGGAAATTGGTGGAGAGTTACCGGGACAAAGGTTGCGGAGTTTGAAAAGAAATTTGCACAGTTTCAGGGCAGCCGGTTTTGCCTGGGTGTGACAAACGGGACCAATGCGCTTGAGTTAGCACTATCCGTCCTTGGCATCACGGAGGGAGACGAGGTTATTGTACCTGGTATGACCTTTATTTCAACGGGACTTGCCGTAGTAAATTGCAATGCTACACCGGTGCTGGTGGATATTGATGCAGAAACGTTATGTATGATTCCGGAAGAATTTGAAAAAGCTATTACGCCAAAGACAAAGGCGGTGATACCAGTTCATATGGCGGGACATGGCTGTGATATGAAAAGAATATGTGAAATTGCAAAGAAAAACCATATTGCCGTAATTGAAGACGCTGCTCATGGGCATGGCGGAGAATGGGAAAATAAGAGGCTTGGTTCCTTTGGTGATTTTGCAATTTTCAGCTTTCAAAACGGAAAGTTAATGACTTGCGGGGAGGGCGGCGCATTAGTTTTTCATAACAGGGAGGATTATGAGAAAGCGTACCTCATTCAGGATGTCGGCAGACCCAGGGGGGACACGGTTTACCGCCATGTAATACGCGGAGCAAATTATAGAATGAATGAATTTCAGGCCGCTGTTTTATTAGCGCAGATGGAAAGAGTAGATGCCTACAATCAGCTGCGGGATAAAAATGCCCGTATACTGGACAAGCTTATGGAACATATACCGGGCATACAGCCGCAGGGTAGAAGTGCGCAGGCAAATAAAATTACACACTATATGTATATGTTCTACTATGACAGCGAACAGTTCGGGGGGCTTTCCAGGGAGAAGTTCGTAGAATACCTGAATGCAGAGGGAATACCATGTTGCGTTTGTTTTCCGGTATTATCTGACACGGAGTTTTTTGAAGAGAATGATTTTAACGGCAAGAGATTGGATTATAAGAAGGAAACGGAAGCGCCAATGCCAAATTCCTGTCTTGCGGCACAGCGTGTTGTCTGGTTGCATCATCGGACGCTGGAAGGCAGTGAAAAGGATTTAGAGGATATTGCTGGAGCTATTCTAAAAATACAAAGAGCCTGTAAATAGGTTTTTCAGGCACCACATATTTAAAATCAGAGTAAAGGGGGAAAACGTTTTGACGGAAAAAGTAAGAGGCATACCAAGCTGGCCAATTTCGGATGAAAAGGAGGAAATGGCGATGAAAGAAGTCCTTGATTCCGGAAGTTGGTGGCGCAATGGAGGAATACAGACAAAAGAATTTGAAAAAGAGTTTGCGGCGTATCAGGGAGCGGCATATGGCATAACCGCTGCCAACGGAACCCAGGCGTTGGAGATTGCGCTTAAGGCATTGGGTATAGGGAGCGGGGATGAGGTAATTGTTCCGGATTTTACATTCTTTTCCACGGTATCTTGTGTCCTGGAGGTTGGCGCAGTTCCTGTTCTCGTCGATGTTAGGCCGGATACATTTTGCATGGATGTTTGCGAGGTGGAAAAAGCGGTAACGCCGAAAACCAGGGCCATTATACCGGTACATATGGCGGGTAATATTGCAGACATGGACAGGATAAACAGTATCGCCGGAAAATATGGGTTGTCCGTTGTGGAAGATGCGGCGCATGCCCATGGAGCCTGTTGGGGAGAACGAGGAGCAGGTACTCTTGGAGATGTTGGAATCTTTAGTTTTCAGAATGCCAAACTGATGTCTGCAGGAGAAGGCGGTGCAATTATCAGTGACGACAAGGAGCTGATAGATAAAGCGTTTTTAGAGCTCAACTGCGGCAGGGCGGAGAACGATACAACTTATCAGCATGTGCGGGTCGGTACGAACGCAAGACTGTCAGAAATGCAGGGAGCAATTTTACGGGTGCAGTTGTCAAGGCTTCGCGAACAGACGTTGCTGCGGGAGAAAAATTACGTATATCTGGAAAAACGCCTGAAAACGATATCCGGAATTACATTGCAAAAAATTGATGAGAGAACAACAACAGATTCTCATTATATGGTTATGTTTTACTATGATGAAAAAGCGTTTGGCGGTGTTTGCAGGGATGAATTCGTTGCCTATCTGAGAGGGGCGGGGATTCCCTGTAATCGTTCCTTTGAGGCGATTCATAATCTCCCGGTATTGCAGACGCTACCAAAGGAGCAATGGAAAATCCAGGGAGAATGTCAGGTGTCTGAGAAAATCAGCAGGGAAGTTGTATGTTTAAACCATAATGTTCTTTTGGGAAACATAGATACCATGGATGACATAGTGGAAGTTATTTGCAGATTCCAAGTTCGGGTATGCGGGGAATAGGTTGCAGAGGGTTCGTGGGCGTAGTGATTCTGCGACAGCAAAGAATGCGGAATGGAGTTTGGTATGAATAAGTTAAATGTGAATACAGAAAATGGGATATATCCGGTGATTATTTCGGATACATTTTCCGCTCTGTTAGAATGTTTGAGAGGGGAGGATGTGAAGTGTGTTATTATCACGGATGAAAACGTGGGAGAGTTATATCTGGAGACGTTTTTGGCATCTCTGGAAAAAAAATATTCCAAAATCTACTCATATGTTATTCCGGCAGGAGAAAGCAATAAGTCGGTAGAGCAAACCGAAAAGATATATCGGTTCCTTATAGAACACAATATTGAGAGGAAAGATTTGATTTTTGCGTTAGGGGGCGGTGTGATTGGAGATTTGGTAGGGTTTGTGGCGGCGACATACCTTCGTGGAATACGTTATATACAGGTTCCGACGACATTGCTGTCTCAGGCAGACAGCAGCGTAGGGGGAAAGACAGCAGTAAACTTTTTGCATGTCAAAAATATGATTGGAGCGTTTTATCAACCGATTGGAGTGCTGATAAATTACAACGTTTTAAAAACCCTTCCTATTAGGGAAGTGAGAAATGGCCTGGTGGAGGTGCTGGTTCACGCTATTATAAAAGACGCTGGTTTATTTGCGTATATAGAGGAAAATCTGGATAAGATTATGGGACTTGAGCCGGATGTTTTGGAAAATTTAATTTATCAGAACTGCAAAATCAAGGCTTCCGTGGTGGAGCAGGATGAAAGGGATAACGGGGAACGCGCAATTTTAAATTTCGGACATACCTATGGACATGCTATTGAGAGCGCTTACCAGTATAAGTACCGACATGGAGAATGCGTGGCAATCGGCATAATAGGTGCCTGCTGTCTGGCAGAGCGGATGCATTTGTTTAAGAGGGCTGAAACCTTGCGGATAAGAAGGCTGTTAGGGCGTATGCAGGTACTGCATACCATTCATGATTGTGACACGGCAGAGATATTAAAGTATATCAAATATGATAAAAAGGGGAAGGGAAACGTTTTCTGTTTTATACTTCCAGACAAAATAGGAAATGTAAAAAAATATGAAATACATGATAGGGGAATGATTGCAGAGATTCTGGATGTATTGAAGGGAGAGGAATGGGACACATCAATAGAAATCTGAGAGGAGGGTATAAATAATACAAATGTTTATAACAGGGTGGCTGTTGCTAGATGGATTGTAATTAAATGGAGGTGGCGTATGATAAATCTTACACACAGTTGTTTGTTGTCGAATAATGTTGAAAAAATGCGGCAGTTTTATGCGGATTTATTAGGATTTAAACCGCAGGTTGATAATCAGGGATATGCGGAGTTTCAGATGGACGGCAGGTCCGTGCTCTCTATCTTTGATATATCGGTGCATAATGGAATGGCTCTGGAACCGGCAAAAGTGTCGGGGAGCCAGAATATCATTTTGGAATTTGAGGTAAGCGGGATTGAAGTGGAATATAGGCGGGTAGAGGAAATGGGTGTTAAAATTGTCAAGCCGCTAACAACGCAGGCATGGGGAAATACGTCGTTCTGGTTTCGGGATCCGGATGGAAATTTGCTGAATTTTTACTGCAAGGAAAATAGTGATAAAAAGGAAAGTTTAAGCTGCTGTGGGACGGATTGTTCTACCTGCGATTGTTTTTCAGATATTTGCGAGGGGTGTAACCAGTCCGAGGGAAAGGTTTTTCATTCTCCAGAGGGATGTCCGATATATAGCTGCGCAAAGAAAGACAATGCATATAAAAACTGTGGGGAATGCGCAAAGGCACCATGCTCGATCTGGTACGATACTAGAGACCCGAAATTTTCAGATGAGGAATTTGAAGAAAATATTGCAGGGCGTATAGATGCGTTGAACAAATAAATAGAGAGTTTTTTTTGAAGGTCGATGGAAAAAGTAACAAAAAGTAATATCACGTAAATGAATAGCCTCTCGGATTGTCGATGAGAAGGCTATTATGTGAATTTTGACAATGAAATATTGTGAGATTTTGGAACAAAGATCAAAAAAGGGCGTACTTGTCCTGGGGAAAATATGCTTTTTTTAAAAAAATATGGGGACAATTAGTCCGTATTTGCAATTCGTGAAAACGTAAAAATGGTGTTGACACGAGTTGGCATTTTCCATGCATCTAGATGTTGTAGCATCATGATGGCATAGAGGCGGCAGTACCACATCTTAGAAGAGCGGTGTCTGCCGCTTTCTAGTTTATAATCTATCTTTTCCCGTTTGTTTGATCTTTCAACGGAGGTTCGTTTGTCGTACTCTGTTATCCACTGTGTACTATCCCTTGGTGGTATGTTGAATAATCTTGGATTATTCTTTTGCTGAAGATGGACTGTTCTTCCATATTTGGAGTCAGAACAGGGATTAGGACATTTACATCCATTTTTACGATCAGCAAGAGGACAGCAGTATTTTTCGCGGTGTTTGAATTTTTCGACACCATCATGATGCATACGTAAGCCCATTTTACACACAGGAACACCATCTTCATCGATTGTAAAGTCGTCTTTGTATGTGTAATGTCCTGAGTGGTCGGGATTCAGGTCGATAAAAGGCGTGATATCATTGGCTTTACAGTAATCATACAGAGGGTAGGAATCATGAGCGGCGTCCAGTATCAATTTTTCTCTATGAAATTCAGGCAGATAAGATTTCATAGAGAAAAAGGTATGTAAAAAGGACAACATATCATGTCTGGAAGCATGCTCAAGCATAGGGAAGACAGGGAAATCGTTTTCAGATTCAGCAGCAACAAACATGTAGAGGTGATAACCAAAGAAATACTTATCTCTGGAAGAGTCCCAGCCCCAGCTGCAGTTGGGTTGAGAAAACTTGCGCCTGCAGCTGCAATCAGACACCGGAGCGCATCCGCAGATTCGTTTTGAACGTTCTAAGCGTGCAGTTTCAACCGGAGAGCCGTCACCGACAAGGGAAAGATGCCGAGGATCGATAAGCCCTTTTTTGACAGAGTTGTCAAGGAACTGTTCTTTATACAGACGAAAGACCAGACAAAAAGGATTTGTGTTAGGTAAGGAAAATCGTTCGAAAAGAGGAAGCAGTTTTGAAGCAGCGCTGTTTGTATTACAGGGTGTCTTATCACCATGTTTTTTCCTTTCTTGGGTTTTTGTATTTTGTGTTTGATCTGATCAAGGCAATTATTTTTATCAGACTGCCACAGCCGGTTGAAAAAATCATAAAAAGTTCCAATACCGGGCGTATCCTCAACGTGGAAACCGCTGAGGATTGCATACAAAGGGGTGATACGAAGAAGTTCGCACCATTTAGTAATGGAAGAAATCTTTAAAGAGATGGATAACAGATAAGACCGAAGCATGCAGGAAGGAAATCTTGACGCAGGTTTCCCGGACAAAGGATAAAAGGGAGCCATGATTGTGTCAGTTTCAGAAAGATCAAGATACCAGAATTTTACAATAGTATCCCAGGTACTTTTAGGAACCTCAAAAGGATCGGGATAGAGTTTGAGAAATTTAGAAACAAAAGTATTTTGATAGGCGGTATGACCGCCGATGTTAACAGGTAACATAAAATCGCCTCCAATCAAAAAATGTATGCCGGCAGTGCCGGAACAAAAAGCACTTTTTTAATTAAGAGGCGCGAAGCGCCGCATTTTTTGATTGAATTGTCAAGTGTTTTTGGCAAAAAAGAGGGGGATTTTTAAGAAATATGGATTTGAAAGTCGCATGAAATAGGGGCTTAAGAATCCGAGAGGCTATTGAATACAAAGGGAGGAAAAATAATGAATATGTTGATGATACGTGCGTACTATGGAATTAATATTCACAGTGACAGTCAGGGGGAGCTGGGTTCTACGGTTTATAATGGAAACGTAAATCCGGACCTGGTATTTATTATGGCAGCTACAATAGCGGATCAGGCCGAAAATGTTAATGTAGATATTATTGATGGGATAGCGCAGGAAACCTTTGCGGATGATATGTTAGATGAATTGGCACAGCAGGGTAAGGAGTATGATTATATCTTTCTCAAGGCTTCGGCCCCGATGGTAAGATTAGATATTGAGCTAGCTGTGAGGCTAAAGGAAATTTTTCCGAATGCAAGGCTATGTTTTGCAGGACATATTGCTAAATTGTTGAAAATATGGTTATCCAGCAATATAAGGCAAATCGATGAGATTATTGATATCCCATTAGACTTTTACTTATATAAAATGCTGAATAACACGGATGTCGTTGATATTAACAAATTCCCTTGTCCAGATTACGGATTGTTTCCCGTGCAGTCATATGTGGAGCAGGATTGTCTGAGACTTGCGCTGCAGGCCAGTAGGGGATGTAATATGGGATGCCGGTATTGTCCATATAGTGCCTTTTATAACAATACCATTCTGTTTTATGATGTGGAAAAGGTAATAGAGGATATAAAAGTAATGAAAGAAATGAATCCAGATGTACTGTTGTTCCGGGATCAGTTTTTTACGGCGGACAAAGAGCGGGTGAAGTATTTATGTAAAAGAATGATAGAAGAAAAACTGGATATCCATTGGACCTGTGAAACTAGACTGGAATTTCTTGACGAAGAGTTGATGGATTTGATGATTCAGGCGGGAATGACAATGATATGTTTTGGAGTGGAATCCGGGGACGATGCGATTCTGGAATCATATAACCGGAACAAGGCAGATTATGATGCAATTGCATCAAAAGTAAAATTTTTGGAAAGGAGAGGCGTTTTGACGCTAGCATTTTACATAATCGGATTTCCGAAGGATACCTGGGAATCAGCGGAAATGACTTTAAATCTTGCGCTGAAAATAGGAAGTACTATTGCTCAGTTTTCGCCTTATGAACCGTGTGTTACAGACACAGAGAAGGAGCTGGAACCGGATGATTTCTATATGTACAGAAACACTATGATAAACCATGAGAATTACTCCCTGGATTCGGATGAAATCACATACTTAGTAGATGCTTTTTCTACTATTTACAATTTCCTGCATGGAGAGCTTGGGAATAATTATCATAATGAAGCAAAACGAAAGAAAGAGCATTTAGAGATGATAGAAAATTTAATGTCGTATGGTAATGATATGGAGGCGGTATGCCAAGCAGCAAAAAATTATATGCGAAAATAAAATAGTTGGGGGGGACAGATGAAATTTGTACAACGGGATTTTAGAAATATGGTACTTCGAAGTTATTTGTGAATGAGATATCAGAAAGATTCTTGTATACTTTAAATAGGATGACCCTGTTAAAAAGTTTTGCGGGAACTCGGTGTATGAACAGGTGGGATGAAGAAAGTTGGTACATGATACCATTAGACAAAGAAGGTTCACCATCATAGTTAAATAGAGGATTTATAGCCTTTATAAAGCAAAAAAACGGATGCTTTATGAAGCATACCCTTATTTAGCTATTCGGTACGAGATACGATGACTGTTCTGCACTTTTGGTTTTGTTTAATGAGGTAATTGTTTAAGGAAAGACCTGAAAAATCAATGATTTAGGTCTTGACACTATAGGAAGGAGCAAAATGCAAAAGATTGTTTTAATCATACCGTACTTCGGGAAATTCAACAGCTACTATAATTTGTGGCTGAAATCCTGTGAATGTAACGAGACGGTAAATTGGCTGATTTTTACAGACCAGAAGGGAAAGATTTTTAGCAAAAATAATATTAGGGTTGTTGAAACTTCCTTTTCTGCGTTTAGAGAGATTTTTCAATCCCATTTTGATTTTAAAATTTCACTTGATATGCCCTATAAGCTGTGTGATTTTAAGCCAGCGTACGGGGAGATACTGCAAAACTATATTGGGGAATACGATTTTTGGGGATATTGCGATATGGATATGATATTCGGGGATATTCGTAAGTTTATAACGGACGACATTTTAGATTCCTTTGATAAAGTGCTAAAACATGGACATTTCACGTTGATAAGAAATACCAGAGCTGCAAACGCATTTTATAAAATGGAGGTACCTGGAAAACATAACTATAAAGAAGTTTTTTCTTCTCCTAAAAACTACGCTTTTGATGAGTGGGGAGGTGTTTCCTCATTTTTGGAGCTATGCGGTGTAAAACAGTATTATGCAATGATATACGCAGATGTAAATTTTTGTTATGACTTCTTTCAGATTCTTCATGTGGATATCGGATATACTCCACAGGTCTTTATCTGGAATCAGGGGATGTTGTTCCGGAAGTATTATTTAGAGGGAGAAGTCCGGGAGCAGGAGTTTATGTATATTCATTTACAAAAGAGAAATATGAAAGTGGAATTTTCCCTATCCGACAAGGTACATTACTTTTTAATCGGTCCGCACCGTTTTTATATAGAACCCTATGAACAATATAAGGAGGATGATTTGACAAGAATAAATCCGTTCAGAATGTATCACAAAAAATGGCTTTACGATACATTTCTGTATAATATAAAAAATCGAATACGAGGAAGAAAATAGTCTCGTGGTATGATTTCCTAAAGTAAATCCGTCATATTGTTTGATTATAAAAAATTAGAGGTTCAATCTAAATTGAACAATCAGTGGCATTTATCCGGGACTGTGCAAAGGGGGAAAATGTAGATAATGGCATCTTTACGCAAGACGATTCTGTCATTCGGAAACATGTTACGGATACAGTATTGAAATAGCACTATATAAGTTTAAGCTTAGAGATATATTATAAGCATTTGTAACACCAGTAAAATCAGGTACTGTAGCCATTTTTGGTTTCGCAGCGATATATGCTATATTTCGGTTTTTGATGAATTGATCTCCTTTGTCTGCTTGATGATGCTCCGCATTGTCGATTTTTTGATAAATTCGTAGTCTGTTCTAAAACCAAAAGTTTTATGCAGTAAATCTGTTATTTCTGTTCGTGTATAGGAGTACCCAAGCTATTAAAATGTCGGAATTTCTCTGCGAAGAAATGCAGAATTATATTTGGATGTTGTACAAAGTTGGAGCGAATGAGAGAATCAAATATGCTGTCCCATAAAAAGGACGATCAGCATACCACTCTGCCAAATATCTTGAAACTGTTCTCTTTTCGGATCCGGATCGGATCATATTTTGGATTTAAGGAGACAAGGGAGAAACCGTCTCCACCGCAGTTCAGTTTTTTGCAATAGGCATTTCCGTCCAGATAAAAGATGCCGATCTCGCCGGGAGCAATTTCTTCCGTCTGCTGTACCCATACAATCTGACCGTCGATATACTGCGGTTCCATACTGTCACCCTGAATGCGGACTCCGAAATCAGCTTCCGGAGCAACTTCATTTCCAACCTCGATTATCTCATAATTATCACTGTCCAGAAAAGCTCCGGTGCCTGCAGAAGCAGGAAGATCATATAAGCGGGTCTCCCGGCAGGACGGAAGTACAGAGCGGTCTTCTCTTGCGTAATCGCCGGATTTGACCAGCAGTGCTATGTATTCTTTGGCTTTTTTGATCCCCTCTTCATTCAATTCACTAAACGGATCATCCGGCGTATATTCTCCGATAAAGGTATCATAAATATTGGTAATGCCAAGAATCTTGCAGAGTGCCAGCAACTGTGTGGCATTTGGCTGGGTAACATTCCGCTCCCAGGAGCTGACGGCTGCAGGATTGATAAAGTATCCAAACTGTTCTAACTGCTTCGTGATATCCGGCTGTCGAAGCTTAAGTTCTTTACGCCGGTCCTGTATAATTTTTCCGATTGTATTCATCGTGATCTCCTTCTTTATGTATGGTTTCTGCCTATACTATATACAATCCAGAGTGAAAAATCAATCATAAAATCAACTTTAAGACGAAATGGATAATATTTTACACTTGAAATATCGAAACAAATGATTTATACTAATGGCATAGAAAAAAACGAACTAATGTTCTGGTGTGGCGTTTGTTTTTTTGTTTAACCCATATAGAAACTTGAAAATCAGCAGGAGAAAGCAGATCATGAACAGATAGTTTGGCTTAGTGTGTCGGAAATTATTTGTTGTGTATGATCTTGCGGCAGGTTTATTCCCTTTATCTGATCAAGATGAGGGTACATATGTATATGGAGGAGCGCAGTTGGTAAAAGAAAAATTAGAAACGGAGAAGAATGATGGTTTTATAGAATATCGGGTACATTGTCCGAAGTGCGACAGGATTTTATCTAATTCGATCATGGATGGCTCAGAGCTTTCTTTGACATGTGGCAAGTGCAAGAGTCCGATTCATATTTTTGCATTACAGGGTTCTGTATGTGTGGTCGCCGAGAATACGGTTAATACGCAGGCAGTGTCGTGCCTGGTTGCGAGGTTTCATGCTTATGGAAAGCGGCTGGAGCATAGACCATGATAAACAGTTAAGCGGAAGAATAATAAGAAAATTTAATACAACAAGAGATCAGCGGCAAGAGCCACGAATTTGTTACGGACATCAAGGTGGTTAGTACGATGATCGAGAGTTTGTTAAGCGGTTAAATTTGACAAAGGATCATTAGGAGCCGGACAAAACGAGAGTGGATGATACAGGAAGATTTCTGTATCTATCTGTAATTGTTTTGTCCGGTTTTTGTATGAGAAAACTCAATTTTTTTTTTCATACTGCTTATGAGCGACGAAAAGAGCAGGCTGCTTTCGTTTTGTTTGCTCCGGAAAGGAGTGAATGATGAAAACATTAGCAGAGATTGGGGAGACATTAGCGGTGGAGCGGGAAAGAGCCGGATATACGCAGGAGGGCTTGGCGGAAAAGATCGGTGTGACGGCAGTGTCCATCAGCCGCTGGGAAAATGGAAATAACATGAAGATAGATATGTTTCAAAAGATTGTGTCTGCATTAGGAGTGTCTGCGGATTCTATTTTAGGAACGGAAAAGAAAGATGACAGTATACCGGAAATGATGGCAGCACTTCCGGTAAAGGAACGGCAGATTGTTTATCAGACTGTTATTGCCATGATTTCGGCAATGCTGGAGAACTAAACAGAAATGATAAGTGGTTTAACAGTTCTGATATTCCTGTATCACAGCATATCCGCTAAACTTTAGATACAGCTAAGGAATGCTTACCGGTAGGACTTCCGGTAGACAAGAAATATGGCAGTAAAAGTGAAAATTTGACGCAGAATATGGGAAGGTAGGCGAGGCAGATGGAATATGAAGGATGGAAGGCAGGACAGGCACTTAGAGATGTCCGGAAAAGCCGTCATTTAACGATTGAACAGTTAAGCGAGAGGGTAAACAAATCATCGTCACACATCAATCAGATAGAACTGGGAAGCCGGAAGATGAGTGTGGACCTTTTGTATCTGTTGATGACGGCATTACATACGGACGCCAACACGATTTTGGGGATCGCACCGGAAGAAGATGCCAGCCGGAAAGAGACAGATAAAAAAGAGGACAGCATTGTGGATCGAAAGCTTAGTATGCTGGAGCCACAGCGAAAGAAGTATTTTGAAAGCGTGTTTTGCAATATGATCGATGCATATCTGGCATAGCAAGGAGGAAGATAGAAATGGCACATAAAAGAAAAGCAAAGAAAAATATACGCTGCATTGTCTATCTGGCAACGGTTGCCGATGAGAATACCGTGGATCGGAAAGAGCAGAAGCAACTGCGTTATATCAGGGAATATGCCAAAGCCCATCAGCTGCAGATCGTAAAGGTGTTCCATCGAAGCATACTGGGACAGATGGACATGAACAGGCATTATCAGAACATTGTAAGACGGATCCAAAGTGGGGAAGCAGAAGCAATTTTGCTGGCAAATATGGGAATGATCTCCCAAAGTCTGCCGGATGCATATGGTAAAGTGGGGCAGATGCTTGAAGCCGGGGGCAGAGTGATCACGGTAGATGAGGGAGAATTGAAGCTTAACTTAGCACCGATAGGAGGTTTGGCAGTATGAAAAAAATAGAAAACGGAGATCTGGTTTATGTAGATCTGGGACAGCACAGCAGGAGCTGTGTTCAGTCAGGGGTTCGCCCGTGTCTGGTCATTGGAAGTTATTATGCTTCAGATGCTTTGAATGTGTTGCCCCTGACAAAGCACATCACCAAAAAGTATAATCCTATGCATATCCGGCTTAATCGGGATGATGTAAAGGGGTATTTGGCAAACGATTCATTGATATTAGTGGAACAGATCACAACCGTGGACCGGCGGACGGTGATGGGAAAATTAGGAAAGATAAAAGTGGAATGCCAGGTACTTAGAAAGGTGCTGAGCGCAATGGAAAAAAGGTACAGCTTAAATAACGTTCAAGAGGAATGCAAGAAATGGGGGAATGAATGTGGATGAGAAATATTTAATATCAATTAAGGAAGCAGCTCAATTATATGGTATCGGACAGCACAGACTGCGTAAGATTATTTCTGAGGATTACGAGTGCAGGTATCATTTGATGATAGGGCGAGTTATAAAGATTAAGAAGAAATCGTTTGAAGAATTTCTTGATATAGTGCAGGAATTATGATGTCGACAATGAGCCTCGTGTGTGGTACACTTATAATGTGTACGCATTCGAGGCACTTTTAATGGAGGGCTGAGAATATGGCGAATAAATCACGAATTAACAAACATAAACCTACAAGAAAAACTTTGAGACCGAATGAATTTTATAACCCAAAAACAAAACGATATGAATATCGTTACAAAGATGGATTAGGAAAAGAACGGGTTATAAGTTCCTATAGGTTGGAAGTTACAGATCAACTTCCAAAAGGAAAAAGATCTGGAAAAAGCTTGCGAGAAAAGGAGGCTGAAATAGAGGCATTATTGCAGGATAATTTGGATATAGAAGGTTCTAGATTAACTTTACTGGAGTTAGTGGAGAAATATCTGGATCAGCTATATAGTAAGAAAGCTTTGAGTCATAATACAAAGGTAGGTTATAATGTTACAGTAAATACTTTAAAACAGTATAAACTGGGACATATGGAGATTGGAAAAATACGACCTGAGCATTGTGAAAACTGGCTTGCTGATATGAAGAAAAAGTATAGAGGTTCATCTATTCAGACACAGATCAGTTTGATTAAACGGGCATTTGAGTATGCAGTCGATTACGATTACATAGCAAAAAATCCATTTCGAAGGATTACAACTGATCGGAGTGATAGTAAGCCGAGGAAAGCGGTTCCTATTCAGACAATGAATAAGTTTCTTGAGTTTTGCTCAGCGGATGCTCACAGCAGGCATTGCTATGATATGTTGTACATTTTATTCTGGACGGGGCTAAGAGCATCAGAATTATGTGGATTGACGATGGATGATCTTGATATGGAACAGCGTGTTATCAGGGTTAATAAGCAATTGATGCTGATTAATCACAAACATGTCGTATCGGCACCTAAAACGCATAATGGTGTAAGGTATATACCTATGACGGAAGGTGTGTATAATGCTTTTGTATCTGTGTTGAAGAATCGATATCTTAAAGGTGACATAGAACCAGTATGTTATGATGAACTGGGGAAGGCATATGAGGGATTTGTCTTTCTCTCAACAAGAAGCAGGAAGACGATCGTAAGAAGTCATGTTGAGGAATATCTTGCAAATTGTATTAAGCGTTACAATTTAGCGTATCCAAATGATCCTATTGAAAAGTTTGAACCGCATATTTGTAGACATACGTTTGCAACCAATATGCAAGGGCTTCCGCTAAAAACATTGCAGGCAATATTAGGACATGGTAATGTAAGAACAACAATGGATAATTATGTGGATGTCAGACCGACAGAGATGCAAATTGATGAGGTCAATAACCTGGCAAAAGCATTACAAGGCTAATTCGTATAAATTTTGTTTTACGAATTATTTACGAATTAGATTGTACAATATGGTGTAATAATAAGGAACTATAGGAAACAAAACGTAAAAGGTTAATATGCGCTAAGCCGCATAAAACCATACAAAACAACGACAGCAGAGGTGATATACAACAATGATAGCTATAATAGACTACGATGCGGGCAACCTTCGCAGCGTGGAAAATGCACTGCAATTTTTGGGAGAAGAGGCAAAGATCACACGAGATCCACAGGAAATCCTGAAAGCGGATAAGGTCATTCTTCCGGGTGTAGGTGCGTTTGGCGATGCGATGGAAAAACTACATAAATACAATTTGGTATCTGTGATTCGTGAGGTAAATGAAAAACAGATTCCGTTTCTGGGCATCTGCTTAGGACTGCAGTTGCTTTTTGAGGAAAGCGACGAGACGCCGGGCGTAAAAGGACTTGGTGTATTGCCGGGCAAGATCAAGGCAATTCCGCCGAAAAAAGGCTTCAAGATTCCACATATGGGGTGGAATTCTATTCAGATCAAAGAGGGAGCAAGACTGTTTCAGGGGATCCCACAGGATGCATATGTATATTTTGTTCATTCCTATTATTTACAGGCTGCAAGAGAGGAAGACGTGGCGGCAACAACCGAATATATCGTACCGATCCATGCTTCGGTAGAAAGCGGCAACACATTTGCGTGCCAGTTTCACCCGGAGAAGAGTGGAGATATTGGATTACAGATATTGAAGAACTTTTGCAACCTTTAACAGAATGGAGAGGCGATAATTATGTTTACCAAGAGAATTATTCCATGTTTGGATGTAAATAATGGACGCGTGGTCAAGGGAGTTAATTTTGTGGATCTGAAAGATGCGGGAGATCCGGTTGTCGTTGGAGCAGCATACGGACAGGCTGGTGCGGATGAGCTTGTCTTTTTGGATATTACGGCATCCTCGGATGCCAGAGCAACAAAGCTTGATATGGTACGCCGTGTTGCAGAAACCGTCTTTATTCCGTTTACGGTTGGCGGCGGGATCCGTACCGTTGAAGACTTTCGTCAGGTGCTCAGAGAGGGAGCGGATAAGGTGTCGGTCAATTCGGCCGCGATCGCCAATCCAACCTTGATCTCAGAGGCAGCACTAAAGTTTGGCAGCCAGTGCGTGGTTGTGGCAATTGATGCCAAGAGAAGACCGGATGGTGGCTGGAATATTTATAAAAACGGTGGCAGAGTTGATATGGGCATTGATGCGGTAGAATGGGCGATGAAGGCAGACAAGTTAGGTGCCGGAGAGATCCTGCTTACCAGCATGGATTGCGATGGAACGAAAGATGGCTATGATCTGGAGTTGACCAAGATCATTTCGGATAATGTATCAATTCCGGTAATCGCATCGGGCGGTGCGGGCAAGTTAGAGCATTTTCGCGATGCCTTTACGGAAGCGGGAGCAGATGCGGTATTAGCGGCTTCGTTATTCCATTATAAAGAGCTGGAGATCAGAGAAGTGAAGGAATATTTACGAGATCAGGGCATTAGTGTTCGATTGTAGGAAGAGCATAGAATGGAGAGTACCAATGGCAATGATAACCAATGACTGGCTTGATGCGGTAAAGCCGGAATTTAGCAAGGAATATTATAAAGACCTGTTTTGTTTTGTGAAAGACGAATATAGCAAGTGTGTTGTGTATCCGCCTGCAGATGACATTTTTAATGCGTTCCATTTTACGCCTCTTTCCAAAGTGAAAGTTCTAATATTAGGACAGGATCCATATCATAATGTGCACCAGGCACATGGACTTAGTTTTTCGGTGCCACAGGATCAGCGGGAGATACCACCGTCGCTGCAAAATATATATAAAGAATTGCACAATGATCTGGGCTGTGATATCCCGGACAACGGATACTTAAAGAAGTGGGCGGATCAGGGAGTACTATTGTTGAACACAGTGTTGACGGTGCGGGCTCATCAGGCAGGTTCCCATCAGGGCAAAGGCTGGGAACAGTTTACAGATGCAGTCATTCAGGCAGTTAATGCACAGGATCGGCCGATCGTTTATATGCTTTGGGGCAGACCGGCACAGAGCAAGATCCCGATGTTGACCAATCCGAAACATTTAGTACTTAAAGCTCCGCATCCAAGTCCATTGTCTGCATACCGCGGCTTTTTTGGATGCAAACATTTCAGTAAAGCAAATAGTTTCTTAGAGGAGCATGGTATCGCACCAATCGACTGGCAAATTGAAAATTGCCATTGATGTGTGATATAATGAGCGAGAAACATTACTACCAACAGGACGGGAGGTTCTGGGATTATGAATTTAAGTGACGCAGAGAAGAAGGCAGTAGTTTCTGCAGAGGCACAATTACCGGACGATTTTGTGTTTGGTTTAGATATAGGAACGAGAAGTATCGTGGGGACGGTCGGTTATAGACAGCCTGACGGTCATTTTGTTGTTGTGGCACAGGCCGCAGTGCAGCATGAAACAAGGGCAATGTTAGATGGTCAGATCCATGATATTGGTAAAGTGGCAGATACGATCCGTTCTGTGAGTGATCAATTGGAACAGTTGACGGGCAAGAAGTTAAATAATGTATGTATTGCTGCTGCCGGTCGTGTATTAAAGACAGTAGAGCAGGAAGCGGAAGTTACCTTTACGACAGAGACTGTTGTGACGACAGAACATGTGTATTCGCTTGACATGCTTGCGGTAGAAAAGGCACATGAGACATTGCGGCAGTCTGATAACAGTGGACTCAAATATTATTGTGTCGGTTACTCGGTCATGCGTTATTATCAGAATGATTATCCGATTACGAATTTGGAGGGGCATAAATGTTCTAAAATACGTACAGAGTTGATCGCAACATTTTTACCGGAAGAAGTTGTGGATGGATTGTATGCAGCCGTGGAACGTGCAGGCTTACATGTCGAAAATCTGACGTTAGAGCCAATTGCTGCGATCAATATTGCAATACCGGAACGTTTTCGCTTGTTGAATATTGCATTGGTTGATGTTGGAGCGGGAACTTCTGATATATCGATCACGAAAGATGGCAGTATTATCGCCTATGGCATGATACCTGCGGCAGGTGACGAATTAACAGAATGTATTGCCAAGCATTATTTGGTAGATTTTCAGGAAGCAGATCGCATGAAGTGCGAGAGTACCGAGCAGGAAGAAGTAGAATTTCAGGATATTATGGGACTGCCGATGACAGTAAAGTCTTCAGATATTGCAGAGGTTGTTCGAGAAAATGTGCAATCGATCACAAAACAGGTTGCAGAGAAGATCATAGAATTAAATGGAGATAAGTCAGTAAGTGCTGTGTTTGTTGTCGGAGGCGGCGGTAAGATCACAGGATTTACGGAATGTCTGGCAGAGTATTTGGGAGTGGCAAAAGAAAGGGTTGCATTGCGTGGTTCGGAAGTGCTTCGTGAGGTTACGTTTCTGCGTCAGGATTTAGAGATAGATTCTCTGCTGGTTACACCGATCGGTATATGTATGAATTATTATGAGCAACGTAATAATTTTGTGTTCGTCTCTGTGAATGGGGAGCGTATTAAGCTTTATGATAAGGGAAATCTTACGGTTATAGATGCTGCGCTTCAAAAAGGGCTTACGAATGATAAGGTATTTCCACAGCGAGGCGATGCAGTTGCCTATTATGTACAGGGAAACTTACGTATGCAGCGGGGAGAGCCGGGAGAATCTGCGGTTATCCGCGTGAATGGAGAGGAAGCTTCCATTGCAACGCCAATTCATCAAAATGATGTGATAGAAATTGAAGTATCGACGAAGGGAAAGCCGGGAAGCATAGAGATACAAGCACTGCCGGAGTACAAGAGTGCGATTTCTTTCTATGTCAATGGCGCCAAGGTCGACTGTCCTTGCTTTGTCTCTGCAAACGGGCAATTGGTATCTGCGTATTATGAAATTCAAAATGAAGATAAGATTGAGATATTGCCATATTACACATTGGAACAGCTGTTAGACTTTATGGATATTGCTGCGGAGGGGGAAGTACTTGTCAATCATGTTCCGGCAAATCTGCAGACAAAGGTATACGAGAATTTCTCGGTAGATTGCCAAATAACGGACAAGTTTCATGAGACGGAAGCTGCGCCGCAGGAATCCATGGGCAGCAGTGATATGACAGCTATAGAACGATCGCACGAACCGATGTCTGTCGGAGATACGACAGATGAAAGTCAATCGTCAGAAACGGTAAACACAGAGAATATCACAGATGAGCAGAAGAGTCAGAGCTTTGATCCGGAGAAAGATTTTGCGATCACGGTGAATGGCGAACCTTATGCGTTGCGTGGAAAGACACATTATATATTAGTGGATGTGTTAGATATTTACCCGATTGACACCAGTAAGGCGCATGGCGATTATATGGAGATTAAGATAAATGGTATGGATGCAGAATTCAGCCAGCCTTTAGCAGAACACGATGCCGTTATCCTGCGCTGGGTTACCCGTTAGGACTTTAGTAACTCTGGGCGTAAAGTATGCGGTGGAGAAAGGAATGTAGTAATATCATGAAAGTTTGCAGTATAGCCAGCGGAAGCAGTGGAAACTGTATTTATGTCGGCACAGAGAAAACAAACATATTGATAGATGCCGGCATTAGCCGGAAAAGAATTGTGGAGGGACTACACAGTATTGGCGTCGAACCGGAGCAGTTAGACGGCATTTTTGTGACACATGAGCATTCAGATCATATTCAAGGAATACCCATGATGGCAAAGCAATTTGAAGTGCCGATCTATGCAACGGGAGGCACATTAGATCAAATCTGTGAAAAGGATAAAAAAAATGTCATAAAAAGAGAAAATCTATTTCAACTTTATGCAGATCAACCGGTAGGAATGGGTGATATGCAGATCATGCCATACAAAATGTCACATGATGCTGCTGATCCGGTATGTTATACTGTGGAAGCAGACGGGCAAAAGGTCAGCATGGCAACCGATCTTGGGGTGTACGATGACTACATTGTAGATCATTTAGAGGACAGCGATGTGTTGCTGATTGAAGCAAATCACGACATCAGTATGTTGGAGGCAGGACATTATCCGTATCCGCTCAAGCGTCGTATTTTGGGAGAATGGGGACATTTGTCCAATGAGGACTCCGGACGGCTGTTATGCAGTTTGATGGGGGATCATTTGAAATATGCATTTTTGGCACATTTATCCAAAGAGAACAATTATCCGGCATTGGCATATGAAGCAGTACGATGCCAGATATGGGAGGAAATGGGCTCTAAAGAAGTTCCATTTCAGTTACAAGTAGCCGAGAGGGACAAGCCATCACAGCTTGTTACAATATAAAAAGACATACAGATCATGTATGGAAATGGAGGACATCATGAAAAAAACAGTAGTAACCGTAGTAGGTAAAGATAGCGTAGGGATCATTGCAAAGGTATGCACATATCTGGCAAACAACACCATTAATATTTTGGATATCTCACAGACGATCGTGGGTGGCTTTTTTAATATGATGATGATTGTAGATCTGGAAGACTGCGCCAAAGAATTTGGTGTCGTTGTTGATGAATTAGAGCAGATCGGGGAAGAAATGGGCTGTGTTATCAAGGCACAGCGTGAAGATATTTTTGACAAAATGCATCGTATTTAATGACAGAAATGGAGGATACTATGATTAACATACATGAGGTTTTAGAAACCAATGATATGATAGAAAAAGAAAATCTGGATGTTCGTACAATTACGCTGGGCATTAGCTTGCTTAGCTGCTGCGATAACGATTTGGATCGTTTGATCGACAAGATATACAATCGTATTACAACGGTTGCAAAAGATCTTGTCGAAACAGGAAAGGCAATCGAGAAAGAGTTTGGTATTCCAATTGTAAATAAAAGAATTTCGGTAACTCCGATCGCTTTAGTTGGTGCATCTGCATGTAAAACACCGCAGGATTATGTGCGTATTGCACAGACTCTGGACAAGGCAGCCAAAACGGTAGGTGTCAACTTTATCGGTGGGTACAGTGCCCTGGTGTCTAAAGGAATGACGAAGAGTGATGAACTTTTGATCCAGTCGATCCCAGAGGCTCTTGCAACAACAGATTTTGTCTGCAGTTCCGTGAATTTGGGATCTACAAAGACCGGAATTAATATGGATGCAGTAAAAATGATGGGCGAGATCATTTTGCAGACAGCAGAAGCAACCAAAGAGAAAGACAGCATTGGCTGTGCTAAATTAGTTGTATTTTGTAATGCACCGGATGACAATCCGTTTATGGCGGGTGCTTTCCATGGTGTTACGGAGGCAGATGAGATAATTAATGTTGGTGTCAGTGGACCGGGTGTTATGCGCAAGGCATTGGAGTCCGTTCATGGAACAGATTTTGGAACACTTTGTAATACAGTCAAGAAGACAGCGTTTAAGATTACACGTGTTGGCCAGTTGGTCGCAAGAGAAGCATCAGAGAGACTTGGTATTCCATTTGGAATCATTGATCTTTCTTTGGCTCCGACTCCGGCAATTGGCGACAGCATTGCAGATATTTTCGTGGAAATGGGTCTGGAAAAGGCCGGTGCACCGGGAACGACAGCAGCATTAGCGTTGCTGAACGATCAAGTGAAAAAGGGTGGCGTTATGGCTTCCTCTTATGTAGGTGGATTAAGTGGAGCCTTTATTCCGGTCAGCGAGGATCAGGGAATGATCGATGCAGTGACGGAGGGAGCTTTGACCTTAGAAAAATTAGAGGCAATGACTTGCGTATGTTCTGTAGGTCTGGATATGATCGCTATACCTGGCGATACCAAAGCGACAACGATATCCGGCATCATTGCGGATGAGATGGCGATCGGTATGGTCAACCAGAAGACAACAGCAGTTCGATTGATCCCGGTTATTGGCAAAAAAGTCGGAGAAACAGTTGAATTTGGTGGATTGCTTGGATATGCACCGGTAATGCCGGTGAATGCTTTTGATTGTGAAGAGTTTATTAATCGTGGTGGACGCATCCCGGCACCAATTCACAGCTTTAAAAACTAAGCGGTCAGTGACAAAAAGAATCATGTATATGAATTGTGCCTGATGATTCCGGATTTAGGGATTGTCAGGCACATGGAGGATTAGAGTGAATAATAAAATAAAATCGGCAGATAAAAAAAGACTGCCCTTATGGTCCAAAATATTGATCGGTATTCTGATCGCTGTTATTTTGCTTGGGGGGATCGCATATGGCGCATTTACGTATTATTACCATCAAATGAATATCAAAGGATTAGAAGATAATGATACCCCGGCTGCAAAGGAATATTTTGATACCGATGAAAATACCGGTAATTTGGAAGAGTTGGATCCGAATAGTATTCATTTAGATAGTGCAGAGAGCGTCTCTACCAACAAAGATGTTATCAATATTTTGTTGTGTGGTGAAGAGAGTATTGGTGGTGGAAGAGGTCGCACAGATAGTATTATGATCGCTACGATCAATCAAAAGGACAATCAGCTTAAGTTAACTTCTATTATGCGTGATTCGTATGTGCAGATACCGGGATTTTCGGACAATAAGATCAATGCGGCGTACCATAATGGTGGTATGAAAACTTTGATCAAAACGATCAAGAAAAATTTTGGTATCGCAGTAGATGGTTATGTATTGGTTAATTTTGATTCATTTCAAAAAATTGTGGATGCTGTTGGTGGCATTGATATTACGCTGGACGAACAAGAGGTCAAATACTTAAACAGTACAAATTATATATCAGACACATCTAACCATACGTTGACGGTTGGTAAAAATCATATGAATGGGAATCAAGCCCTTGGTTTTGCACGTGTGCGTTATGTTATGCGTGATGGAGAATGCGGTGATTTTGCAAGAACACTTCGGCATCGTACGGTCATGACAGCACTTTATAAACGTGTGATCGACAAGTCAACACTGGAACTGGTTGCTATGATACCGAAGATCCTGCCGATGCTTACGACCAATATCAAAAAAGAAGATCTGGTCAACTATATTGCGATGGCAGTACAGGTGCGGGATCAGAACAAAAAGATCTATACGCTCAATGTTCCTGTGGAGGGCGGGTATAAGATCACTCGTGCCAGAAAGATGTCGATCATTTTGCCGGATCCGTTGTCTAAGAGTGTCAATAAAATGCAGAAGTTTATTTATGGTAGTACACTCGCAACCAAGGGGGAAAAAGAAGAGGGTGCCAATATTACGGTTGGTCAGTAAAAATGCATGAGAGATGCAGAATGATCCGGATTGAACAATTGTATACAATTATACATTGACGCAAGTATACTTTTGTGATATGATGTGCCGAGGCGAGCTTGTGCGGATTCGACAAGATCTCACCAAAAGAGTAATGGGAATCAATGAAAGGAGAATGACTATGTCATTAGAATTATCAAAGAAAGCAGCAGCAGTTAAGCCGTCATCCACGTTGGCAATCACTGCTAAGGCAAAGGAATTAAAGGCACAGGGCAAAGATGTAGTAGGATTTGGTGCAGGTGAACCGGATTTTAATACACCGGAAAATATCTGCAATGCTGCTATTGATGCGATTAAGAGTGGCTTTACGAAGTATACGCCTGCTTCTGGAACAAATGAGTTGAAAGAGGCAATTTCTAAGAAATTCAAGAGCTTTAACAATCTGGACTATGCACCGGATCAGATTGTGATCAGCAATGGTGGCAAGCATTCTTTGACAAATATATTTACAGCATTGATCAATCCGGGCGATGAAGTGATCATTCCGGCTCCGTTCTGGTTGAGCTATCCGGAGATCGTAAAGCTTGCAGGAGGTGTTCCGGTTATTGTAAAGACAACCAAGGAGCAGAACTACAAGCTGACCGTAGATGATCTTAAGGCTGCGATCACAGACAAGACCAAAGCTCTTGTATTAAATACACCAAATAACCCAACCGGTATGTTGTATACAGAGGAAGAGCTTCGTGCAATTGCAGAAGTTGTTGTTGCAAACGATTTTTATGTAGTTGCTGATGAGATGTATGAGAATCTCGTTTATGGCGAGCAGAAGCATGTCAGCATTGCATCTCTTGGCAAAGATATTTATGACAGAACAATCACTTGCAGTGGTGTGGCAAAGAGCTATGCGATGACTGGCTGGAGAATCGGTTATACCGGATCTTCCAAAGAAATTGCGAAGATGATGGGTAGTGTACAGAGTCATCAGACTTCTAATCCAAACTCCATTGCACAGAAAGCAACCGTAGAAGCATTAAACGGCCCACAGGACTCTGTTGCAGCAATGCATGATGAATTTGATAAGAGACGCAAATACATGTATGAGAGAATCCAGAAGATGCCGCTTGTCAGCTGCATCGAGCCAATGGGTGCATTTTATGTATTTGTTGATGCCGGTGAAGTATTAGATAAGTCTTACCAGGGTGAGAAAGTCGGTACGGTAGCACGCATGGCAGAGATTTTGATCAATGAGTATAACACCGCAGTTGTACCATGCGCTGACTTTGGTTTTGACGATCATTTGCGTTTGTCCTATGCAATCTCTATTGAGCAGATCGAAAAGGGCTTAGATCGTATCGAAAGTTTCTTAAAAGGTTTGGAATAAATGAAACGAATCAAATACATTATTATTATGGCAGCAGTCCTAGTGACTGCTGTCTGTTTTATGATCACATTTTCAAGAAAGAACCAGGCGGTTAAACCGGACCAAGTGCCAGAAGCCTCTTTTGTGTTTGCAGATAAAGCAGAATCTGAGGGGGATTATAGCTATATTGTGCAGCAGGATACGTCAGGAGATGCATTATTCGGTATTTACCGCACCGATAGCAATGGTGTTGCAAAAGTATATGAAAAGCAATTCTCACATCCGACGATTTTTTGGAAGTATGGCGCGCGAGTGTATATTATACAAGATATTCATGAGAAAAAACAGATACGGACAACGGTTTACGAGGTATCGGATCCGCAGAAACCTGTGGAAGAGCAAACCTATGAGCAGCAAGGCAGTTTGATGGGAACCAACCTGTCGGGAGAATATCTGTGGGTTGTGACTAAACAAAAGGACAAGCCGTCTGCTATAAGCCTATATTTGGGATGCAGGACAAGATATCGGTTATACGCTGCCCGGTGGCAGCTTAAAGAGCCAAAGAATTCGCCAAAGACGAAAGAGGATACCGTCAATGGAGATAAAGCATTGCAAAAAAATAAATGGTATCAACAAGTTCAAGGATCAGATCATACATTAGTTCCTTATGATAGAGATTTAAATTTGCAGGTGAATATAGACTTTGGGAAAGAAGTGACTTTGTGTATGCGATCAGATACCGGGGAGCAGCAGTCCAAAATATATCCTCAAAATCGACCGCAGGAAAATGTGATCGTGGATAACCGACGCGGTTATATTGGATTATGTGTGTGGAATCCGGAAAAATCGACGTATCGGTATGTTTTATTGAATTATAATGCCGCGATAGGGTTTAAGGAAGTGTGGCACAGTGAACAATATGAGACGCCGGTGCTTGGACAGATACGTGCCAATGAGTTGTATTTATTTGCACACGGCACAGGAAAAATACAAGAACTGCCACTCTAACGTTTTTGTCAGAGTGGCAGTTCTTGAAAGAAATCATATATTATGATAAACATTATAAGCGGTCAGCAATATTATAGATCAGCTTTTCACTTTCATCCCATCCAAGGCAAGGATCTGTGATAGATTTGCCATAAACACCATCACCGATCTTCTGGTTGCCCGGTTCAATATAGCTTTCGATCATAACACCTTTGACTAATTTCTTGATCTCATCTGAAACATTACGGTTGTGTAATACTTCATAAACAATCCTTGGCTGCTCGTAGTAGCACTTATTAGAATTTGAATGGTTAGCATCAACGATGCAGGCCGGATTCTTTAGGTTAAGTTTACTGTACATTTCTGCCAGACGGATCATATCTTCATAATGATAATTAGGCTTGCTCTGATCATGTTTATTAACGGCACCGCGCAAAATAGTATGTGCATACGGATTGCCATCTGTCTTAACTTCCCATCCGCGATACATAAATGTATGACTTCCCTGAGCGGCGATACAAGAGTTGAGCATAATGCTGTAAGTACCACTGGTTGGATTCTTCATGCCGCAAGGAATATCAATACCGCTGGCGGTCAGACGATGCTGCTGATTCTCTACAGAACGTGCACCAATGGCAACATAAGATAAGATATCAGAAAGATATGGCCAGTTTTCAGGATAGAGCATCTCATCTGCTGCAAATAAATGAGTTTCAGCGATAGAGCGAAGATGCATCTTGCGCATAGCAATCAGACCTTCAGCGAGATCGGGTGCTTTTTCCGGATCCGGCTGATGAACGATTCCTTTATAACCCTCCCCGGTAGTACGAGGCTTGTTGGTATAGATTCTTGGAATGATAAGGATCTTATCCTTAACTTTATCCTGAACCTTTGCCAAACGGCCAATATAATCACATACAGAATCTTCGTTGTCAGCAGAACAAGGACCAATGATTACTAAAAATTTGTCAGATTCACCGGTAAAGACTTTTTTAATCTCCTCATCTCTTTGTGCTTTTAACTGTTTGTGGGCTTCCGGAAGTGGATATTCGCTTAATAGCTGCTCCGGTGACATCACTTTTTTAACATAGGTTTTTCCCATATTTTTCCTCCTTCTGCTTTGACATTTGCTGCAAAGCGTATTTTATTTTGTTGTTTTTGGCAGGACAAATAGTTTGTCAAATCTGCCATACATAGTCACACAATTTTTTATTGTAAAAGAAGTCGTGTAAATCGTCAATTGAAAATTTGCGGGTTCCGTGGTTGAAAATGACAAGATTTGTTCGTCTTTCCGCCATTTTACAGGCTATTTCCTACATAAATGGTAAGAAATAAAATTTTATTGAGAAAAATGATCAAATAGCGGTTCAAATGAGAAAATATACTTATTTACATCGATCTTTTATCGTAAAAAGCGTGTAAATTCGACAAAATCTACATTGAAATTCTTTACTTTTTGGATGCTTAGTGATAAAATATCTCACAGAATTCATAAATTAAGGAGGATAATTCAAAAATGGCTAGAGCAAAACAGTCTATGGATGGAAATACCGCTGCAGCACACGTGGCGTATGCCTACACAGAAGTAGCAGGTATCTATCCTATCACACCTTCCAGCCCGATGGCAGATTCTGTTGATCAGTGGTCTGCAGCAGGACAGAAGAACATCTTTGGAAACACAGTTAAAGTGGTAGAAATGGAGTCTGAGGCAGGTGCAGCAGGTACCGTACATGGTTCCCTTGCAGCAGGTGCACTTACAACTACATTTACCGCATCTCAGGGTCTTTTACTTATGATCCCTAATATGTACAAAATCGCTGGTGAGCAGTTACCTAGTGTATTCCACGTATCTGCACGTACCGTATCTACACATTCTTTGAATATTTTCGGTGATCACAGTGATGTATATGCTTGTCGTCAGACAGGTTTCGCAATGTTAGCAGAGACAAATCCACAGGAAGTTATGGATTTAAGCCCGGTAGCACATCTTGCTGCATTAGAGGGTAAAGTACCTTTCATCAACTTCTTTGATGGTTTCCGTACATCCCATGAGATTCAGAAGATCGAGAAATGGGATTATGAAGATCTGAAAGATATGTGTCCTATGGACGCAGTTGAAGAGTTCCGTGCACATGCATTGAACCCAGAGCATCCGGCAGCTCGTGGTACTCACGAGAACGGTGATGTATTCTTCCAGCATCGTGAGGCTTGTAACAAGGCTTATGATGAACTTCCGGCAGTTGTTGAGAAGTACATGAAGAAAGTAAATGAAAAATTAGGTACAGATTATGATCTGTTCAACTACTATGGTGCAGCAGATGCAGACCGTGTTATTATCGCAATGGGATCCATCTGTGACGTAGCTGAGGAAGTTATTGATTACTTAACAGCTAAGGGCGAGAAAGTTGGTTTGATCAAAGTTCGTTTGTATCGTCCATGGTCTTCAGAGGCAATTCTTAAGGTGATTCCTAAGACTGCTAAGAAGATCGCTGTACTTGATCGTACGAAAGAGCCTGGTTCTCTTGGTGAGCCATTGTACCTCGATGTAGTTACTACTCTTCGCGAGGCAGGATTAAATGATATCGTGGTAACAGGTGGTCGTTACGGTCTTGGTTCTAAAGATACTCCTCCTTCATCTGTATTTGCAGTATACAAAGAGTTGGAGAAGGATGCTCCTAAGGCTCGTTTCACAATCGGTATTGTCGATGATGTAACAAACTTGAGCTTGCCAGAGGTTAAGCCGGCTCCTATCACATCCGCACCTGGTACAAAAGAGTGCAAGTTCTGGGGTCTTGGTGGAGATGGTACAGTAGGTGCTAATAAGAACTCTACAAAGATCATCGGTGACCATACAGACAAGTACATTCAGGCATACTTCCAGTATGACTCTAAGAAGACCGGTGGTGTTACCATTTCTCACTTACGTTTTGGTGATAACCCGATCAAGAGCCCATACTACATTAACCAGGCTGACTTCGTAGCATGCCACAATCCTGCATATGTAACACAGGGTATGAAGATGGTACAGGATGTTAAGCCGGGCGGAGTATTCATGATCAACTGCCAGTGGAGTGATGAAGAGTTAGATCATCATTTGAACGCAGAGGCTAAGAAATATATCGCCGATAACAACATTCAGCTTTACACGATCAACGCGATCGATAAGGCAATCGAGATCGGTATGGGTAAACGTACTAACACGATCTTACAGTCCGCATTCTTTAAATTAGCAGACGTTATGCCGATCGATGAAGCTGTTGAATTCATGAAGCAGGCAGCTAAGAAGTCTTATTCTAAGAAGGGTGACGCTGTCGTAGAGATGAACTACAAGGCAATTGATGCCGGTGTTGACGCTGTACACAAAGTAGAAGTTCCGGATTCTTGGAAAAATCCTGCACCAGATGCTCCAGCTAAGGAGAAGACAGGACGTAAAGAGGTTGTTGATATGGTCAACAAGCTTCTTGAGCCGATCTCCAAGATGGATGGTGACAGCCTTCCGGTATCCGCATTTGCTGATATTGCAGATGGTCAGTTCGTAACAGGAGCTTCCGCTTATGAGAAACGTGGTACTGCAGTAACTGTTCCGGTATGGGATCCGGATACATGTATTCAGTGTAACAACTGTGCATTTGTATGTTCTCATGCAACGATCCGTCCATTCTTGCTGAGCGAGGATGAGGTGAAAGCAGCACCTTCTAATATTAAACTTTCCGATACTAAGCCAAAGGCTGGAGAGTACAAGTTTACAATGAGCGTATCTCCTCTGGATTGTATGGGATGTGGTGAGTGTATCACAGTATGTCCTAAGGCAGCTGATGGTGCTATCAAGATGGTACCTCAGGAGTCTCAGGCAGATGAGCAGCCGGTATTCGACTACTTAGTAGCTAATGTTGGTAAGAAAGACAGCGGATTCGCTGATACAACACCTAAGGGTAGCCAGTTCAACCAGCCACTCCTTGAGTTCTCAGGAAGCTGTGCAGGTTGTGCAGAGACTTCATATGCTAGATTGATCACACAGCTCTTCGGTGAGCAGATGTACATCTCCAATGCAACAGGATGTTCTTCTATCTGGGGTAACCCGGCAGCAACTTCTCCTTATACTGTAAATAAGGATACTAAGAAGGGTCCGGCTTGGTCTAACTCCTTGTTCGAGGACAACGCAGAGCATGGTCTTGGTATGTATGTAGGTCAGAAGTACTTACGTGATCAGGCTATCGAGAATGTAAAGGCTTGTGCAGAGTCTGATAAGGCACCTGCAGAGTTGAAAGCTGCATTCGATGCATTCATGGAGACTAAAGAAGATACAAAGGCTAACGTAGCAGCTACAGATGCTTTGGTTGCTGAGTTAGAGAAAGCAGCAGCTGCCGGATGCGAGAACGCTAAGGCTGCACTTGCTAAGAAAGATTACCTCGGTAAGAAGTCCGTATGGATCTTCGGTGGTGATGGATGGGCATATGATATCGGTTTCGGTGGATTAGACCATGTATTAGCATCCGGTGAAAACGTAAACGTTATGGTATTCGATACAGAGATGTATTCTAATACAGGTGGACAGGCTTCTAAGGCTTCTAATATCGGTGAGGTTTGCCAGTTCGCAGCTGCCGGTAAAGAGATCGGTAAGAAGTCACTTGCTGAGATCGCGATGAGCTATGGTTATGTATATGTTGCTCAGATCGCACTTGGTGCTAACCCTGCACAGGCTGTTAAGGCAATTGCAGAGGCAGAGGCATATCCGGGACCATCATTGATCATCGGTTATGCACCATGTGAGCTTCACGGAATCGCTAAGGGTGGTATGAACCACTGCCAGGATGAGATGAAGAAAGCAGTGAAAGCTGGTTACTGGAATCTCTTCTCTTTCAATCCTTCCAATAAGGCTGAGGGCAAGAATCCGTTCACATTCACATCTGAGAAGGGTGTAAACTTCGACGATTATCAGGCATTCCTGAATAACGAGGCTCGTTATACTCGTCTGATCAAACCATTCCCAGAGCGTGCTGACAGACTCTTCAAGGAATCTGAGGAAGCTGCAAAGGCTCGTTATGAGCACTTACAGAAGTTGGTTGAATTATACAAATAATTTGTAATCATCCAAATAAAATAAAGAGGGCGTCTTCTTCGGAAGGCGCCTTTTTTGATAATAAAAGACATTGCGCTAAAGAAATTGAGAGAGTATAATGATAGTGTTAGTGCAAATTGCGGAAATTTTTTCGCAGTATTATTTGCAGAGATAACAAATATTATTTATGGAGGATCAAAATGAAAAAGATTGCAAAACAAGTAATGGCAGTTGGCATTGCGATTGCGTTGGCGGCCACTTCCGTGCCAATGAGCACACAAACAGTAAGTGCAGCCAAGAAGACAGCAGCTAAAAAAGCTGGTAAGAAATCAAGCAAGAAATCAAGCAAGAAATCGAATAAGAAATCTAAGAATACGATTTCGTTGAAAGTTGGCAGTAAGAAAACATTAAAAGTCAAGGGCATTTCTAAAAAGACCAAGATCAAATGGAAGACCAGCAAGAAAAAAGTTGCAGCCGTATCCAAGAAGGGAGTCGTAAAAGCCAAAAAGGCAGGTACGACCAAGATTACTGCAAAATATGGTAAGAAAAAGAAGGTTTGGACCGTAAAAGTTACCAAAAAGACAGCTAAGAAAGCTGGCGTTGCTTCTGTCGCTGCATTAGATGGCAAGACAGTGCGCGTAAATTTGACGGCAGCGAAAGCCTTAAAAGCATCTAACTTTGTGGTTCGCAAGAAAGCAGACGGGTCAGGACAGTTTGCATACGCCCTGCGCGTTGCAAGTGTAACAAAGTTGAGCTCTAAGGTGTATGAGGTAGGCTTAGCTACCGATGATAACACCACATACGATTTAAATTGTATTGAGGATGGTGATTATGTACAGGTAACGGTATCTGCATTACCGGGTAATAAATCAGGCCAAACACAATATTATTATACAAAAAATGCAGAAGCCAGATACTTTACGGGGGTTGTTGGAGACACGATAGAACGTTCCGTGGGATTTACACAGAGTCACACCGGTTATTTAAATAGCATGAAGATCACCGGTGTACCAAATGGTTTGACTGCCAAGGCGCAAGGCGATTATTTCAAATTGGAGGGAACCTTAAAGACTGCCAAGGCAAGTATTATGACACTTACGGCAAAAGATGAAAAAGGTAAAAAACTGGTGCAGAAATATAGTTGTTATATTGGTAGCTCCAGCGTAATGTTCAGCTATATTGAAGCTGGTGGAAGGGTGATCCTGGCCAATGACAACTCTTCTGAATATTTTGAGGTATATACCGTAGGTGGCTCCGGTGCTTATACGTATACATTACCATCTAATACCAACAAATATATTAGTTTTAATAGCGGTGACATTGTGTTTGACAGTTATCGTTATGATGACAAAGGAGATAAGAAGTTATACCTGCCGGCTCGCAATTATAGTGTAGCTTATCAGGTAAAAGACACCAAGGGACATATCAATAAGGGAACATTGGCAGTCAATGCAGTGAATGGTGTGAAAGTATCCGGGCGTGTACTTGCTGCAGATGGAACCGGAATTGATAATGTGAGTGTGGTGGCTTCTTTTAAGAATGATAATAACAAGTATTATCGAAACGCCTGCTATGGATATAGTTATTCGAATGGAGATACTGATAGTTATGGTAATGCCAAGATGAAGTCAGGCGACTATAATATGATCGTATATCCATCGGTTCTCTATAAATTTTATGCATCTAAAAATGATGTTCGGCAGACCGTAAGCAGTAAGAATGTTGGCAAGAATGGTGCAACCGTCAATTTCAAACTTGCGTTGTATAAAGTATTATTATCCTGCGGCTCAGATGATCTGACTTGTTCGTGGTATGACAGTGACAGAGATTATCTAGGATATGGAAAAACATTATTTTTGAAAAAAGGAACTTATTCGATAAACGCAACGAAGAAATTTGTAGAATATACGGCTACATTTGGTGTAGGAGGAAATCGTACTGTCAAACTTACCAAAGGTGAATCCTCAAAAGTTTATGGTTCACTCTCGCTTGACAATACTGCTTCAGTTCCGGCCAATGATTACATGAAATTTATTCCGGCGGAGACTGGAACCTATACGATTACGATGGATTCGTCAGATCAGGAATACACTTCGATCAATGTATATACAATGGATGACTTGATCACTACAGCATTTAGTAAATCCAATCAGATCTATAACAGCACTACGAACAGTTGGGTATATGAGAAAAATATAACCATGAATGTAGCGCTTACAGCCGGACGCGCATACTATATTCAAAACTATTGCAATTCCGATGATCGTACAGCAAGTCTCACGATCAGCAAAGAGGATACCGCGGAATGATCAGTGGGGCATGATAGCAGTCCGGCAGTGCACAGCCTGTTTTGTGCAGCAGGCATTGACGGTATAAGTTGTCAGCCAGTAAGTCTGTGTTCCAAAGAGAAATAGCATGCTTTGCCGATGCCTCTGTCAGTTTATGAAACTGACAGAGTGCATCGGCTTTTTTTGTAATGATCGGAAAATCATTGACCTGACGCAGTAGTCCGCTGGCAGAGCCGCGAAAACCAAGCAGATTGCCATAACTGACCGGGAGTTTGGTCTGTTCGCCGGTAGTATGAAGCAGCAGATGGAGTAAAGCGCGGCTGATGCGGCTATGAGTATACTGCTTCGTCTTGAGCAGCTCGATAAAATCAGAAGCTGTTTTGTACTTTGGCAGAAGATTGTGGATGCGGGCAGCAAGAGCGTACGAAACATCTGCGCAGCGAGTCATGTTTTCCGGGGAACAAGTGGACAGTCTATAGTACAACATTTCCGAAAAGTCATCTAATGTAACCGGATAATGGTTTCTTGCCGCTTGCAATATATTGACTGCTTCTGCGGGAAGATAGTCGACAGGAATCTTGCCCTGAGTCAGAAAATAGTCACGAATACCGGTTGCTGAAAGATATTTATCCTTGGCGGTTGTTTCATGATAGCCGTGATCCTTTCGAGCGATCGTCACCGGTATGATCTTGCTGTGTAACTGTTTCAGTGCCAGCAAATATTCAATACCTAAAATATTATTTGGAGATTGCAGCAAATAGGACGCCGTACTGCTGTTGTCTGGCGTGCTATCCATGTCTATGTGTTGTGGATGTGCTATATCGTCTGTTGGAGCATGCATCGCATATGCCTGTGCTCTGGCAGCCGGATAGGATAACCCCTTGCCGACCAGTTCACGGATCGTAGTCTCAAAGGCTTCTCCGGGATCAGCGAGAAACTGCGCGGCGTTCCATAACGCATGAATATCACCGCATTCTGATCCAAAGCAAAGGGTATCGACAAAGCCTAATCCCTGCAAAAGGCTGACTCCGCCAAATGCAAAATCCTTCGCACTGGCAGTGGCATAGGCGGTCGGCAGTTCAAATACCATATCGGCGCCACATTCCAGTGCGATCTGTGTCCGCAAATATTTATCCGTCCAGGCAGGGGTGCCACGCTGCACAAAAGAACCGCTCATTACAACGATAACATAATCGGCGTCTGTCATGCGGCGTGCCTGCTCGATCTGGTATTTATGACCATTATGAAATGGATTATATTCTGCAATGATTCCAATTGCTTTCATATCGTGTCTGCCTTTCTGATGTTGTGATATTAAAACACACGTTTTTCTCAATAATACTAGACAAAGAAAAATGAATCAAGTATACTTTTGTATGGATTCACATTCCATTTACAAGATTTGAGCCAGAGTGCACCCGACCAAATCTTATACGAAAAACGTGTGCACAGAAATGAGGTTTAAGATGAAAATTTTAGTAGTTAATTGCGGAAGTTCCTCTCTTAAGTTTCAGTTGATCGATTCCGAGACAGAAGAAGTAGCTGCTTCAGGACTTTGCGAGAGAATTGGACTTGACGGAGCTTTGATCTACAAAGTAAACGGAGATAAGATCAAGCAGGAGATTGATCTGCCGGATCATGAAGTTGCGATCAAGAAAGTATTGGATACTTTGTTGGATAAGGAAATTGGAGTGTTGACCTCCTTAGATGAGATCGGCGCAATTGGCCATCGAATGGTACATGGTGGGGAGAAATTTTCTTCTTCCGTTATTATAAATGAAGAGATTATCAAACAGATTGAAACGTGTAATGATCTGGCTCCATTACATAACCCGGCCAATCTGCTGGGTGTTCGTGCATGTCAGGAAGTTATGCCGGGCGTGCCGAATGTTGTGGTATTTGATACAGCATTTCATCAGACAATGCCATCCAAGGCATATTTGTACGCTCTTCCAAAGGAATATTATGAGAAATACGGTGTTCGTCGCTATGGTTTTCATGGAACCAGTCATAGCTTCGTATCCAAGAGACTGGCAGAACTTGCAGGACTGGATATTAACAATTCCTGTATGATCATTTGCCATATCGGAAGTGGTGCAAGCATTTCCGCGATCAAAGATGGTAAGTCTGTAGATACCAGCATGGGTATGACACCATTAGAGGGACTGATGATGGGAACGCGTTCCGGTGATATGGATCCTGCCATCATCGAGTTTATCTGTCAGAAAGAAAATATCACGGTACAGGAAATGACAACAATCTTGAATAAGAAGTCCGGTGCTCTTGGATTGTCCGGCTTATCCAATGATTATCGTGATCTTGTAGAAGCTGCACAGGGTGGCAATCAGGATGCGATCAATGCGTTAGATGTCATGGTATATCGTGTGATCAAGTATATCGGTGCATATTATATGGCACTTGGCGGAGTAGATGCCATTGCCCTGACAGCAGGTGTTGGTGAGAACAACTTAGAGCTTCGTGCCAAGATCGTTGAAGGTTTAGCTGCGATTGGTATCAAGCTGGATGTTGAGGCAAATGCAGTACGCGGTGATGAGCGTAAGATCTCTACCGATGACAGTGCGGCTCAGGTATGGGTGGTACCAACTAATGAGGAGCTTGCTATTGCCAGAGAGACAGCTCGTCTGGTCTGCAAATAAGATTCACAAAAAAATTGTTGACAAAGCAATCGTGAGTTGATATAATCGAGAAAGTGTTGCAAAAGGAAATGGATTACAAATAGGAGGTGGAAAGAAATGTCTATTTGCCCTAAAAATAAATCTTCTAAGTCTAGAAGAGATAAGAGAAGAGCTAATTGGAAAATGTCTGCACCAAACTTGGTAAAATGCAGCAAATGTGGTGCTTTAATGATGCCACACAGAGTATGCAAGGCTTGTGGATCTTACAATAAGAAAGAGATTCTTGCAAACGCTGAATAATGGACATTCCATATAGTACATGAAATAAAAAACCGATACGGAAACGTATCGGTTTTTTTGCTATTAGAGATTAAGGTGTCAAAAGTCCTTTTGGCACTTTAAATTAAAGTAATCAAGCTGTGGGATGATATATTTGTTAACGTAATCAAGCTGTACAGTGATATATTTGTTAAAACAGCCAAGCTGTACGGCGGTCTATTTATAAAAAGCAGCCAAGCTGTGCTGCAACATAAGCAGGGAGCCATGAGGAACCATCATCTTCTGAAGCAGGTTCCGGAAGTGCTGCAAAACATAATTTGTCACGATGCTCTTGCTGAAACAGCAATAATCCGTCACAGTCTATTTTGCCGGAAACAGACGGAATAAAATCGCCGGTCTTTCGGACATAACAGGTTGCAGCAGTTGCTGCCTTGCGATGTGCTTTGTCGACAAACTCTGCCACACTGCGGTGGATGGCAGTGTCCTCTTCCGGCAGGTAATAATAATTTTTGTAATCCGGAATAAAATATTTCAATTCTTCATGAACACAAGGTATCGTCAACAATCCCAGAGAGTGCTCCAAGGTAAGTTCCAACTCTTTTTGCGGTTGGTCCCGGAATAGTTTTGGCCAAGGAATCGGTGCTGTGACATGGACTTTGCGGGGAACGGCCGCCGACAGTTCAAACGAGATCGTAGCCGCGCTGCAGCCGGGGCGGCGTTCTAATAGTGTGGCGTGTTCGATCCGGGCAGGCGATTCTTTTTTGCGTGTCAAGAGCAGCCGGTAGGTCAGAACTTTTACTAAGTGGAGCATACCGATCAGGTCATCGTGATTATGCAAGAGCAACAGATGTTCTTTGGCAGCCGCTTGTTCCGGGTGAAGCAGCAGATCTTGGCGGTAGCTGCTGTATATCTGGATGAGATCTCCGCCGGAATAAATATCTTCTCGGTCAATGCCAATAAACTGTTCCCAGTCTTTTTGTGCACCATGTGCTAAACCAAACAGCTTCTTTAACGGTCGTAACTGCAGCAGCATATCAAACGATCTTGTCTGCGTTGTATCGGATAAGATTTCCTGACAATGGGAAGAAGGTGTGATGTGATATTTGTCGCATTTATTCAAGATATAGGGGATATCAAAGGTGCGTCCATTGAAATGGCACAGGCCATCATAATGTTCTAATTGCTCCAGAAAGCATGTTAGCATTTCCTGCTCACTGGCAGATGTGTCGGCGAACCATTGTGTGATCGTATATTGGTCTGCACCGGAAGCGTGTATGGTACCGATCAAATATAGGGAAGATGCACGTGGCGACAGCCCCGTGGTTTCAATATCAAAAAATAAAATACGTTCCGGAGCCATAGGAAATGCAACAGCCGGAAGTGCTAATGTAATCGTATCTGTAGTGGTTTTCATTCGATTCCTCCGTTTGTGAAACATCGTTTGAGGACATTATAGACCATTTGAGTTTTTTGAGCAATTCGAGTATACTAATATGCAGAAGTGAGTAATGATGATAATGGTCTCTGTGGTGCGGCAAAGAATGGTGATATTTGCAGTGCGGCAGAGAATGGTAATATTTGCAATTCGGCAGGAACGAATTGGAATGGAGGGTGTTTATGAAGAAAACTCCATCGGATAGCAGTTATGAAAGATGGATGCGTAAACGGAGAGAACGTGATGCAGATATGTTTCGCAGAGGAGAGGAACATTACAAGCATTTACGAGGGCTAAAAGGACGGATCCAAAATAATTTATCTGGATTTTTGCGCATCATATTGACAGCATTTATCGTTTTGATCCAGTTTGTAATGATAATAATGCTCCCATTACTGCTACAAAATCAAACAGTGTATTTCTACTTTATATTGGAGATTGTTGCGGTGATTGCCATGCTGACGCTGATCAATAGCAGTCAAAGCCCGGCGTATCGGCAGGCTTGGATCGCATTAGCGTTGATCCTGCCGATCAGTGGATTTGTAATGTATTATCTGTGGGGAAGATCCAGCCGTAACAAAAAGAAGTTGGATCAGCATATCTTGCGACAGATTTCTTATGGAAATCAGTTCTTGATACACGATGAGCAGGCATATCAGAAGTTTTTGCGGGAAAATCCTGTGGCAGGTCGTATGGTTAAGTACATGGAGACGGCAGAATTCCCATTGTCTGCGGCAAACGATGTGAAGTATTACCCGATGGGAGAAGATGCGTTTGAAGATATTTTTGCGGCGTTAGAACAGGCAGAAGACTATATTTTGATCGACTTTTTTATCGTTGCTGAAGGAGCTTTGTGGGATAAAACGTTTGAAATATTAAAACGGAAAGTAGCACAGGGCGTTGAAGTAAAGTTTTTGTATGATGACTTTGGTGCAGCGATCCGAACGGGTAAATATTTTTCGACGATGTTACAAAAAGCAGGAATTGACGTGCGTGTCTTTAATCCGATCCACAAGTATACGGGCGAGTTGTATATGAATTTCCGTTCACACCAAAAGATTGTTGTGGTAGACGGTAAAGTGGCGTTTACCGGAGGATTTAATCTGGCAGATGAATATGCAAATTTGGTAGAACGTTTTGGCGTTTGGAAAGATACGGGTGTTCGCGTGAGCGGTGAAGCGGTTTGGGGACTGACGATCGTTTTCCTGCAAATGTGGGAAGCGAGTTCGACCGATCCGGAACATGTTGGTTATTTGCGATATCGTGTTATGCCGGAAAGTACGGGCGATACGTATTGTCATGTGATCTCAGATGGCCCGGCTAACAATCCGTTTAATCCGATTGAGAGCATCTATAATCAGATGATCATGTATTCTGATGAATATTTGTATATTACGACGCCATATCTTGTTATCGAAGATTACATGAAGCAGTCATTGATCGAGGCAGCACAGAGAGGCGTTGACGTACGTATCATCACGCCAAGTATTCCGGATAAAAAACTGGTTAAAATATTGACATATTACAATTATGGCAGTCTTCTCAAAGAGGGGATCCGTATTTATGAATATACGCCGGGATTTGTGCATGCAAAGCAGATATTGACGGAGGATGCAGCAATCGTAGGAACGATTAATATGGATTATCGCAGTTATTATCTGCATTATGAAAACGGCATTTGGATGTCGGGAGAGCAGATACAGGAAGATATCCGCGAGGATTTTTATGCTACTTTTGAGGAAAGTCATGAAGTTAGCTATGAAGAATGGAAGAACAGACCGCGAAGATATAAATTTATCGAGCCGGTGTTGAATTTGTTTTCCATTTTGCTGTAATAGATTATAGTATGTGCAGTGAAGGACGCAAAAGTACCGAGATATATGCCTTTGTGGAAGAAACTTTGGAGGAGAGGAGAGAACGTACGATGTATACAAATGTGTGCAAGCACTGTCATCAGGTGTTTCGTTCGAAGATCCGTACTTGCTGCTGCAAGGATTGTCGTGATAAGGATGAGGATCAGTTGGATGACATTGTAGAATATCTGCACCGCTTCCCAAACAGCAATGCGCTGCAGATTTCAGAGGAACTTGGTATCCATCCGTATGTGATCTTGAAATATATGGAAGAAGGTTGGTTGTCTAAGTCTCATGGGACTTTTAGTCGGATACCGGACTAGTACATAAGAAAGATAATTGACGATGTTAATACCACGCCTGTGGTAATATGTGAAAACATGCATAGATCTACAGGCAGAGAAAGGAATGTAGGATTTAGATGATCAGTTATGTTGCAGGAGAGCTGGTGGCAACGACAGCAACCAGTGTGATCATAGATCACCAGGGGATCGGACTGGAGGTATTGGTGCCGGATTCCTTGTTGTCAAAAATGCCGGTGGCAGGCAGTCAAGTGAAAATATACACGTACTTTTCGGTGCGTGAAGATGCAATGCAGTTGTTTGGGTTTGCGACACAGGCTGACAAAGACCTGTTTAAGCTATTGATCACGGTCAGCGGAATTGGACCAAAGGGAGGCTTGGCGTTGATGGGAACACTTTCCGGAGATGATATTCGGTTTGCAATCCTTTCTGAAGATGCCAAGACGATTGCAACTGCACCGGGAATTGGAGCGAAAACAGCCAAAAAACTTATTTTGGAACTGAAGGATAAGATTGATATGCAGCAGTCGATCGAGACGGCACTGGATGTCGGGGAGCAGGCGAAGACAGATATGACGCAGCATTCTTCTGCTCTGCAGGCAGATGCTGTCAGTGCATTGACGGCACTCGGGTATTCGGCAACGGATGCGCTAAGAGCAGTGCGGGCAGTTCCTGCGGCAGAGAACATGACGGTAGAAGAACTGCTTAAGCAGAGCTTAAAAAATATGTAAAACAAAGTCAGACGAAAGGAATTAATAACGGATGGCAAAGAGAAGCATTACAACGGAGTTTACGAATGAAGATGCAGGGATAGAGACCAGTCTCAGACCGCAGTATCTTCGGGAGTATATCGGACAGGAAAAAGTAAAGAGCAACCTTAAAGTGTATATAGAAGCTGCTAAGGAGCGAGGGGACTCTTTGGACCATGTACTGTTGTATGGCCCGCCGGGACTTGGTAAGACAACACTTGCCGGGATCGTGGCAAATGAGATGGGGACGAATCTAAAGATCACAGCGGGACCTGCCATTGAAAAGCCGGGTGAGATGGCTGCTATCCTCAATAATCTGCAGGATGGAGATGTGCTGTTTGTGGATGAGATCCACCGGTTGAATCGCCAGGTAGAAGAGGTATTATATCCTGCGATGGAGGATTTTGTGATCGATATCGTGATCGGGAAAGGTGCAGCGGCACGGTCGATCCGCTTAGATCTGCCAAAGTTTACATTGATCGGTGCAACGACAAGAGCCGGCATGCTGTCGGCACCGTTAAGAGATCGTTTTGGGGTTGTGAGCCGTCTGGCGTTCTATACGGTAGAAGAGCTGCAGGAGATCATTTTGCACTCTGCTAAAATATTAGAAGTAGAAATTGATAAAGATGGTGCTTTGGAGCTTGCCAGACGATCCAGAGGGACGCCACGCCTTGCTAACCGGCTGCTCAAGAGAGTGCGTGATTTTGCACAGATCAAGTACGATGGACGTATAACGAAAGAGGTGGCTGATTTTGCGCTGAATTTATTAGAGGTTGATAAGCTGGGGTTGGATCAGACGGATCGCCAGATCCTCATGACGATGATCCAAAAATTTGGCGGTGGGCCTGTAGGATTAGAAACGTTGGCTGTATCGATCGGAGAAGACCCGGGTACGTTAGAAGATGTATACGAACCTTATCTTGTTCAAAATGGACTGATCCTGCGAACGCCGAGAGGCCGCGTTGCATCAGATGAGGCGTATTATCATTTCGGGATACCGAAAGAATAAAACATAGAAAGCAAGAGACACAAAGTAACTATGGTACCTACGGCTCTAAAACAAGTCGGGAAAGGAATGAATGATCGTATGAAATTTACAAAGATGCATGGGTGTGGCAATGATTATGTATATGTGAACTGCCTGGAGGAAACGGTGAAACATCCAGATAAGGTAGCACAATTTGTGAGTGACCGCCATTTTGGCATCGGATCGGATGGACTGATCTTAATTGAGCCGTCTGAGGTGGCAGACTTTTGCATGGCGATGTACAACGCTGATGGTTCCCGTGGAGAAATGTGCGGCAACGGAATACGCTGTGTTGCAAAATATGTCTATGATTACGGGCTGACCGACAAAACGAAGGTGTCGATCGAGACGTTAGCCGGTATCAAATATATTGATATGGAAGTACAGGATGGTAAGATGAAAACGGCGAAAGTGAATATGGGATCGCCGATCCTCTGCCCGTCAGAGATTCCGGTAACGATCGGAGAGAAGCAGTGTGTGAATGAGCCATTGATCGTGGAGGGGAAAGAGTATCATGTAACAGCGGTATCTATGGGAAATCCTCATGCCGTTGTTTTTGTGGAGGATACTGCATCACTTCCGTTGGAAAAGATCGGACCGGGTTTTGAGCATCATGAAGCATTTCCAAAGAGAGTAAATACAGAATTTATTCAGGTGTTAAACCGCAGTGAGATCAATATGCGTGTTTGGGAGCGAGGGGCCGGAGAGACACTTGCTTGTGGAACAGGAACGTGTGCGGCTGTTGTAGCCTGTGTATTAAATGGCAAAACGGATGAGAACGTAACTGTACATTTGCTGGGAGGCGATCTGTATATTGTCTATGATCGTGAGGCAGAGACAGTATTTATGACGGGACCGGCTACCGTTGTATTCGATGGGGAAATCGACATCACAGATATTGATGTGTAGAATGTAAGAGACAGAGAATATGATGTTGTTTGTGGTTAGGAATGTAACAGAAATATAGATAGGACAGAAAGGATGAGCAGAATATGAGATTATCACAGTTATTATTGGATATGGATTATACGGTACTGCAGGGGGAGCAGGACCGCGAGATCAGTACCTTAGTATATGATTCACGTAAGGTAGAGCAGGATTCTGTATTTGTATGCATTAGCGGGGCAGTGCGCGACGGACATGATTTTGCACCGGAAGTTGCCGCAAAAGGCGCTGCGGTGTTGATCGTGGAAAAGGAAGTTACCGTTCCCGATGAGGTTACCGTGATCCGGGTGGCAGACAGCAGGTTAGCGCTTGCACAGCTTTCAGCAGCATATTTTGACCATCCTGCCAAAGAACTGACAACGATTGGAATTACCGGAACCAAGGGGAAGACAACGGCAACGTACATGGTTCGTTCGATCTTGGAGGCATCCGGTTTTAAGACCGGCTTGATCGGAACGATCGAGACGATCATTGGAGATACGGTGATCCCATCGGTGAACACAACTCCGGAATCGTACGTTGTGCAGGAATCCTTCCGCAAAATGGTGGACGCCGGATGCAAATGCGTGGTGATGGAAGTTTCTTCACAGGCGTTGATGTTACACCGTGTAAGCGGTTTTGTATTTGATTACGGTATTTTTACAAATTTGGAGCCGGATCATATCGGTCCGAATGAGCATAAGGATCTGGCAGACTATATTCATTGCAAGAGCCTTTTGTTTAAGCAGTGTAAACACGGTATATTCAATGCCGATGCACATCATCTGGATGAGGTATTGGAAGGCCATACGTGTGAAGTGGAGACATATGGATTTGGAGAAGATGCAGATCTTCGCGCATCTAATGTTCATTTGATGGATAAAGGCGGCACGCTTGGTGTTGCTTACCACATGAGTGGGGCATTGGATATGGACGTTGAGATTGATATTCCGGGCACATTTAGTGTGTATAATTCGATGACGGCGATTGCAATCTGCAGACATTTCGGAGTACAAAAAGAGACGATATTGAACTCTTTATCGCAGATCCGTGTGAAGGGGCGAGTGGAGATTCTTCCGGTTTCTTCTAAATTTACGCTTATGATCGACTACGCGCACAATGCTATGAGTCTTGAGAGTCTCTTGTCTACGCTGCGAGAGTATCATCCAAAGCGTCTGGTGTGCCTGTTTGGATGTGGTGGTAACCGTTCCAGAGAGCGACGCTTTGAAATGGGAGAGGTTTCTTCTAAGATGGCAGATCTGACGATCGTGACTTCGGACAATCCGCGTAATGAACAGCCGGAAGCAATCATTGCAGATATCGTCACCGGCGTGGAAAAAGCGGATGGAAAATACATCACGATCATTGACCGAGCCGAGGCGATCCGTTATGCGATCGAGCATGCACAAGAGGGTGATGTTATCGTTTTAGCCGGTAAAGGACATGAAGATTATCAGGAAATCTGTGGCAAGAAATACCATATGGATGAGAGAGAACTGGTGGCAGATGTTGTCAAAGACGGCAACTTCCTGCAGTGATGACAGAACCGAAAGGAATGTAGGGTTTATATGCTATTTGCAGATATTATCATCGATATATCGGTGAAAAGTCTAGACCGCCCGTTTCAATATCGTGTACCGGATCCGTTACAGGCGGACGCGGTGATCGGCGCATTGGTCGATATCCCATTTGGCAAAGGAAATCGAACAGTGCAGGGATATATTATCGGGTTGTCAGATCAGGCGAAGTTTGACATTCGCCGAACCAAAGATATTATAGCAGTTGTAAAGCAGGGCGTCGTAGCACAGTCGCACCTGCTTTCCCTTGCTTACTGGATAAAAACACATTACGGCGGTACGATGAATGATGCGATCAAGGCTGTTATGCCGGTGCGGCGTGAAATCCAGATAAAAGAGAAAAAGCGTGTCATACCGATCCCAACAAGGGAAGATCTTAGAAAGATACGCGAGGAACTGGCAGGCAAGCATCAGACGGCAAGAGTGCGGATCATAGATGCTTTGCTGCAGGCAGAAGACTATGCAGACGGGATGGATTATGATGTGCTTTGTAAGGCGCATAAGGCAACGCTATCTGTACTTCGAGCAATGCAGGACAAAGGATGGATTCGTATAGAGGTGAGCAGATCTTACCGCAATCCCTATCACACACTTCATGCGGCAGATAAAGAAGTGATATTGAATGAGCAGCAGCAAAAGGCTGTAACGCAGATCTGTGGCAATATGGATGCGGGACAGCAGCAGGTATATCTGCTGCATGGTGTTACCGGAAGCGGTAAGACAGAAGTATATATGCAATGTATCGAGCATGTCATCCGCAGCGGCAGACAGGCCATAGTGCTGATCCCGGAGATCGCACTCACGTTTCAGACAGTACAGCGCTTTTATGCGCGTTTTGGAGACAGAGTTTCGGTTATGCATTCCAGACTATCTGCGGGAGAGCGGTACGACCAGTTTGAACGTGCGCAGACGGGAGAAATCGATATTATGATCGGACCGCGATCTGCATTGTTTACGCCGTTTGAGCGACTGGGTATCATTGTTATGGATGAGGAACATGAGTCCAGCTATCAAAGTGAAAATGTTCCGAAATATCATGCAAGAGAAGTTGCCGTACAGCGTGCCAAGATGCTTGGGGCAAGCGTGTTACTCGGATCGGCGACACCATCGCTGGAAGCGTATTATCATACGACCACAGGGGAGTATACGCGCATTGAACTGACGGAGCGCGCCGGAGGGGCTTCGCTGCCTCGTGTGGAAATTGTGGATCTGCGGGAAGAACTGGCAGCAAAGAATTTCTCGATATTTAGCCGGAGTTTAACGGGTAAGATCCAAAAGAGACTGGAACGAGGCGAACAGACAATCTTATTTTTGAATCGTCGTGGATTTGCAGGCTTTGTGTCCTGCCGCAAATGTGGAGAAGTCGTTGGCTGTCCGCATTGTGCCGTGTCACTCAAACCGCACAGCAGAGCTGGCAAAGTAACGCATCTGACCTGCCATTATTGTGGCTATACGATTCCGATGCCACAGACTTGTCCATCCTGTGGATCGAAATACATTGGCACCTTTGGACTTGGCACAGAGCAGGTAGAACAGATGGCGGCAAGCAGATTTCCGGGTGCAAGAGTACTTCGCATGGATGCGGATACGACCGGAGGCAAAGAGGGACATGACCGGATCTTAAAGCAATTTGCGGCGGGAGAGGCAGACATTTTGGTAGGAACGCAGATGATCGTCAAGGGCCATGATTTTGCGAAGGTAACATTAGTTGGCATATTGGCGGCAGATCTGTCGCTTAATGTAGGAGATTACAGAGCGGCAGAACGCACTTATCAGTTGCTGGCGCAGGCGGCAGGACGGGCAGGACGTGGCGATCTTGCCGGAGAAGTTGTCCTGCAGACCTATCAGCCGGAGCATTACAGCATTACCTGCGCAGCAGATCAAAACTACGTGCAATTTTATAAGCAGGAAATTTTAATGCGTCAAATGTTGCAATATCCGCCCGTTTCCCATATACTAGGAGTATTGGTGCTTTCTAAGGATGAGGCGTTAGCGACGTCATTTGCAGATGAGTTAGCAGACATGCTTCGTGGCACAGAGGGGCTTGTACTTTTGGGACCGTCAGAGGCACCGATCGCCAAACTTCGGGATGTATATCGATATATGATATATGGAAAATCGGCGGAGTATGAGTGCTTGGTACGGGAAAAAGATCGATTAGAACAGTACATTCGGCAAAGAGGACTGTCAGAGCATTTAAGTGTTCAGTTTTCTTTTGATCATGAATAAAGGAAGGAAGAAAAAAATGGCATTAAGAACAATTCGAGTAATGGGAGATGAAATATTGACAAAGCAGTGTCGCCCGGTAAAGGAGATGACACCTAGGATTAAAACATTGATCGAGGATATGTTAGAGACGATGTATGACGCAGAGGGCGTAGGTCTTGCAGCACCTCAGGTTGGTATTTTGAAGCAGATCTGCGTGATTGATGTTACACCGGAATGTGATCATCCGATCGTATTGGTCAATCCGGAGATCATTGAACTTAGCGGAGAGCAGATCGGACAGGAAGGCTGTTTGAGTGTGCCTGGCAAAGTTGGTATTGTAAAACGCGCCAATTATGCGAAAGTAAAAGCATTGGATGAAAATATGAATGAGATCATTGTGGAAGGGGAAGAGCTGTTAGCGAGAGCCTTGCAGCATGAAATCGACCATCTTTCCGGTACGCTGTATGTCAGCAAGACGGAAAATGGGATTCAGGACGTAGAGCCGATCGAGTAAATGTATCTCATAGGATGACGATAGAGAGGCAGACTGCAGAAGACAGTGCCTGATTAGAGTGAGACAAAGGAGTGGACAAAGCATGCGTATTGTGTTTATGGGGACACCGGACTTTGCGGTTCCGACATTGGAAACTCTGATACAGAGCGAACATGAAGTAGTTGGTGTTGTGACACAGCCGGACCGACCGAAGGGAAGAAGCGGTAAGCTGCAGTTTTCTCCGGTGAAGGAAGCCGCCGTGGAGGCGCAGATTCCGGTATTTCAGCCGGAGCGCATAAAGGACGGAACGTTTTATCCGGTCTTGCAGGAACTTAACCCGGATGTGATCATCGTTGTAGCATTTGGCCAGATATTACCCAAAGAAATATTAGAACTGCCAAAATACGGATGCATGAACGTGCATGCGTCTTTGTTGCCAAAGCTTCGTGGTGCAGCACCGATCCAGTGGTCTGTTATTGACGGAGATCCGGAAAGTGGCGTAACGATCATGCAGATGGATGAGGGACTGGATACCGGAGATATGTTGATGGTTCAGAAATATACATTGGATGCCAAAGAGACCGGGGGCAGTTTGTTTGATAAATTGTCACAACTTGGCGGTCCGATGATACTAGAGGTATTGAAACAGGCAGAAGCCGGAGAACTCCATCCTGTTCCGCAGGGAGAAGAATATACGTATGCCAAGATGCTTTCCAAGGAGACGGGAAAGCTTGATTTTACCAGACCGGCGGTTGAATTAGAACGCCTGATCCGCGGACTTAATCCGTGGCCGAGTTGTTATACGGGCTTACAGGGGAAAATGCTAAAAATCTGGGATGCAGATATTGTTGATGCGGGGCAGCAGGCAGCAGAGCAGATCGAGAAAGGCCGGTGCGGTCAGATCGTATTGATTGATAAAAATCGCTTGTGGATCCAGACAGGAGATGGCTGTCTGAGTGTGCAAAGCTTGCAGCTCGCCGGCAAAAAACGAATGAATATTGCAGATTTCCTGCACGGCATGCAGATTGACTGCGGAACGATACTTGCCTGTGATTAGGCAATAGAAAGGACAGTAATACCATGGAGAAACGGCAGACGTCACAACAGAATATGAGAAATGTACGTGCTATTGCGCTGGATATTCTCCTGCAGGTGATGGAGGAAGGCAAGTATTGTGACCGGACATTACACCGTACCTTAAATAGAGAGGATACGTTGTCCAAACAACAGCGTGCGTTTCTTACCAGATTAGTAGAAGGAACTGTTGAACAGGCAATCCGTTTGGATTACATCATAGATTGTTTTTCAAAAACAAAAGTGGTCAAGATGAAACCGGTGATCCGTGAAACACTGCGTATGGCAGTATATCAGTTGTTCTATATGGATCAAGTGCCTGACAGTGCAGCCTGCAACGAAGCTGTGAAACTGGTACGTAAACGTGGTTTGAAAGGTCTTAGTGGATTTGTCAATGGCGTTCTTCGAAGTGTTATCCGTGGCAAAGATCAGATTAAATATCCGGATGCGAAAGATTTTATTTCCTACGCATCCATCAAATATTCGATGCCGGGTTGGATCATTGAATATTTTTTAGAAGAATACAGTGAAGCTGAAACAGAACAGATCCTGCAGGGGTTTATGCAGAAGGAAAGTGGTGTAACCGTGCGGTGCAATCTGAATCTGCAAAATCCGAGCGGAAATCCGGATCTTGCGGTTCCTGAGATCATAGAGTCTTTGGAGCGGCAGCAGGTAACAGTACAGCCCGGGAAATGGTTTCCGTATGCTCTTCATTTATCCGGCTTTGAGCGCGTGGATTCTATGGAGGCGTTTGCGAGAGGAAGACTGCAGGTGCAGGATGAAAGTTCGATGCTTGTTGGTGCTGTTTCCGGGATCAAACCGGGACAAGAGGTATTGGACGTTTGTGCAGCACCGGGCGGCAAATCTCTGCACGCAGCGGATTTATTGGCAGGTACCGGTGTGATCTTTTCTTGTGACTTAAGCGAGACGAAAGTGCATTTGATTCAGGAAAATATGGAGCGCGCCGGGGTAGATCATTGCGAACTGTACCGTCAGAATGCCAGGATCCTTCGTAAAGATTGGATCGATTCGGTGGATGTTTTGATCGCAGATCTGCCGTGTTCCGGACTGGGAGTCATCGGTGGCAAATGTGATATTAAATATCACACGCATCGGGAAGATATTGATGAGCTGGCATCGCTGCAGCGCGAGATCTTGCGGGTTGTCAGCCAATATGTACGGCCGGGTGGTATATTGCTATATAGTACGTGTACCGTTGCAAGAGAAGAAAATAATGATAACGTTTCGTGGATCAAAGAGACACTTCCGTTTGTGCCGGTTTCGATAGAGGAAGACCTTCCGGAATCGCTGCGAGGAAAGACCGGTAAAGAGGGATATTTGCAAGTGTTGCCGGGAAATGGATCGGATGGTTTCTTTGTGGCGAAATTTCAGCGAAAAGGAATATGACAAAGTAATTAGGAAAGAAGGAGTGGACAGATGCAGAAAGTGGATCTTAAAAGCATGACATTTGCTGAGTTGCAGCAGTTTGTGGAAGATCTTGGAGAAAAGAAATTTCGCACAACGCAGTTATATCAGTGGATGCATCAAAAAATGGTCAAAGAATTTGCGAGTATGACCAATCTGTCCGCAGCGTTTCGTGATAAATTAGGGGAGCAGGCGGCGTTAAATGGTTGTACCATGGTAAAGCGGCAGATTTCCGCAGATGGTACGAACAAGTTTTTGATGGAGCTTAGTGACGGCAATAAAGTAGAGTCAGTGTTGATGAAATATCATCATGGCAATAGCGTTTGTATATCCACTCAGGTGGGCTGCCGGATGGGATGTCGTTTTTGTGCGTCCACGGTAGGCGGCTTAAATCGCTGTCTGACAACCGGGGAAATGCTAGAGCAGATCTATGAGGTACAGCGGATCACCGGAGAACGTGTCTCTAACGTGATCCTTATGGGAATTGGAGAGCCTTTGGATAACTACGAGAATGTTGTACGTTTTATTCGAATGATTTCGGATGAACGGGGACTGCATATCAGTCAGCGAAATATAACATTGTCGACCTGCGGTCTTGTAGATGGGATCTATCGTGTGATGAAAGAAGATTTAACGATCACACTTGCAATCTCATTGCATGCGCCGAATGATGTACTGCGCCGGGAAATGATGCCGGTTGCCAATCGGTATTCGATCGCAGAGATCTTGAAAGCATGCCGGGAGTATGTGGATCACACCGGACGCCGAGTTACATTTGAATATAGCTTGGTGGATGGGACGAATGACAGTGCAGAACATGCAGAGGAGCTGGCGGCTTTGCTGCACGGTCTGAATTGCCATGTCAACCTGATTCCACTGAATCCGGTGGAAGGGCGTATGGGAGAACGATCCAAGCGTACCAAAGTATTGGAGTTTCAGAAAATATTGGAGAGCAGGCATATTACCGCAACGATCCGTAGAGAGATGGGAAGCGATATTGATGCTGCCTGTGGTCAGCTGCGCGGTAAAAATATATAATTCGTGGAAGATAAATCTCGTGTCAGTTGTGAAATAAATGGAAAAAGCGTCAGATTTTGACACTACATCACTATTATGATAAAATATGTTAGATAGTATACATGTAAGGTTGATTATAAACAAAGGAGGGGAAACTACATGAAAGCATATGCAAAGACAGATATAGGCAGCAAGAGATCTATGAATCAGGACTATATGTATTGCAATACTGAACCTGTTGGTAGTTTCCAAAATCTGTTGATCGTGGCAGATGGTATGGGCGGACATAGAGCTGGAGACTATGCGTCACGTTTATGTGTAGAGACAATGGTGCAGTCGCTGGAGAAGAGCGCTCATAAGACGCCGGTTTCCTTGTTTGAGGAAGCAGTTACAGCTGCGAACAAAGCAGTCTTTGAGGAGTCTGCGTCACACGTAGAATATGAGGGCATGGGTACCACCGTGGTAGCCTGCACATTAGAGGAAAATACACTGTATATTGCCAACATTGGGGATTCCAGATTGTACTTGATACGAGATGGGATTGAGCAGATCACGGATGATCATTCTTTGGTAGAGGAAATGGTCAAACAGGGCAATATTACAGAGAGTGAGGCAAGGATACATCCGCAGAAAAATATTATTACGAGAGCCCTTGGCATCAATGAAGAAGTCCAGGCTGACTTCTTTGAAATTGATGTAGAGCAAGGGGATGTTATCATGCTCTGCAGTGATGGCTTGTCCAATATGATTGAAGATGAAGATATGGAATACATTGTAAAGAATAGTGATACTCTGCAGACAGCGGCAGAGTCGTTAGTGGCTAGAGCTAATGAGAACGGCGGTAATGATAATATTACCGTTGTGTTAGCTGAGGTATAAGCTAAGAGGAGGTAAGGGTAGAAATGATAAGTCCAGGAATGTTATTAAGCGAGAGATATGAGATTATTGACCGCGTGGGATCCGGCGGAATGGCGGATGTATATAAAGCGAGAGATCAGAGATTAAACCGTTTCGTGGCGATCAAGATCTTAAAACCGGAATATAGTAATGATGCAAAGTTTGTCTCCAAATTTCGAGGGGAGGCGCAGTCCGTAGCGGGATTGTCACATCCGAATGTTGTAAATGTGTATGATGTTGGTGAAGATGACGATCTGTATTACATCGTTATGGAGCTTGTGGAGGGTATTACGCTTAAGCGCTTTATTGAAAAGAAAGGTCGTCTCGATGTCAAGGAGGCGATAGGGATCGGTGTGCAGATCGCACAGGGTATGCAGGCTGCACATGATAACAGCATTATTCACCGTGATATTAAACCACAGAATATCATTATTTCCAAAGAGGGCAAAGTAAAAGTTACAGACTTTGGAATCGCTAAGGCAGCAACGTCAAATACAATCACATCTAATGCAATGGGATCTGTGCATTATATCAGTCCGGAGCAGGCAAGAGGTGGTTACAGCGACGAAAAGAGTGATATCTATTCTCTTGGTGTAACAATGTATGAGATGCTGTCAGGCAAAGTACCTTTTGAAGGAGACAGCACGGTGACTGTTGCACTTGCACATATTCAGGAAGAGGCAACACCGTTAGATAAAATTGATCCGGAAATTCCGCACAGCTTATCCAAGATTGTGATGAAGTGTATGCAGAAGAAGCCGGATATGCGTTATATGACAGCTTCTGCATTGATCGCAGATCTGAAGAGAGCGTTAATAGAGCCGGATGGGGATTATGTTGTGATCTCCGATGTTGTCGACGATTCGCCGACAATCATTATGGACAAAAATGAAGTGGATCAGTTGAAAAAGAGTGCTATTTTAGCAGAAAAAGACCGTACAGTTCAGCCGGAAAATGAAGAGGAAGAATCGGACGATGATGCCATTGATCCTAAATTAGAGCGTATTTTGAAAATCTGCAGCGGTGTTGTTGCGGTGATCATTGTATTAGTTGTTATTTTGCTGATCGGCAAAGTGGCCGGTTGGTGGGGTGGCGGTTCCAACAAGAAACCAACGCCGACTTCGACAGCAGATGCAAGTGCAGATCCACAGTCTTCTGCGGCTGCTTTAGGTAAAGTGGCAGTACCGGATCTCGTGAATCATACACTTGAAGAAGCAGAGCAGATGCTTGACGAGGCAGGATTAAAATATCAGCTTAAGCCGGTAGAGTCTGAGGAGGATGCTAATACCGTGACGGATCAAGAACCGAAATCCGGCGAAGAGGTAGAAGAAGGAACGAGAGTTACTATTTATTACAGTCAGGAATCCAGTGGAATTACGATTCCGGATGTAACAAATAAATCCTTAGAAGACGCAACATCTCAATTAGAGAGCAGCAATTTGACCGTTAAGGGAACCACAGAGAAATATAGTGATATCGTAGCCAAAGGAAAGGTATGTGGTACCGATCCTGTTGTGGGTTCCAGTGTAGCCAAAGGAACAGCAGTTACTTTGATCATCAGTAAGGGACCGGAAAATGATATGGTACGTGTTCCAAATCTCGTGAAGAAATCATTAGAGGTTGCGAGAGAACGATTAGCAGATGTAGGATTGGAAGCTCCGGATGAGCCGACTTATGTATATAGTGATACAGTACAGAAGGGATATGTGGTCAGCCAGTCTAAGAAGTCCGGTACCAAGGTTGAAGTTGGGACGGTGATTGAATTTACCGTCAGCTTAGGATCTAAGAATAAGGCAACTGAGAAACCGGCTGCGACACCGACGACAGAGCCGAAGTACAAATATACAGGTTCTTTGACGATTTCTGCCAATCCGTTTGACTACGAAGATGAAGCTCCGGCATCCATCAAATTAGTCTTAGAGCAGGATGGTAAATCTAAAACTGCCTGGTCAGGAACTTTGAGTTATTCTGATTTCCCGCGTAAGTTTTCGGTTGAGGGATACAGTGATAACAATGGTAAGATTACGTTGTATAAAGATGGCGTAGAAGTAGGTGGCCCATACAATGTAGAGTTTAAGAAGGAAAGGCAGTAATGCAGGGAAAGATCATTCGAGGTGTAGGCGGATTTTATTATGTACACGTTCCAAGCATTGGTCTGTTGGAATGCAAGGCAAAGGGTGCGTTTCGCAACCGAAGGGTCAAACCTTTGGTTGGAGACAATGTAGATGTAACAATACTGGACGAGGCGAATGCGCTGGGGAATATTGAGGAGATACTGCCTAGACATTCGGAGTTGATACGCCCGGCAGTTGCTAATGTCGATCAGGCGATTGTTATTTTTGCAGCATCCTATCCAAAACCAAATATCAATTTGCTGGATCGTTTTCTGCTGATGATGCAGTGGCAGGATGTACCTGTTAGCGTATGCTTTAATAAATTGGACACCGCAGATGATGGCTTTATAGAAGAATACACCAATGTTTATAAAGACAGTGGTGCATCGCTCTTTTTTACCAGTACCTACGATGGGAAGGGGCTAGAAGAGCTGCATCAAAGTTTGATTGGGAAGACAACAGTGCTTGCCGGACCATCCGGTGTTGGAAAATCTTCTGTAATGAATGCACTTTTTCCAGAAGCAGATATGGCAATTGGGGAGATTAGTACCAAAATTAAGCGAGGGAAACACACAACGAGACATTCGGAACTGTTTTCGCTGCCAGATCAAACGTATGTGATGGATACACCGGGATTTACTTCGCTTCTTTTGCCGGAATTGGAAAAAGAAGAATTAAGGGAATATTATCAGGAGTTTAGACCATATGCATTGCAATGCCGTTTCCTTGGCTGTGCTCACATCAACGAACCGGATTGTGGGGTCAAGGAGGCATTGGCTCAGGGGAAAATGTCGAGTAGCCGATATGAGAATTATAAACTATTTTATGAAGAACTCAAAAATCGGAAACGCTATTAGATATGATAGGAAGATGCATTCATAGACTCGTCTATGAAAGAATGGAGAAGAAATATGAAACAGTTGGCACCGTCAATCTTGTCGGCAGATTTTATCTGTCTGGGAGAGCAATTGAAACAATTGCAAAAGCTTTGCATACATTACCTTCATATTGATGTGATGGATGGAATGTTTGTACCATCTATTTCTTTTGGTATGCCGGTGATTGCGTCATTGCGGAAACATACAGACATGTTTTTTGACGTGCATCTGATGATAGAGGAACCGATCCGTTATGTCAACGCCTTGCGTCAGGCTGGAGCGGATGGGTTAACTGTGCATGCGGAAGCGTGCGCTGATTTGCCGGGGACGATTGCGGCCATTCGGGAAAGTGGTGCGAAGCCGGCAGTGTGCTTGAGTCCAAAAACACCGTTAAGCAAGTTAGATGGTATTTTGGATCAAGTTGATATGGTGCTTATAATGGGGGTAGAGCCTGGTTTTGGGGGTCAGACTCTGATTTGGGAGACCTTGGAAAAAGTGAAACAGCTGCACAAGATTCGCAAAGAACAAGGATTGTTCTTCAAAATAGAGATTGATGGCGGCGTGACAAAGGAAAATGCACGCGCTGTTGCTGCATGCGGTGTGGATATTGTCGTGGCTGGAACCGCTGTTTTTCGTGGGGATATCGAGGAGAACATTCATGTTTTGCAAGAAGAAATCAACACGGAGGGACAAAATGCTTCTTGAGAATATTCCATTAGGAAGAACATTAGAAATTTATATTGATCGTGAAGGTTATCGTTATCGGTTAGTCAGTAAAGTAGAGGAGGCCAAATCAAATCAGGTATGTGTTAGTTTGATCGCATCCAATGGAAGAGCTTTTCAGTTTCATGCGGAGGATGATATATGCATTGTATATCGCGATGCAGACAGACTGTGGGAATGGACAAAAGTGAAGGCAGGCATTGCGAAGTTGGACGGAGAGCCGGTGCATATATTTCAGATTAACGATAAGGGTCATTCTTACAATCGACGCAATGCATATCGCGTCCAGATTGGCGAAGAAACATTAATTGGCTACTATGATGTGTCAGGAGCACCTCGCAGATTATCAGAACCACCAAGCCCTGCAGATGAACAAGAAAATGCAGATGTTATCGAGGAGATAGAACCAGAGATCGTGCGTGGTGTGATCAAAGATGTTAGTGAAAGCGGAGTGGGGTTATACTCTGACTTTGAGTTTCAATTGGAAGATGGCATGTTTTTCGATATTCCATCACCTTATGGTATGCTGCATTGCAGAGCAGAGGTCGTGCGTCGTGACGAGCTACGTGCCACCAATCATAAATTTAACTTTTATTATGGATGTGAGATGACGATGACAGATCGTAAGTTAATGAAATACATCTATGATATACAGAGAGATATTTTGAAGAAAACCAGAGGGCAGTAGTATACTGTCCTTTTTTGGGGACAGCAATCCTATAAGATGTAACGGGATAAGATGTATGCAGTGCTATTTTTGGGACAGCAATCTTATAAAGTGTAATGGGATAAGATGTATGCAGTGCTATTTTTGGGACAGCAATCTTATAAGGTGTAATGGGATAAGATGTTTGCAGTGCCGTTTTTGGGACAGCAACTACTTTCTGTAAGAGAAGAGAGGGGATAAGTATAATGCTTGGCAAAACAATATTATTTAGCGGCGGAAAGTATGATATTGCATTTATAAAACAATATTTGGTCGACATGTCTTTTGATACGGTAGCATGTGCAGATTCCGGTTTGGAAGCGGCACACGCAGTAGGAGTTAATGTGGATTATATTATGGGGGATTTTGACAGTGTATTGCAAGAGACACTGGCAGAGTATCGATCTGCGGATAAGGCTGCAAAGTTTGTACAGTATCCTAAGGCAAAAGACTATACGGACACGCAGATGGTATTGGAATGGATATTGTCGGAAGGGGCATCAGAAATCACTATTCTGGGTGCTACCGGGGGACGATTGGATCATTTTCTATCCAATCTAAATATTTTGATGAAACCACTTAAGCAGGGAATCCCGGCGTATATTGTAGATTCGCATAATCGGTTATACTTGATTGACGGAGAGACAACCTTACACAGAGAGCAGGTATTTGGTAAATATATTTCCTTGCAGCCGCTCTCCGAAGAAGTGTATCCGGTGACTTTGACAGGATTTCAATATGGACTGAAAGATTATACGCTTACATATGGTGATGGACGTGCGATCAGCAATGAGTTTGCACCAGAAGCGCAGACGGCAACGATCTCGTTTACACATGGGGAATTGATCGTGATCGAATCTAGGGATTAGAGCGCAATCAGATAGGGGTTGCTTGCATTATGTTGTGTGCTATAATGATCGCAGTAGTTGTAAACTTGATGCATATGACTTAGATAACAGAAATGAGGGGCTGTATGAATCGAAAGGTAGAGTTATCGGAAGAAAATTATGACTTGTTAGATGAAGCGATACACCAATTGTGTGAGCAGGGACGTTTGTTGGAGGAGCAGAATGCGATGCAGCATGGAAGTACATCGGTCTATGAGCATAGTGTTAACGTTGCCTATAAGAGCCTTCTGTTGGCAGAAAATTTTCGTCTGCCAGTTGATAAACAATCATTAGTGCGAGGGGCCTTGCTGCACGATTATTTTTTATATGACTGGCATGAAAAGGATGGCGGACATCGGCTGCATGGATTTCGACATCCGGCGTTCGCACTTTATAATGCAAGCAAAGATTTTTCGCTGAATAGGAAAGAGAGAAATATTATTGCGAGACATATGTTCCCATTGACGGTGTTGCCGCCACGATGTCTAGAGGCGTGGATTGTCTGCTTTGTGGATAAATACTGTGCGTTTTCCGAGACTATGGGGGATAGCAGAATACAATGGGAGCGATAGGGCAAGATAGAACGATAGAAAATAACGGAGGCTGGTGACAGAATGAAAGAGAACAATTTAATAAATAAGACTGCGTACTTTCATTTGCCCGGATTGTTTGAATTTTATGAATTATATCGCCTGTTTTTATCGCTGTTTTATGAACACAGGGAGTATTTTTATAACTGGTGTGAAATCGGCTCTATTTATGGTGCACCTGTCGATTGCCTTTGGGGTGGAGGAAGAACTTCGTTTGGTGCGGAAGATCCGGAAGAAGTGCTAGCATTATTGCGTCGATATGGAATATCAGGTCGTTTAACTTTTAGTAATTCCCTACTACGAAAAGAACACCTGTCGGATGAAACATGTAATGCCCTTTGTGCATTATTTGCTGAAAATAAAGGCGTGCAAAATGGCATTATCATTCATTCAGATTTGTTGTTAGAATATTTACAAGAAAACTATCCGGAGCTTTATTTTGTATCTTCAACGACAAAGGTATTGACGGATTTCGAGCAATTTGTGAGCGAAGTAAAGCGGGATGATTTTCGCTATGTCGTGCCGGATTTTCGTTTCAATAAACAGTTTGATAAGTTACAGACATTATCCAAATCAGAGAAAGATAAAGTGGAATTTTTGTGCAACGAGTGCTGCTCGTTTGCCTGCAAAGATAGGAAGCTTTGTTATGAAGCGGTCAGCCGCAAAAATTTAGGACAAAGCGGCTGCGGGTATCGTTGCACAGCCAATGATCTGGAAGAAGGGTACCGTTTTTCGAAAGCGATGAAAAATCCGGGCTTTATTGGCGTTACTGATATACAAGAAAAGTATTTGCCGATGGGATTTACCAATTTTAAGATTGAGGGACGGGGACTCGGCAGTGCATTGATCTTAGAATTTTTGCTTTATTACCTGACAAAGCCGGAATATCAGCTAGTGGTTCGTGAAAAGATTTATTTGGACAATATGCTGGATTTATTTTAAATGTAACCATAATGCGGGAAGAGACATTATTATATTGCTAGGAATGCAGCGTAAAATTGAATGTCAGAAAGTTTATACCGTTAGGACTGTAGCGTAGGATCAAGTGGGAAGAAAGTTTGACAATCTGGTTAGTATATGCTAACTTGAATAAGGCGTAAATGATGAATGTCAGACAGGCATACATCAAAATATGGAACGAGTCTTTGCAAGTGGCATAGGAGAAATTGTGATGAAAAAGCTGTTTTTTGAAATTGAACGAGATGGTTTCTATGGAACTTATTATGAAAATCCCACAGGATCTGATTGTACGGTCATTGGTTTATTTGGAGATGATCCAAATGATTACATGGCAAAGTGTGGGGCAAAATGGTTACATAAAAATGGAGTGAATGCTTTGTGCGTATCTCCCGGTAAGAAAAATTATAGTCATGTCAATAACCCGTTAGAAAGAATCGAGACAGCGATCAAATGGCTGCAGGCTAACGGCAATCGCAAAGTTGGCATTATGGGAATGAGCACGGCGGGGATGGATTCGCTGGTCGCAGCTTCTTATTTCCCGGATATTACCTTGACCTTTGCGCTTACAGCCAGTGATTTTGTATGGCAGGGATTTGAGCAGGGAAATAAAGATGGCTGCAAAGAATGGCCGATTCCAGGGAAATCTACCATTTCATGGAAAGGAGAGCCACTGCCTTACATGCCGTTTGTGTATGAACATCCGGTGTACTGGCAGAAGATTGAAAAGGAGACAAAAGGCTCCGGTGATATCGAGCGAAGCACCTGTTTGTTTATTGATTCCGAGAAAGCAAGAGAGCATACGGAAGAGGAAATGATCAAGGTCGAGAATATTAAAGGAAAACTTTTTCTTGTGGGTGCGGAGGATGATTCTTTCTGGGAAGCAGGAAAATATATCCGCCGCATGGACCAACGATTAAAAGAGCGACCTCATACTTGTGAATATGTACCGCTTGTGTATGAGCACGGAACTCATTTTGTATTGCCGGAATCCATGCTCCGTACGGCATTGCCTGTAGGACTAAAATTTGTGCTGCGGTTTATTTTTAGAGCAGCCAAAGAATATCCGAAGGAGTGTGAGGCAACGAGAAAAGATATTGACAAAAAGCTTTCTGCGGCATTAAAAGAATGGCGGGCAGAGTAGTTTTTTAGAAGCTTGACAGAGACGTGTAGCATATATTTTATTGAATTATAGGTGATAAGGTGAATACTATGAAAGGTTGTTTTTTTGATGTATTCATTATAAAATAATTATAATGTGAGATGGAGACAGACAATTAGTTTAATAATAGAGTTTGGGGGATGATGCTATGACATTGCAGGAAATTCTTGTCGGCGAATCTAAGAATGTAGAGTTCAAAGAAAAATTGCCGGAACGAAGCATTAATTATATGAAGTCGGTCATTGCTTTTGCAAATGGAATGGGCGGAAAAATTATATTTGGGATTGCAGATAAAACCAGAGAAGTAGTGGGAGTTCCGAAAGATGAAGTGTTTGGGATGATGGATGCTATTGCAAACGCTGTGTCAGATAGCTGCGAGCCAGCGATTATTCCAGATATTACTTTACAAACAATGGAAAATAAGACGGTCATTGTAGTTGAAATTTCAGCAGGAAGACAGCGCCCTTATTACATTAAGACATTGGGAAAAGAGGGGGGAGTGTACGTTCGTGTTGCAGGAACCACCCGGCTTGCAGATGATTATATGATTAAGGAATTGATGTTTGAGGGGAGCAATCGCCATTTTGATCAAACTTTATGTATGGGATTAAGCATTACAGATGATGATATTGATTCTCTCTGTCAATCTATGAAGGAACAGGCGGTCAAAAATGCAAATAATGAAGTTCAGAAAGAATCTGTGAAAGAGGTGGGAAGACAGCAGCTGCGTTCTTGGGGAATTCTTATAGAGCGTGATGGCAAAGATTATCCAACAAATGCCTATGCAATTTTAACAGGGGCAGGTGCATTTCATACTGCAACACAGTGTGGTGTGTTTAAGGGGTCGACGAAAGAGGTTTTTGTGGATCGACGGGAGTATGATGGCCCAATTTGGGAGCAAATAGAGCAGGCTTTTCAATATGTTCTTCGAAATATTCATTTGGGAGCGAATATTGTCGGAATATATCGACAAGATGTTTATGAAATTCCGCCAGATGCTATTCGTGAGTTGATCATCAATGCGGCTGTGCATCGAAGTTATTTGGATCATGGGAATATTCAGGTCGCAATCTACGATGATCGGTTAGAAATTACTTCTCCAGGCAAGCTTCCAATGGGGCAGACTTTGGAGCGAATGAAGGAGGGATATTCACAAATAAGAAATGAGGCGCTTGCAAGTGCGTTTTCATATATGAACTTGATTGAACATTGGGGGAGTGGAATACCAAGAATTATTGGAAAGGTAAAAGCAGCAGGACTGAGAGAGCCAGTGTTTATTGGTGGAGAAGTAGATTTGCGGATCAATATTTATCGAAATAATAGTAACAGTCCAGATAATAGTAGTTATCCCGATTGTGTGAGAGATCAGTCGGTGCTATACAATGAAATATCAGAGGAATGCCGGAGAACCGCCGGAGAACCGCCGGAGAACCGCCGGAAAACCGCCGGAGAATTGCCGAGAGGTGAGCAGGAACAAAAGATTTACCGATACGTTTTGGAAAATGCATATATCACAAGGGCACAAGTTATGACACTTCTTGATTTGAAACAACGTCGGGCTAGAGAGATTTTGTTCAATATGATAGAGGATGGTTGGTTAAGAAAGGAGGGCGCTTCAAGAAGTACGATTTACGTGCTTAATACAACAGAAAAGTAACTTTAGTATTAACATAAAGGTAAGGGCAGTCGATTCAGCAATTATGTAAAATGAAAAATGAGAGTTTCCATAGAAAAAAGCTATGGGAAACTCTCTTTTTTAGTATTATGCAAAGATTCCTATGTTGCCTATAATAGCTTTGTATATATGATGCAATGAAAGGAGAACAAGATGAGTAATTTGAAAACACCTTTTAGATACGATTATGTCGGAAGTTTTTTGAGACCTGCAAAGTTAAAGAAAGCAAGAGCAGATTATGAGGACGGAACAATCAGTGCAGAACAGTTGAAGAGCGTAGAAGATGAGTGCATTATACAACTTGTCAACAAAATAAAAGGGCTTGGATATCATGTGATCACAGATGGAGAGTTCAGAAGAGCAACATGGCATTTGGATTTTATGTGGGGATTTCAAGGGATCGAACATAAAAAAACAGTAGATGGAAATACCACGTTTGATGCGGAAGCTGCCATGATTGACGATACCTATATGGTTGGAAAAATTTCCGTAAAGAATCACCCATTTGTTGAACATTTTAAATTTGTAAAGGCACTGGAAGATGAAAATACCGTTGCCAAACAGACAATACCATCTCCGGGACAGTTTTATGCTTATTTTACCGGAACACAGCTTTTGGAAGACATTTTGAAAATATACGGCACAGAGGAAGCATTTGCTGAGGATGTCATTAAGGCTTACGGTGAGTTTATCAAGGAACTTTATGAGGCTGGCTGCCGAAATCTGCAGTTTGATGACTGCGTATGGGGTGGCATGGTAAACCCAGAGTTAGCGGTTGAACTTACGGGCAGAAAAGGAGAGGCGTTAGAGAAATATAAGAGAATCATCCTAAAACTTAATAATGATGTTGTGGCAGAAGCACCACAGGATCTTACGATTAATACACATGTGTGTCGTGGTAATTATCACTCAACATTTTTTAGTTCAGGTGCATATGATGGTGTGGCGGATCTGTTATTTGGGGAAGAAAATGTCAATGCCTATTACCTCGAATTTGATGATGAGAGGTCCGGTGGATTTGGGCCGCTTGCAAAAATATCAGGGGACAAAAAAGTGGTTTTGGGACTCATTACCACCAAGAAACCTGATCTGGAAAATAAAAAAGAAATCGTAGAGAGAATCAAGCAGGCTGCGCAATACATTCCATTGGACCGTTTATATCTAAGTCCACAGTGCGGATTTGCATCATGTGAGATTGGAAACAAACTCACAGAGGAAGAACAGTGGGCAAAGCTTAAGCTGGTAAAAGAAATTGCAGAAGAAGTTTGGAAATAGCAAAAAGTGGGCTGTGATATCGTATCACAGCCCGTTTAAGAAGAATGGCTTATTTAAATGTCCATTTTCTTTTGAAACAGATTAGCGATTATCCGTGCAGTTTCTGACAGTCCGAAATCATGCGCAATTCCTATGAATATAATGGGATGTGGCTTCTGTGACCGGGGAAACTGTCTCTGTGGTTTTGCCGAGCAACTGATCACGCTGCTTGGCAAATGCACGATTGATAAGTCCGACCAGTGTTCCAACCAGAACGGCGGCAATGATGGTACCAATTCCCACACTTCCGAGACTATGTAAAATGGCGAGGCAGGTAAGTGCCGATACAAGAACCATTGCACAGTCAAAACTAATTTTCACTTTAGAAAATTCAATGTGTGTTACGGTGGAGACTGCCTGCATACAACCTTCTCCGGCAAGTGGGATCAGATCTGTCGGCAAATATAAAAAGATACCAAATGCAATAAATAGGGTGCTGGCAAATAACATGATAATACGAATTAGCATATTATCCGGTGATGAGAGAAAAGACACCATATAATTACAAAAAGTAGTAAAATAGCCAAATACGATACCAACCGGAATCTGAAGCAACTGAACCAGCTTAAAATTTTTTCGCAAAAGCAGGAGCTGGATCAGCACCAGTGTAATATGAAAAAGAATCGTTGCCTTTCCCATTTCCAGCCCCCAGACGCAGGTTATCGTATAGGGAATGGAACTGACTGGGGATACGCCGAGATTAGATTTTACGGAAAGCGCAATACCGACAGTCATTACGAAAAGTCCAATAAAATACATAGGAAGTCTTACGTTTAAGTGTTTCATTTGTTAGTGCCTTCTTTCTTGTTAATATTTACCATATTTTGATAGATACGACCGAGCAGATCATATAATTGCTGCTTGCTTGTTTCGCTGAATCCTTTTAATGCTTTAGACTCAATTTTGGCAAATTCAAGGTTAAGCCGGTCAGCGTATTCTCTTCCGGTTTTGGTGAGATATACGTGAAGCGAGCGACGATTGTTTTCAACAGATTTTCGCTCGATATAGCCTTTTTTCTCCATGCCATTTAGTATAGTAGTCAAAGATGCGGGCTCAATGTGACAGAACATGGCGATTTCTTTCTGGATCGCTCCATCATGATGCAGCAGATAATCGAGTATTTTAGGCTGCCCTGGTGTCAATCCGGTATCTTTCACACTTGATACAAGAGCCTTTTGTATCATAAGATGATCGGACATTAAAAGATAATGAAGTGTTTCCTGCATAGCACCCTCCTTTGTTGGAAATCTAATTATTAGAAAGCTAAATTAATATACAATATATAAAGAGGAATGTCAAATCTTGGAAGGTGAAGATATCATCTGAAAAGCGGATTGCTCAATAGTTCTTGTAGAAGGATAATGGTTCATTTGGTATAATTTTGATGTAGTCATCAAGAAGTTGTTCTTTGTAAATCAGTATGTAGATATGATACTGAAAGGACAACAACATTTATAATGGGAGAAATAGAAATGAAAATTGATAGAATACTTGGAATTATTATTTATCTTTTCAATCATGATAAGGTTTCAGCGAAAACCCTAGCTGAAAAATATGATGTATCGGTTCGGACGATTCAGCGCGATATGGTGAATATTGCGTCTTGTGGCATACCTATTTATTCGGATAATGGAAAAAATGGTGGTTATTCTATTTTATCAACATATAAACTGAAAAATACAAATATTAAAAATGATGAACAACAGATGATTATTAAGGCACTGGAAACTTTATCAACTTCCTATACGAATCATACATTGGACTCAATCATTGAAAAATACAATTCCATCATCGGAAAAGAAGGTGGGCAAAGGATTTTTTGGGATTTTGGTGTTACAAAAGAGAATCAACAGGTTCAAAATGTTAATAAAACATTGGAACAAGCGATAACAGAGAAGAAATATATTTCTTTTCATTATAGAAATGCCAGTGGAAAAGAATCTGATCTGACAGTTGAACCTTTAGCAATATATTATAAATGGTATGCATGGTATCTTTTTGCGTATCGTGATGAAAAGGAGAAATATTATACTTTTAAGGTTGCGCGAATGAAAGATGTTGAAATATTAAATAAAAAATCTATGGCAGATCATGGAGATATCGAAGAGCGTATGAAAGAAAGTGAACAAAATTATTACAAAACTTGTATAAATATTGAAGTACACTTTCAAGAGCAGGAAAGTGGTTTAATACAAGAATATTTTCCGGATTGTCAAATAGAGAAAATGATGAATGGAGTGTGTAGAACTTTTATTGGTGTGCCAGCAAAGGAACGATTATGGAAAGCACTTTTATTAAGTTTTGGAGATCGTGTAAAAGTAGTAGCACCAGAGGAATATAAAAAGGAATTGATTGATACGGCAAGAAATTTTTTGTCTAATTACGACAGCTAGTTGTCGTAATTAAATGCTATAATGGGCGCAAAGGCAAGTGAACATAGTGACTGCCAAATACTGATGTATGCGTCTGATAGCCGGTTGATCACTATGATAACGAAGTCGTAGAAGATCAAAGGGGAAATTACTTATGAAAAGAACAAAAAATAAGATGTATCATTTTATGATTTTTTTTATTAGCCAAACGGTGTCAGAACTGGGAACTTCCATGACTGGATTTGCAACTGTTATTTGGATGTATTCTAATAGTGGACAGGTGATGTCGGCGTCTTTACTGGCAATATGCAGTACAGTGCCATATCTCGTTGTAAGTCTTTTCGGTGGAGCGGTTGCTGATAAAATGAATAAGAAAAAAATCATGCTTATTTGCGATTCGATTGCAGCAACAGGTTCTGTCATTCTCTTGAGTTGTTATATTTTGGGATGTTTACAGTTATGGGTATTGTGTCTGGTAAATGTGATCAATGGATTTATGAATGCATTTCAAAATCCCGCTTCTCAAGTTACGGTAACCTTATTGGTGGATCAAAAAGATTATGCAAGAATTGGTGGGATTCAATCAACAATGGGCGCATTAGTTGGTATATTTCAGCCAGTTCTGGCAACCACCATTCTTAATACATTGGGCTTGCAATGGATTTTGATAATTGATTTGAGCACCTTCCTATTTGCCTTTTTAGTATTACTATTTGTTGTGGAGATACCTGATGAAATTTCTTCGGGTAATCAGACATCGATTTCAGAAATATGGAATGGGTTGAAAGAAGGCCTTGATTTTATAGCTGGTAATCGACCGATTTTGATGCTTTTTGTGATGTATTGCATTTTGGAATTTATAGGCGCAATTTCCTTTGATGGTATGTGCACACCACTTCTTTTGGCAAGAACGAACAATAATGAAACGATCGTGGGAATTGTTTCCTCGTTTATGGCAATAGGTTGTATCGTGGCAAGCGTTCTATTGTCTATCTTAAAGCAGCCTCATAAAAAATTGCCGGTCATGTATTTTGGCAGTTATCTATGTTTGCTTGGAATTACATTGTTTGGAATGGGAAGAAATCTCGTGTGGTGGTGTATCGTGGTATTTATTGGATGCTTTGGAAGTCCAATATATCATACATATCAGACAATTATTATAAGAGAAAAAGTTGATACAACGATGCAAGGTCGTGTTTTTTCTTTGCAAGGCATGATTACACAGGCATTAACACCATTAGGATTTTTAATGGGAGGTATGCTGGCTGATTATATTTTTGAACCATTTATGAAAAAGATGTCTTTGCATCAAAATATGATAATATTTCTTGTTGGACGGCAGAGTGGTTCCGGAATAGGCTTAATATTTGTTATTGCAGGAGTAATAGGAATTGTCACATTAACGATTATGAAGTGCAATCCTGCCATCAAACAGTTGGATCAATCGTAGACATGACGGTCATACACAGCTTACAGATGCAACAAAATAATATATTGACAACTGGATTCCCGGAAGGTTACTTTGTGAAAGAGATTTCTTTGATGCAGTGTTGCAGTTTATTAGTATTATGAAAAAACTTTGAGTATAAATGGTATATCAGACATGTAGATAGTCATAATAGTATTTAACTTGACAGGGCATACTTTGTCGGGGGAAATTTTGAGCAAATCTTAAACAAATCTTAAACAAAAATCACATTGAATCTTAAACAATAGTTATTTAAAATAAATCTATAAGTTATTACAATAAAATTTTTGGGGGAGGAATTTTATGAAGCTATTTTGGAGATTTATTAGAACAGATATAAAAAAGTCGAAAAGAAATTTTGCATTGTTTGGTTGCACGATTTTTTTAGGGGTTATTGCAATTGTAATCTCCCTGTTATTAACGAGGACAGGAAAGCTGCTATATGCAGATACACTTTTATCAGATTATGGCAATTATGATGTTGCTTTCTGTCAAGTGAGTGATAAATTAAAGGATGTTATTGAAAAAGACAATCGTTTTTCGGAGTTGGGGTATGTTTTTGATCAGGGAAAGTATCGCTTTTTGGAAACCGGAAATAGTATTGAAGTTGGTGCGGTTAAGGATCAAAAAACAGAGGATATGTATTATGTTAATCCGGTGAAAGGAAGGTATCCGAATAAAAAAGGGGAAATATGCATAGATCGTATCACGTTAAAATCGAATGGTTTGGCGGAAAAGTTAGGACAAAAGATTCAATTGACATGCGATGATACGTCAGAAAATGTAACATATACATTGGTTGGAATTATAGAGGTTCAAAAACAGGATACAGGTGAAACATATGATACAAGATTTTATCCGGAAGAAATGTTTTCTACCAGTAATATGAACAATGTAAATTTCCCATATGCATATATTTATCCGGAAGAAGTAAAGAATCCAAAAGGAATACATATTTTGGCGGATGTAGTAAAAAAGGAAAATTCTGCCAATGTAGTACAGTCCTATTTAGATGATTCTGATTTATTATCAGACTTACATATTACTACTGACAGGTCTTTTGGCAGAGAATGGACAATAGCAAATATACTGGGAGCAGATACGAATGGAGATAGTTTGGCAAATGTTGTTTCAAGCAGTATGGAAAATGGAAATATATCAGTCGATGGATATACAAAGTATCTTATGCCGGTATTATTGCTGTTAATTTTTATACTGGTTTTGGTGGGGATATTTGACTCGATTCGTATGGATATCCGTAGAAAGTATGATTACTATGGGACTCTGCTTCGGCTGGGAATGAATAGCAAAAAGATTGCACTGTTTTATAGTATGGAAATGTTGATTGTATTGGCAGTGACCATATTAGCAGGAATTTTTTGTGGAAAATGGGGATATGAATTTCTTATCAGCCTCGCAAATGATTTATTAAATATACATTTACTATCTGTGGTTGATTTTGATTCATTTTATATTACGTATATTAACAAGGTGACATGGAACCCATATACCACTGCTGCTTTTGTTGTTGGTGTTAGTGTTGTCGTTGCTACAATCATCAACCTTGTGCAGTTAATTCGTATGAAACCAATACAATATGAAATGAAGAAAGTCACAAAGAAGAAAAGAAAATTTGAGTGTAAAAATCTCTATTATCTTTTAAATCATTACATGGGAATTGACAAAATCAGGTATCGTATACTGCCTAATATTATAATATGCCTTGTGCTTGTTTCGGCAGTGTTTGGATATCAATTTTTTCAATGTAAGATTGCTGACGATACAGGCAACTATGATGCTCAATTGAAAGAGGCAAGAATAAAGGGGTTTGATTACTATATGAAACAGTCACCGGTAGATGTGTATTCCGGTTATTTACAATATATGCATAATAGCGGAGTAACTACGGAGATGTTTCAAGAGTTAAAATCAAACGAGAATGTTAAAAGTGCAAAGGGGGCAATTGTAGATTATTCTACCGCTCTTGTGGTTAATAAGACGGATATGTTGTCAAATAAGCTGATGCAACAGTCAGAAGTTTCAGAAGCAATAAGTGATTCTGTGAATGATCAGATTGATGCGCTGGCAAGTGTTGAGTATTTGAAGTATCTGGGTGTAGATCTGAAAAAGAAGCAGGTGTTTCATACGCCAACCATCGGACTCTCCACTGAGGAAGTGATGTCTTTTGCAAAAAATAATCTTATTGCGGGAGAGATAGACAGAAAGAAGATAGAAACAGGAGAGGAAGTTCTATTGATGGTCACGGATCAGGATCTGGCAAGTTACTTTAAGGTGGGGGACAAGTTACCATTGGTAGACTTTATAAGAGATAAGGCGTTAGATGAGAGCACAGAATGCATGTTAGGACAGATTCCAAAAGGATACGAGAATCAAAAAAGCAGTTATAAGGTTACCGTGCAAAATGTGACAAAAGAATTTTTGTGCTTTGAAAAAATGATTCCATTGGATGCAAGGATCGGTGGAATTGTACTGGTTGATGCTGATTTGGATTCGTTTTATTTTGAGGACGATAATGGCGTGAACACTGTTAATGTTCTAACATCAACAGATGCATTTACAAAATGGAAACTTCCTAATAAAAATTATACCAGAGTAGGAGTTACACTGAAAAAATACAACGATACTGCATTAAAATCCTTTGATAAGACATGGTCAAAATATGTCAGCGAGGCTAAGTATATGGCGCAAATAGATGTGTTTAGTATACTTCGGGAAAAACAGATGATCAGCAAAAGAGTGATGGCTATTTTTTACCTGTTGCTTGCTGTGTTAATTTTGTTAAGCATTCTCAGTGCGGGCAATACGATATCCATGAATATTTTTTCCATGAAAAAAGAAAGAATGTTATTAAATGATTTGGGAATGACAAAAAGGAAAATACGACTTCTTCTTTGGATGAGATTTGGAAAAATAGGTCTTTTTGGAGGATGCATCAGTATACTGCCTGTGTGGGTGTATTCCAGAATTGCAGCATATGCAAACGACTTGATGCGGAATGCGTATGAGAATGATACATATGATGCACTCATACTTAGCAAGCCGTGGGTGGAAGCCATTCCAAAGTATGATTTATGGAATGGTAATCTTCTACAGACAGTATTGGTAAGTGTAGCAGTTTCATTACTTATTATTGGTACAATTGTTATTATCTGCACATGCGGACAAAAGGAAGGGAGGAATAAATGCGAATGAGTGCTATGATTAAGATTGAAAATGTAAGTAAGGTATATGGAAAAGGCAAAAAGAATCAGGTCCAGGCATTAAAGTCGATTGATTTAGAACTTGAACAGGGACATAATTACGCTATTATTGGGAAAAGCGGTTCAGGAAAGTCGACTTTGATGAATATGATCGGGTTACTTGATCTGCCAACAGAGGGGAAGATCTTCTTTAAGGGATCTGATATTAGCCATTATAATGCGGGGCAACAGGCGAAATATCGCAATATGGAGGTCGGGTTTGTATATCAGGATTTTAGACTGATTGACGAACTCACGGCGAAGGAAAATATTTTGCTTCCACGATTAATTGCAAAGAAAAAAATAGATATGGAATATTATCACTCCCTTATTTCCATGTTAGGATTGGAAGAAAGAGAGAAGCATTTGCCAACAGAGCTTTCAGGTGGGCAAAAACAGCGTGTCGCAATCGCAAGAGCATTGATCAATGATCCGGATCTGATACTTGCAGATGAGCCAACCGGTAATGTTGATCAGGAAACTGCCGGAGAGATTATGGATATTTTTGTCCAGATGCATCAATTGAAAAAAACAGTTGTGATCGTAACGCATGATATGGATGTTGCAATGAAATGTGAAAATGTTATTAAACTATCGGATGGAATGATTTGTGAGTCATGACCAGTGATAATGGAAGCACCAGAGACGCAGGGGAAAGATTACCAGTAAATAACTAACTGGCTTTCATCTGCGTCTTTTCTGTAGTGATAATAAATACAAAAAGAAAATAACACTTTACATTATCAAAAATGAGAATATAATCAAAATAGAGAATAAAAGGAGAAGAAACTTAATAAAAACAGAAATTGCGGATGTTTTTATGAATCCTGTTCGTCAGAGAATTATTCAATAAAGTGTATTAAGGCAGGTTACATTAGTTTCATCACCTGTTGATGAAACACAAATCATAAATGAGCCAGACGCTGAGACGCAGAGCTGATCCGAAAAGAAAAATGGATTGGTTCCGCGTTTTGTTTATGATATTTGAAAGAAAAATATATGTTGAGAGTTAGTGAAAGGAGAACATAAAAATGTTTAAGGTTGCAATATTACAAAAACGAGCCCTTAATGCACAAATAGAAAAGAATATGGAAAGCATTATTATGGCAATGAAAGAGGCATCGGAAAATCATGCAGATATTCTTTTGCTGCCGGAATGCTTTGTTACCGGGTATGATCTGCCTATGTCGTATGAGAAAAGCATTGCAGATGATGATAAAAGCATTGCAAAAATATGCGAGAAAGCGAAAAAATATAAAATAGGTGTAGTACTCACGGCATTTACAAAAGGTAATAAGCAACCGCAGAACTCAGCCTTTGTTATCAATAAATCAGGCAATATATTAATGAAATACTCAAAGGTACATACCTGTGATTTTGCCGATGAAAGAAATGTTGAATCAGGGAAGGAATTTAAGGTGTGCGATTTTGAGGGAATACAATTGGGCGTTATGATTTGCTATGACAGAGAGTATCCGGAAAGTGCAAGAATACTGATGTTAAAAGGTGCAGAAATCATTCTTGTACCAAATGATTGTGGTTCTATGCAGCCAAGAATCCGAGCACTTTCTACAAGAGCATATGAAAATATGGTTGCAGTTGCTATGGCAAATCCGAATGGAGATAATGCTGGATGTTCCTGTGCATTTAGCCCGATTTGCTGGGACAGAAATGGAGAGTGTGTTGATAATACAGTATTGCTGGCTGACGATAAAACAGAGGGGATTTTTTATGCGGAGTTTGATATGGAAGCGATTAGAGATTATAGGAGGCGGGAAATGTTAGGAAATACATTTCGTAAGGTAGAAGCATACAGTCAGTTGTTAAGTAAAGAAATTAAGGAACCCTTTATAAGACCTGGTCAGAATGAGCTGTTAAAACAATCAAACTTTTTAAATTGATTTCGAGAGAAGAAAGGAATTGACAGGGAGGAAGGGGAAGATGTTTGAAAAAGCAATTCGTTTATTAAGAACAGCAGGCATATTGCTGGTGATAGCCGGCTGCATATTTGGTCTTATAGATCAATGAATTTACGCTGCATTAGTGTGGGTAGGTGCTTTTGGGTGTTGCATTGCAGCTTTTAACTTTAAGGATCAAAAGGGAAAAGAGGAGGGTTAAAACATGGAATTAGTAAGCGATTACATGCGTGAGGATACCATGCGCCACGCACTGAATGAATTGACAAGAAAAACATTCTTCTTCGATTTTGAAGACTGGGTGACAGGTGGATATTTTGAGGGAGATTATATTCCCTATTCCTTTATTGAGGATGGAAAAATAATTGCAAATGTATCCGCAAATCGGATGACTTTTCTTCAGAATGGTGTAGAGAGAAATTACATACAGATCGGAACGGTCATGACCGATGAGGCATATCGCAGACAGGGCTTGGCAAGAAAACTGATCGAGCATGTGGTGAAACAGTACAAGGATAGTTGTGACGGATTTTATCTGTTTGCCAATCTGGATGCGTTAGACTTTTATGATAAGTGTGGCTTTTCAAGGGAAACGGAGTATCAGTATAAGGTCAAAGAGGAGTTTTGCAGGAACAGGTCTAAGGGAGAGTGGTTTGTCCCGGTAAATACTGCAGATGTGCAGATGAAGCAAAAATATATGGACATGATCCGGCACAGTGCAGCAAATTCTTCTATGGAGCAGATCAACAAATTTGGTTTGCAGATGTTTTATACTGCAGATATGGAAAATGTATATTATGCAAAGGATATGGACTGTTTTATCGTAGCAGAGACAGAGGGGGATACACTATTTTTACAGAGTATCATCTGTGAAAATCAAGTGGCACTTTCGGATGTTTTGCAGAGAGTGAGAGGGGAATATCATAAATGTCAGCTTGGTTTCGTGCCGGATCTGAAGGACATGGATATGTGCGAGGCAGAGAAATATGATGGATCCGACGATTACAGGCTGTTTTATTTCGGGGAGCAGCTAAAAAGTATCGAGAAGGAAAAACTTTATTTTCCGAAACTTTCACATGCATAAAGACGGATGCATTTTGGTATCCATTTTATGCATGTTAGTTGTCTGTATATAGACAATGAAATCAAATCACGATAGAGTAATTACAGTGGCAAATTGCCAAATAATATATGGAGAGGTAGCTGGTATGGAAGAACGAAGTGGAGTCCTGGTACAGACATTGTGAATATTGCAAAATTGGAAGGTGCATATGTTAAATATTTGCTGGCAATCTGTGCGGTTATATTTGTAACTATTGTGAAGAGCAATGGTGTTAATTGCAGTTGCTGCTATTTTTACAATGCTTTGTGAGCGTACCGCAGGTAAATGTTAATACACGGAGCAATTACCAGGCAATTGAACATGTAACCGCAGCAGCGCAGGAAAATAGTGCGGGGGCAAAGGCTATAGAAGATATGGTTGTGAGAATAAGGACATTAGCTATGGAGCCGGAAAGGAAAAACGATGAGAGTAACGGAAGAACTTGTGAAGTGGTATCTCGAGAAAGAAGAGGCAGATAAGATAAACCGGAGGATTGCAGAACGCAGAAAGAAAAAAGCGAATGGATAAAAGGAGCGTATTTGCAGATAGGAAAGGGGGAAGACGCAATGGATGACATGGTTAAAAAGGAACAATAGTTAAGAACATTGTTCTTGCGCAACAAGTAAATTTAAAATGTTACTCTACGGGGGAGCGTAGAAGATTATATAAAGAAAGCGGAGAAAAATATGGTGAATTTAGTCAAAGAAGCACAGGAAAGTAAAAAGAAAATTGTCCTATCAGCAATGGTGGCAGGACTTACAATTATAGCGGCAGTTCCATTATTTATATTGTCGGGGATGCTGGAGATAGAGAACTGGATTAGAGTACTTCTTATAGGGATAGGTTTTGTTGTGTTGGTTGGAGGAATTGCAATTGCCTGTGTCCTTGATATAAAAGCAGGAGCCTATGAGTGTCCTGAATGTAATAATAGATTTGTTCCAAATATGAAGTCATATATTATGGGACCTCATACAATTACAAAGCGAAAATTAGTATGTCCACATTGTGGAGCACATAAATATTGTAAGAAGGTTCTTACAAAGTAAAACTGAAATTTTATCTATGCAAAGAGTTCAATAATTCTTTGTTATATAGGAAACGCTATGGAGAAAACGATGAAAAACAAAAACCAACTGATTGGCTGTTGCGGACTTGATTGCGAAAAGTGTGATGCCAGGATCGCAACAATTACAGACGACAATGCCCTGCGTGAGCAAACCGCCACTCTGTGGAGCAAGCTCAACGGGGTAACGATCACACCGGAAATGATCAACTGCGTCGGATGTCGCATAGAGGGTGTAAAAACACCGTTCTGCGACAAACTCTGTCCTATACATAATTGTGTTCGGAAAAATGGACTGGATACCTGTGCTGATTGTTCGCAGATGGAAGGATTGCGGCAGGAATTAATTCCTTTTGCAGAGAAATATGTGGAGAATACCTACTATAGTTTCAATGAAAATGAATTTGTCGCATTTGAACAAAGAGGAAAAGGAACTATAGATTTAGCGTTGGAGAGACCATATCTGTTTCGTTTTCTTTATACGGGTGAGAGAAGTCAGCTTTTAAGCAATGGTTTCGAGCTGCAGCAGGATCTTTCAGATGGACCCAATATGTATGAGAAGATAGCAGATATGTTGGAAATTACGATAGAGCAGGCAATGGATTTTGCCATGACGATGATGGTATATACACAGGGAATGGGAACCTTGATTGCTTCGGGAATCGTTCAGGATACAAAAGAAAATATGTATTGTATGCTTCACAATACGGGGATGACATATTTAAAAGGCTTGGGTGTCGGGGAGGATATTTTACAAGCTTTATCGGGAGGTGATGAGTCAGATGCAGACAGTAGTAACGGATAAATGGATCTTATGTCCGGTATGCAGAGCAAAGACCAGGACACAGATATTGGACGATACGGAATTAAAACGTTTTCCACTGTTTTGTCCAAAATGTAAGGAGAGTGGTATTATCAGTGGAAACATTATGTTGGTTATATTTGCAACTATATTTGCCCCATGTCATATTCGGATCAGTTATATGAATGCCGTTTATAAGGGTGATAATTAAATTTAGAGGAGGAAAGCAGAATGGATGCAATTACGAAAAATTGGATTTCCGAGGAGCAGATACAGCAAATGACAGATCAGGCATTAGGCCATCCGGTTGCAATAAAAAACATTAAGAGATTATCCGGGGGATTTTGTAGTGCCGTATATCTGGTAGAAACGGCTGAAGAAAAAATGGTACTTAAGCTTGCATCCGGAACAGGAGTAAAGGTTATGCGCAATGAAGTGAAATATATTCCAACGGAAGCGGAAATGTTGAAATTATTTCAGGAATGGCTGGATATTCCGATGCCGAAATTACTCTTTTATGATGACAGTGGAGAAATATGTGATGTTCCGTATTTCTTTATGAGTTATCTGGATGGAGTGCCGTTGTGTGATGATCAGACGATTACGGATGCTGCAAAGAGCAGATGTAAAGAAGGAAATGGGAGAGATCACACGAAAGATATGTTCCTTAAAGGCAGATATCTTTGGAATTCCCAATATACCGGAAAGTTATTGCAAGAAAAACAGTGATTTTATAAATCTATTGTTTGACTGGCTGTTGTGTGATGCCGAAGAAAAGGGAATTGCTATTCCCGGAATTACATCGGCTGACCTTAAGAAACTGATTCGGAAGTATGGAAAAGAATTGGATGAAGTAACTGTCCCGGTTTATGTACATACCGATACATGGGATGGTAATCTTTTGATAAAAAACGGCAAGCTGACAGGACTTATTGATTATGCAGCGGTGTTATGGGCAGATCCATTATTAAGCCATGATTTTCACGACTTTGGAGATGTTCCTAATCCATATTTTCTGCAAGGCTATGGCAAAATAGAATTTACCAAAAATGAGAAAATTCGTATTCAGATCTATCGTATCTGGCAGCGCTTGGGAATGGTGGTGGAGTGCGGATATCGTGAATACGAAGATCCACATATGTATGACTGGGTGTTGGATGATTTTGCAAGAGAAGTGGGGAAGCTGGAAACGGCTGTGATGGATCACAATTGATAAGAGCAAAAGAAAGCACAGGCACAGGAGGATTAGAAGATGAAATGTTCAAAATGTGGTAAAGAAATGAGAAAAGGATATTTCTTTAGCAGTAAGGACGGAGCTTTCAGCTTTGCAAATGAAGTACCGGGCGTTTTCGAAAACGCAAAAAACGCAGATGGTTTTGTAGAGATAACAAAACTCAAGCCAGGTCACAGGACAAGAGTGGTAGCAAACTGCTGCGAAGAATGTAGAAAGATAGTGATTAATTACTAAGAGTGACAAGACGCTAAAACCTAGAGCAGGGACTGGTCCCAGATACGAGCCCAGCTGGAGATTTATTTTGAAGAACGGATGGAAAAAGCAGAATTCTAGGGAAATCTATTTGACATGAGCATTTATACCTGTATAATGCAGATAGAGCAGAGAACCAAAATCTGGTCTCTGCTCTTAGTATAACTATTAATAAAATCTTATGTCTGTTTTTTGAGTTTACACAAAACTTGAAACGGTCTCGGGCTTTTCGTTCTATTCAAATTTGGCCACTTTGAGTTCGCGTATCATATCACGTAAATGTTCTGCTTCGTTATTCATTTCCTGGCTTGCTGCAGCACACTCTTCAGAAGTTGCCGAATTGCTTTGTACAACATCATTAATCTGTTCGATTCCTACATTTATCTGCTGGATTTCCTCTGTCTGGGTTGCAAGTGTATCTGCAATTCCTGATACTTCTTCGGTAATCATTTTCGAACTTTTTGCGATTTCTTCAAGCTGTTGGGCAGTCTCTTCTGCAAGCAAGACTCCTTTTCCGACAGCATTGACAGATGTTTTAATTAAAGCAGCCGATTCTTTTACTGCCTGTGCACTTTGATCTGCCAGCTGATTTACCTGATTAGCTACAACTGCAAATCCTCTTCCTGCTTCTCCGGCTCTTGCTGCTTCAATGGAAGCATTTAATGCAAGAAGATTCGTCTGCGATGCAATATCATTAATTGTTTCAATAATCTTATCTATCTGCATAGATGAATCCTTGATTTCAAGCATGGATTGAACCATCTCATGCATCTTAGAATCATTTTCTAAAATATGATCTCCTAGTTCCACTACCTTTGTACTTATTTCGCTGGCTGCCTCTGAATTATGTCTTACCTGTTCTGAAACATTCTCAACCGTTGCCGTCAATTCTTCTACGGATGCTGCTTGATTCGTAGCTCCATCCGCCAACTCTGTTGACCCTGCTGACACCTGTTCTGCGCCACCTGACACCTGATTGGAAGCTCGTTGTATCCCTTTTACCATCTTCGCCATACTTTTTTCAAAATCCATAAAAGAGCGTAAAATTCCAATAAAGTCGCCCTTCCATTCTACATTAGGCTGCACATCAAAATTTCCTTCTGAAAACAGCTTCATCGCACGATCAATATCATCTACATATGAACCAAAAATCCGAATAGATTTACGCATACTATGTGCCAATCGTCCAATTTCATCTTCTGAACGATAATCTAATGTACTATGCAAGTTTCCCTCTGTTAATTCTTTTGCAACATCCTCAATGGCATGTAAAGGCTCTAAAATACTGTGAAGAACTTTCTTGCTCGTTTTTCTTGCACTGATCCATGCCAAAGTTAAAAGGAAAATAATAAAAATAATGCCTACAACAGCATAAAGCATGGTGTTTCTTACTGCCTCGCTGCTGACTTTATCAGTAAAATCATCTAGTTCTAGAGCAAGATTTACCAATTTATTTAATGCAGGAGTACATTTTGTAAGAATATCCTCAGTCCCTTTCTCTTTCTGTCCCGATTTGATCTCATTCACAATAGATGAACATATAGTTTCCCAATCAGATAAGGCTGTTGCATATTCCTCATACTTCTTCTTTGGAACAACGCCCGAGTTTTTTATTATTTTCAGCTGTGAATCAACATCGTTAAGTAAGTTTGCTATGGTCTGTTCATAACTAGTATAAGATGATGTGTCATCCTTTAGTGCCATTTCTCTCACATTTCTTGCTGCAGAATTTACATCCACTCTGCACATCTTAACAGCTATATCAGAAGCATTAATTTTATTAACATAATGTACAAGACTTGAAAACAACATGCCTATCGCTGCAATAGAAAGTATTCCAGAAATAAGCATCATTATAATTACTTTTTTATATCCGTAGCCTATTCTTTCTCGTAACTGCATATTTTCGATTTTTTTCTTAAAAAATTTAGTGTACATTATTCTCTAGTTCCTTTCTTATAGTTTGTATTCTTAATTCTGCAAGATTTTATCATTCTCATATATATATTTCTTGCATAATTGTGTTTATAAATGATATAATTGTGTCGAAAATGCATTAGGAGGCATCTAATATGAAATTTGTTGATTACAATTATATCGCCACAATGATAGGTGATTTTTCCAGAGTTCCAGTACATATTTATAAAAACAATGAACTTATTTTTTATTATTCTATAACTCATTTTATAAAAGATCCCATTTCCATACATCAGTCAGATATTCTTAAAATCTCTGATCACATCGGTTATTTGCTGACAGATAATTTCAGTTGCTATGGCATTGTCAATTCTAATGAATATAAATTTGTGATCGGACCAACAAAACAAGTTTCCAGCACTGCTTCAAACCTGCTGGAACTAGCAATTCAATTAGATATCCCAAAAGAAGATATTGATGAATTTATAATTGCCATGCAGGAAATTAAACACATACCTTTTGAAAATCTTATGCAGATCATGTGCTTTTTAAATTATATACTAAACAATGAAAAATGTTCTCTTGAAGATATTTTTATTGATGATTCCTTACAGGAGCATTTTGCAAAAAAAACAAGCCGTCATGGAACAGACCATTCTCTCTCGGATAAGCTTTCTGAGCAGGATATAATATTCCACAGTACGTATGATCTGGAAGAAAATTTTATGAATATGATTCGAAAAGGAGATTACATTTCTATATCGAATCTACTTGAAAACTCACCGATATTCAAGAAAGATGTAATGGAAAGTAACCATCTGCGCTTTTTTAAAAATTCATTTGTTGCCATTGCAACACTTGCTTCACGTGCAGCGATCCAGGGTGGTATGAATCCTGACGATGCTTTTACACTAATTGATAACTACATTCTTATGTGTGAATTGCTAGATGATTGCAATCGGATCAATAATCTTGGCCGTCTTATGGTCATGGACTTTGCAAAACGCGTAAATCAATTATACAAAGGAACACAAGCATCGCACCTTATTTTAGATGTATCAAATTACATTAACCGTCATATGTCAGAGGCAATTACCGTAGAAGCAATGTCAAAAGATTTTTTTATGAGCCGGTCTTATCTTTCAAAACGTTTTAAGGCTGAAAGCAATGTGACTTTAACAGATTTTATTCTTACTAAAAAAACAGATGAAGCCAAACATCTGCTCCGTTACACGAAACAATCTCTAACTGCTATCAGTCTTCATCTTGGTTTTTCTTCGCCCGGACATTTTTCGCGTGTCTTCCGGAAATATGCTTCTGTTTCACCTAAGGAATACCGTGAGAAATACACGAACTGACATATGTTAAATCTTTATACAATCTTAATACCGAATTAGAGACTTTTATACTATCTTTGAAAGCAACTATATATAATAAAAACAGCACAAAGATAGCAGTATTTAGAATCAATAAGAAGGAGTGCTGATTATTTATGCTAGAAAAAACATATAAGAAAAAACATCTGACATCCTTTCAGTTAATTATTTTGGGGTTTGCAGGAGTGATCCTTTTGGGAACCGTTCTGCTGATGCTTCCATTTTCTACTTTGGATAAAGTACCAACTTCATTTCATGAGGCTCTTTTTACAGCCACTTCCGCAGTATGTGTGACAGGCCTTGTTGTGAAGGATACTGGAAGCTACTGGTCTGTGGCAGGACAGACGATTATTCTTGTACTCATACAAATTGGCGGGCTTGGTGTGGTAACGGTGGCAGCATCTGTTTCCCTTTTTTCTGGAAAAAAGATATCACTTATGCAAAGGAGCACCATGCAGGATGCGATATCAGCACCTAAAGTGGGCGGAATTGTCAGACTGACAAGATTTATCTTAAAGGGAACATTTCTGATAGAGGCTGCAGGAACGTTGTTGTTACTGCCGGCTTTTTTTTCTGATTATGGCGGAAAGGGAATCTGGATGTCAGTGTTTCATTCAATCTCTGCTTTTTGTAATGCCGGGTTTGATATTCTGGGGACGGCTGACAATCCCTTTCCTTCGTTGACCGGGTATTCTGGAAATGTCCATGTAAATGTGGGAATTATGCTGTTGATCATTGTAGGAGGTATTGGTTTTCTCACCTGGGATGATATTTATACGAATAAACTGAATATTAAACGTTACCGTATGCAAAGCAAGATTATTCTGATGACTACTGCAGGCCTGATCTTAATTCCTACAGTTTTTTTCTTTGTCTGTGATCTAAAAAATTTATCCGCAGGAAAACGCCTGCTAGCTGCGGCGTTCCAATCGGTAACGACAAGGACAGCTGGATTCAACACGATAAATATTTCAAAGATGAGTGAGGCTTCAAAAGCTGTTATGATCCTGTTGATGTTAGTAGGTGGTTCACCGGGTTCTACAGCAGGTGGAATGAAAACGACAACCTTCACGGTGCTTATTTTAAATGCGATTGCGACATTTAGAAGCCGGGAAAACGTAGAGGCTTTTGGAAGAAGATTGGACCATTATGTGATAAAAAATGCAGCAACGATAGCTATGCTTTATTTTACCATGTTTTTTTGCGGTGGAATCGCAATCAGTGTATACGAAGGTCTTCCACTTTTAGATTGTCTGTATGAAGCTGCTTCAGCTGTAGGCACGGTAGGACTGACACTGGGGATTACACCGGGACTGCATGTTTTTTCGCAAACCGTGCTGATTATACTTATGTATCTGGGACGTGTGGGCGGTCTGACTTTGATATATGCGGTATTTTCCGGAAGAAGCAAGGGGAATGCAAAACTGCCCATGGAGAAGATTACAGTTGGATAGAAGGAGAGAGATAGAATTATGAAGAATGTATTGCTTGTTGGACTTGGAAGATTTGGAAAGCATATTGCTATGCAGTTAAGCCAGCTGGGACATGAAATTATGGCGGTTGACTGGAATGAAGAAAGGGTGGGCGAGGTACTGCCGTTTGTGACCAATGCACAAATCGGTGACAGCACTAATGCGGAATTTTTGAGCTCTCTTGGGATTGGAAACTATGATATTTGTTTTGTGGCCATTGGGGGAAGCTTCCAAAATTCCCTTGAAACAACGTCACTTCTTAAAGAATTGGGAGCAAAACTGGTAATCTCCAGGGCTGAACGTGATGTTCAGGAAAAATTTCTTTTACGTAATGGTGCCGATAAAGTGGTTTATCCCGAAAAACAGGTTGCAAAATGGGCCTCTATCCGTTACACAGATGACCATGTCCTTGACTATATGGAGGTAGATGCGTCCAATGCGATCTTTGAGGTAGAAGTGCCAGAAGGATGGGCTGGAAAGACAGTGGGTGAGCTGGATGTCAGGAAACGTTATAACATTAATATCCTGGCAGTAAAGGATGAAGGGGAATTTAGTATTGCAATTTCCCCGGATACGTATTTAGCAGAGAATAATAAATTACTGGTGTTAGGAGAATACAGGGCACTTCAGAAATGCTTCCGTATATAATTAAGTTGCCGGATAGACTGGTAAAGAGGTGATGGTAATGGTACAGGGAATGCTGGCGGTTGTTGTGTTTTGTATGTTTGGTTTTTGCTTTTATATTGCCAATAAAATAGATCAGTTTTTTGATGCCATCCAGGAAACGGTCAAAGACAAACCGGAAAGAAAGCAGACAGGATTAAAGATACTGTTTTTGGACACTCTTTCAGATAATGACTTACTAAAAGAGGTTCACGAGTGTAAAAGGCAATATAAAGAAGCGAAAATTATCATTTTTGATGGACAGGCTGAAGAGGCAGAAAAGATTTTGACTATAACGCAGTCGAATGATATAATTTCCAAAACGTTAGAAAAAGGGGATTGGAAGGATGAATCAGAAAATTGAAGATGATATTCAAAAGGCAGATGACCATATTCTTGTTTGTCTGTCCGCAGCACCCTCGAATCTAAAAATAATAGATACAGCAGCAAAGATGGTAAATGCACTGCAGGCGCGTTTTACGGCTCTGTATGTGCAGACTGGTACAAAAGCAGAAGCCATGGATAAAGAAAAGCTGGGAGAACATATCCGGTATGCGGAAACACTTGGGGCAGAAATAGTAATGACCCATGGGGAAAATGTGCCCGTGCAGATTGCAGAATATGCCAGACTTTCCGGTGTTACAATAATTGTTATAGGACAAAGCAATGCCAGACGAAATCACTTTTTCAGCAAATCAACTTTGACGGAAAAGCTAATTGAAATTATACCGGACATTGATATTCATATAGTTCAGGATGCGGTGAAAAATAGAACCTATTCGAAACGATCATTTACAGAACTTGCGGAAAAACCATCTGTAAAGGACTATGTCTTAACAGCTTTTATATTTGTAGTATGTACTTTAATCGGTCTATTATTTCAAAAGCTGGATTTCACGGATACAAATATTGTAACTATATACATTTTTGGGGTTTTGATTACTTCAATCGTGACAGATGGATATTTTTGCAGCATAGCCGGGTCTTTTTTAAGCGTATTTTTATTTTGTTTTTTTCTTACAGAGCCGAGAATGTCTTTTCAGACGTATGCGGTGGGATATCCGGTAACATTTCTTATCATGCTTATTTCGTCTGTGCTTACAGGAACACTTGCGGCAAAGCTGAAAACACATGCAAAACTGTCCGCGCAGCTTGCCTTTCGTACACAGATTCTGTTTGACACAGATCGTCTGCTGCAAAGGGAAAAAGGAGAAACGGAGATTCTTGGAGTTACCTGTACACAGTTGATTCGCTTATTAAACCGCAATATTACAGCGTATATTGTGAAAAATGGAACTTTATCAGAGGGGAAACTTTTCTCTGGGGAAAAAGAAAATTCGGATGATTTTTTGACGCAAGAAGAGCAGGATGTAGCCAGATGGACCTACGAAAACAGACAGCGTGCCGGTGTATCTACACATCATTTTCCCCAGGCCAAATGTTTATATCTGGCAATTCGAAGTGGGAATAATGTTTATGGCGTAATTGGGATACCGATGCAAAAAGAAACACTGGATTCTTATGAATACAGTATTCTGCTTTCTGTGATAAATGGATGTGCACTTGCTATGGAGAACGCACAAAACGCTATGGAAAAAGAGAAAAATGCGATTTTAGCCAAAAATGAGCAGCTCCGTGCAGATCTTCTCCGGGCAATCTCTCATGATCTTCGGACCCCGCTCTGTTCCATTTCCGGCAATGCAGATATGCTCCTTGGCAACAGCGAACGCTTGGACGAAGCTACTAGGCATCAGATTTACACCGACATCTATGATGATTCCGAATGGCTGATCGGAGTTGTGGAGAATCTTCTTTCCATTACCAGGTTGAATGATGGAAGATTGAAATTTAAATTTACGGATCAGCTTTTGGATGAAGTGATTGCGGAGTCACTTCGGCATATTAGCCGGAAACATGATGATTATAAAATTATGACAGACTGTGAAGAACTTGTTCTTGTACGTATGGATGTACAGCTTATTATACAGGTTCTGGTAAATTTAATTGATAATGCAATAAAATATACGCCGCCAGGTTCCGTAATCTGCATTCGGGGAATTAAAACAGAGGGGAAAGCACAGATAAGTGTAGAAGATAATGGACCTGGAATTCCGGAAGAAATGAAGTCACATATTTTTGAGATGTTTTATACAGGAAAAACAACAGTTGCAGATAGTCATCGGAGTCTGGGACTTGGTTTGGCGCTTTGCCATTCTATCATAGAAGCACATAACGGAACTCTGATCCTTACGGATCATGCTCCCCATGGGTGCAATTTTATTTTTACATTACCATTAAGTGAGGTGACATTAAATGAATAAAGCATTAATACTTGTGGTTGAGGATGACAGGCCCATACGTAACCTGATCATTACTACATTAAAAACACATGATTATAAATATCTGGCAGCAGAAAACGGATCTTCAGCTATTCTGGAAGCTTCGTCTCATAATCCGGATATTGTTCTTCTGGATCTGGGTCTCCCGGATATAGAAGGAGTAGAGGTAATAAAGAAAATTCGGACATGGTCGAATATGCCGATTATTGTGATCAGTGCCAGAAGTGAGGATACGGATAAAATAGAAGCATTGGATGCAGGGGCTGATGATTACATTACAAAACCATTTTCAGTAGAGGAATTACTTGCACGCATCCGTGTCACTCAAAGGAGGCTTGCTATAACACAGACAGGGGATCAGCTGGAAACCTCTATTTTTGAAAATGGGGAATTAAAGATAGATTATACTGCCGGCTGCACATATCTGAAGGGAGAAGAACTACATTTGACGCCTATAGAGTATAAGCTGCTCTGCCTTTTATCTCGCAATGTGGGCAGGGTACTGACACATACCTATATTACCCAGCGGATTTGGGGACGATGTTTGGAAAATGATGTCGCTTCTCTTAGGGTTTTTATGGCAACATTGCGGAAAAAACTAGAACCTGAGAAAAACGGGGAAAAATATATCCAGACGCATATTGGTATTGGATATCGTATGCTTAGAATTGAGAAAACAGAGCATGAGACAAACAGCTAAGAAGTAGTTTCTTGTTCGAGTATATGCTCAAATTTTTACTTCTATTAGTTGCGTGGCACAATATCTGAGATGATGTTGTCATATCCGGTATGAGGATTAAGTCATATGCTTTTGGTTTGAGCAGAAATGTTCAAGCAAACTGCCAGTGGTTATTCAGAGGGAAGCGTTTTCGCTTCCCTTTTTTTGGGGGTGCGCCTAGCGGAGAACGTTTCTAATGGGAGAAAGTCCCTGATCCACCCTGGTAGTGGGAAAAATTCTTCCGGTAAGACTTCCAAAAGTTTATGAATGAGAATGCTGCAGGTAATGATTTTATCAAAGCACACAAGTTCCGTTTTATTGCACTGGCTTTGCACATAGAGAATGGATGCAGGTTGAATATATAATGTTTTTTATTTCGTGCCTATTATAATGTATAAAAGAGAAAAAATGCAAGAAAATTTTTGTTTGACTTTTTCGAAAAAGAAAAATATAATACTGGTAAACGAGTAGCAGACTAGCGTAAATCCAGTTTTACTACTCTTTTTTTGTGCACCTGCTGTCGCACATTATGAAAATATATCATGCAGTTAAAAGTGTGTAGCTTATCAGCGTAAGTCCAGCTTATGAGGTAAGTATACACTTTTTTTTATGCAGAAAAGGAGGATTATTAAGATGGCAGAAAGTAACAAGATGAGAGAGATGCCGGTAAATAAGCTCATGGTTCAGATGGGAATACCGATGATCTTATCTATGGCATTGCAGGCGGTTTACAACATTGTAGACAGTGCCTTTGTTGGAAACATGATGTCAGGAAGTGAGGCGGCACTTAATGCACTTACACTGGTGTTTCCAGTTCAGATGCTCATGGTAGCAGTTGGAATCGGAACAGGTGTGGGAATAAATGCACTTCTTGCAAGAACACTTGGACAGGAAAATGGTAAAAAAGCAGCAAAAGTTGCGGGAAACAGTTTGTTTCTTGGAGTGATTATTTATGTGGTGTGCCTGTTGTTTGGGATTTTTGGAGTAAGGGCATATATTTCATCACAGACAATTGACCCTGAAGTTGCATCAATGGGAACAGACTACTTAAGAATATGCTGCGTAATTTCATTTGGAATTATTTTCTTTTCATTATTTGAAAAACTCTTACAGGCAACAGGACGTTCACTATATTCTACAATCGGTCAGGTTGTGGGTGCAGTGGTGAATATTGTTCTTGATCCGATTTTGATTTATGGTATTGGACCGGTTCCTGAAATGGGAGTGAAGGGAGCTGCATATGCAACTGTTATTGGACAGGTTGCGTCTGCAATAGTATTGTTTGTATTTCATATGAAACTGAATAAGGAATTTGAACATGATGTAAAGTATATGAAACCGGATAGCAGAATAATCAAGGAAATATATGCAATTGGACTTCCTGCAATTATTGCACAGGCACTTATGTCTATCATGGTATATGTGATGAATCTGATTTTGAAATTCAGCCCTTCCGCACAGACTGCATATGGATTGTTCTATAAAGTACAGCAGTTTGTATTATTCCTTGCCTTTGGGCTTAGAGATGCAATCACTCCGATTATTGCATTTGCTTATGGAATGAGAAGTAAAAAGAGAATTCGGGATGGGATTAGGTATGGACTGATCTATACAGTTGTATTAATGATTCTTGGAATTGCAATTACTGAAATTTTTCCTGGAGCTTTTGCAACTTTGTTCAATGCAGGACAGTCAAGGGAATATTTTATCGGAGCAATGAGGATAATCTCAATAAGCTTTCTGTTTGCTGGAATAAATGTTGCTTATCAGGGAATTTATCAGGCACTGGATGGCGGCGTTGAATCTTTGGTTATCTCTCTTCTGAGACAGCTTATTATTATCCTGCCATTGGCTGGAATTTTTTCTGCGTTTGTCAGAAATGGTCAGATGGGAGTTTCGCTTATCTGGTGGGCATTTCCAATAACTGAGGTTATTTCATGTCTGGTAGGATATGTATTTTTAAAGAGAATTAGAAAGAATAAAGTAGATGCTTTGAATTAAGGAGGAACCGTAAATGGAAAAAAGGATTATTACAATCAGCAGGGAATTTGGAAGCGGTGGTCGATTTATCGGTGAAGAAGTGGCAAAGAAACTTGGCATAAATATCAAATACAAGAAGATAAAAAAGAAAATTTAAGAGGGCAGAAGTTTTCTGCATATCAAGTTGCTAAAATTGCATGGTTGTATGAAGATTGGAAGTCTTAGTCCATTATTGATAAATGATAATTTTGTTAACCTGTCATTGTTTGTGGATGTATATGCTTAAAAATATTTGATAAAAGCACTTATATTATATGGGGTAGACATTTCAATTCTCTTTTCTGCGAGAGCAAGAACGGTTAACTTATTCGTTTTTCTCTCTGACAGAAACAAGCGTTCATAGAGAGAAGTGGAACTCTGCCGTTTTAATTCGCATATAAAACTGAATTAAACCAATAGTTTAATGACAGATAACGATTGTAAGCATAAAATTAAATACAAATTAGAGGTGCTAACAGCTTATATATTGAGAATTGAATGTTGATGGTTTGCGTAGTATAATTTATATACAATTTCAAAGAGGGGAGGTTTTGCGATTGAAAGAAAATGTATTAGAGGGATTAAACTTAAAAGAAGATCATGAGCGAGAATGTAAGCTGGCAACCGGCGGACTCCCTGAGAGCATATGGGAGACTTACTCTTCTTTTGCTAATACAAATGGTGGCACGATTCTGCTTGGAATTAAGGAACACAGGGATTCTTTTACAGTTGAAGGACTGAACGACAAGCAGATTGTTAAATATCAGAAGGATTTTTGGAGTACATTGAATGACAGAAATAAGGTGTCAAAGAACATTTTACTGAATCATCATGTCAGACCAGTGACAGTAGGAGAAAAGAGAATATTAAGAATTGATGTTCCAGCGGCAGACAGGCATGATAAGCCGGTATACATTGGGACAGATCCGATGAAAGGTACTTATAAAAGAGATTATGAAGGTGACTTTCTTTGTACCGAAGAGGCAGTCCGGGCAATGTTCGCAGATCAGAGAGATATATCTGGAGATGTGGAAGTGTTGGAAGAGTTCGGGTTAGACGTGTTGAATCAGGATACGATAAAAGGTTATAGAATTATTTTTGAACAGCTTCACAGTGGACATCCTTGGAATGCTTTGGAAAATAACGAGTTCCTTATGAAATTAAGGGCAGCAGCAAAGAATAAAAATGGTACATTATCTCCAACGATAGCAGGACTATTGTTCTTTGGAGAGGCTTATCATATTACTGAAGTTTTTCCAAATTATTTTCTGGATTATCGTGAGGAATGCGAGGATAAAGCAGTGCGCTGGTTATTCCGGACGCATTCTAACGAAGGTGATTGGAGCGGTAATATATATGACTTTTTCTGCAAGGTGCGTACCAGAATGGACGATGATGTAGCAGTTCCATTTGCAAATAGACGAAATGGATACCGTGTAGATAGAGTGGATGTGCATGATGCATTGGAAGAAGCATTGGCAAATGCCCTGGCACATTCCAATTATTATGGAAGAAGAGGCGTAGTTATTGTTAAGAAAGGAAAAGAGATAACGATTTCAAATCCGGGAACCATACGAATTACAAAAGAGGAATTTTATGCAGGTGGTAATAGTGATCCACGAAATCCGAATATCTTAAAGATGTTTGGTTTTGTAAATGTCGGTGAGCGTGCCGGAAGTGGCGTTGATAAGATTATGACTGCATGGGAAGAGCAAAAATGGAAAAAGCCGGAATTTGATTTTTCAGAGCGTGCAGATCGTGTTAGTCTGAAATTAGAGGTTGGTCAGGTTGTGTATATTCCGGGGGTGGCAGATTTGCGAAATGAAGAGCAAACTGTGGGATATAAGAAGCCGCTTCAGGATGAAAAAGAAGAGGCTATTCTGCAATATATTTCCCAATATGGTAGCATAAATACAGGGAAGGCTGCAGAGGTGTGTGGATATAAGTCAAGAACTTCCGCTAGAAAGGTGATTGATGAGCTGGTTGAAAAGGGTTATATCCAGAAAGAAGGAAAAGGAGCAAGTATCCGATATAGTATCTGTGATGAAAAAAGTGGTCAATAAGTGTTCAGTTACTGGTCATTTTATAAGTGAGTGGTCAAAAAAGTGATCAGTTACTGGTCAATATCGAACACTTTTGGCAGATTATAGGATACAAATCTCCGATAAGTATCCATTACTGACCAGCTACCGGATACTAATTATCATACTGATTGAATAAGAGTAATTTGTGCAGACCGTCTGCATAAATTCATGTAGAAGGTGAAAAGATGGACTTACAAAACATACAGGAACAATTAAATACCGAATTTGCAAAGGCGGATGTTCGCATCATTTTCTAGAAAGACTGCAGGAAGGATGAGTAAGTAATGAAAATAGCAATCATATTTGCATCAGTACATCATGGCAATACACGAAAGGTCGTGGAGCAAATTGCCCAGAATAATGATGTAGATCTTATTGATGCAACACAGGAAAAAGAGAAAGATCTATCGGAATATGATCGGATAGGCTTTGCTTCGGGCATTTATTATGGAAAATTTCATCAATCCGTGTTGAATTTTGCATCTGTGAATTTGCCGGAATATAAGGAGGTTTTCCTGATCTGCACGCATGGTGGAAGTGCTGCATATCAGTCCATTGAAACAATTATAAAAGATAAACATTGTAATGTTATAGGGAAGTTCTCCTGTAAGGGATATGATACGTTCGGACCTTTTAAGTTGGTTGGTGGGATTGCCAAGGGACATCCGAATGAGAAGGACCTGACGGCAGCGATGGAGTTTTATCAGTCTTTATGACATAATAGAATGGGGTGATCTTTGGAACCTTTGCTGTTTCTTTCGCTAGACAAAAAACTGTGTAGTTATTTCGTTCATTCAATCTCCGGGAGTTTCGAGAACAGAAAAGGGTAACAAATATGCAGGTGGTTGATGTGTTGGAAGTTAGTATTCCAATATGGGACAAAGCGATGTTAGCACAGATCGTAATGTTAGTAATGGTTGTATTTTTGCTGCGAAAATTATCTGATAATAGGAATAATTATTATTTTCTTGACATCGACTGAAAAGTAATATATAATCCCTGTTAAGAATAGATCCTAATAAGGGGGCCGAATAATTATTAGAAGAAATACCATTCAAAAAGATTTAGTAAGAAACGCTGTGTATGAGATGAAAAGGCATGTTACAGCAAATGAAGTGTATGAATTTGTACAAGAAGAATATCCTACAATTGGAAAAGGGACTGTATATAGAAACCTTGATATATTGGTAGAAGAAGGTGCTTTAAGAAAGGTTGAAGTTCCGGATGGACCGAACCGGTTCGATTTCACATTAAAAAATCATTACCATGTCAGGTGTGTAAAGTGTGGTGAGGTTTCAGATGTGGATATGGATGAAATACCGAATTTACTGGAAAGAATTCATGACACGCATGGAATCGTATATTTGGATTATGATATTTCATTTAAAGGCATTTGTCCCAAATGTAGGAAGGGATACCAATAAGTTTAAAACATTTGAAAAGAGCGAAGTAGAGAATTACTAAGAGGAGGATTAAGTTATGTATGAAATGAAACCAGAATATTATATCGGAATAGATATGATTGACGAGGAACATAAGCAATTGTTTTTGTATGCAGATGAAGCATATGAACTACTCCATGACGAGTACACACCAGATAAATATGATAGAATTGACATAATATTAGAGAAACTTCGTGATTATACGGTAAAGCATTTTGCTGACGAAGAACAGTATATGGAATCTATCAATTATAAGAAATTATTTACACAAAAAACCCAGCATCAGGAATTTATATATAAGATTGATGAATTTATGGAACATCACAATGATGAGGTAGAAGATCAGGATGAACAGATTATGGGTATTTTAACATATCTTACAGAGTGGCTAGTAAACCACATTCTGTATGTTGATGGTCAAATTCCCAAAGGCTGATATAGCAAGAAAAGATTGTCGCTTTATAAAAAAGCGGCAACTTTTTACTTTTCTTACAATGAAATAGAATTTATTATGAGAAGAGAAATATCTATTGATGAGAGCAATCTCTTTAAGACTTTTATAAAGAGGGATGGGAGATTTTTTCAACATTCCGATTACATCTAAATCCATTCGTTTGACAGCATGAAGGGTGCTTGGAGATGAAAACCAGCTGTCAAAAAGAACATATTTTGCCGGAATTGCAGCTTTTTTAGCAGTTCCCAGAAGTGCAAGCATGGCATGGGTTCCCTTTTCTATAGACAGCTTTCTGCGCCTGTAACCAACGGTTCTTTTGTCTACCTCAGCCAATAGAATAAAAATCAGCATTGTGAAAAGTGTTTATCCAGGAGACAGAATTTAGATTAATTTTCACCAGTTTCTAGCAATAGAACCACTAATATTTAGTAGAAGATAAGTTAACACTTTGTTAATAGATTTTTCCAATAAAGTATGCTATATTATAACCGTTTGTGGATAATCAAATGTGAATTTACAAAGGAAAGGAAAACTATCATGGAAAAGCTCAAAAAGCGTATAGCTAACTTAAAGGTTGCAGGAAAATTAAAACTATATCGAATAACAGTGCTTGTTATGACATTATTTTTAATGTTGGTGGCACTGATCTCGACATTAGTGATCCGTTCAAATATAGAGAAGATCACGGAGGTCTGGTCTCCGTCATTGGAATATCTGCAGGATTTAGAGACAATGACTGCGCAATACAGAATCAAACAGTATCAGCATCTGGTAGAATCAGATACAGCAATCATGAACTCCTGCGAAGCAGAAATTCAGAAGCTGGAGAGTCAGATCCAGGATACCAGTGCGAATCTGGATGCGATCATCGCTGCAGACAGTGATGCTCAAAAAGGACAAGCTGATTATGAAGCAGCAAGCAAAGGATGGAAAAAATACAGGGCTGCTTCGGATGAAATTTTGCAGTTAAGCCGTGAGGGTAAACAGCAGGAAGCAGCAAAGCTGATGATCGGAGAGATGTATGAAGAATATAAAGCTTTTACTGAAAAATTAACTATATTACGTGACGAGTTCCAGGTAGAATTAGACCGGGCAAAGACCGTGGCTAATGTATGCACTGTAATCATATTTATTGTGATCGTGGCAGCGGGTCTTGCGATAGCTGTAGTGACGACAATGATCGGAGGGATCATTACCAATTCCATTACCGAGCCGGTAGAACAGATAGATGCAGCAGTTGCCAGCCTGCGTAAGGGCGAACTGTCTAATGTAGAAATGCTTACCTATGAGTCTGAGGATGAGCTTGGCGATACCATCAGGAATCTGAAAGAAGCCATGGGTATTCTGGCAGATTATGTCAGCGAGATCTCTGTGGAGGTAAAGGCAATAGCGCAGGGTGACCTGACCAGAAATGGTGATGATATTACAGATTTCCTAGGCGATTTCTCGGAATTGAAGGCATCACTGCTGTATATTCTGAAACGGTTTAACAGTACCCTGACCGAGATCAGCAATCTGGCAGAACAGGTATCATCGAATGCATTAGAGGTGGAAAATGCATCAAAATCCCTGGCGGACGGTGCAACAGAGCAGGCAGCAGTCATTGAGGAATTGAATGCCACCATTGATACAGTCGTGGATCTGGCGGAAGATACAGCGAAGGAAACACAGAGCGCATCTGCACGTGTAAAAGCCTCTGCAAATAAAGCGAACGAAGAAAAAGAAAAAATGAATGATCTGCTCACGGAAATGAAGCACATCACAGAAATCTCCAAGGAGATCGGTAATATTATCACAGATATCGAGGATATTGCATCCCAGACCAATCTGTTATCCCTGAATGCTTCCATTGAAGCTGCCAGAGCAGGAGAAGCAGGAAAAGGCTTTGCGGTGGTTGCGGATCAGATCGGTAAGCTGGCAGCGGATAGTGCGAAGTCGGTTGTGAATACGAGAGATCTGATCGATAAGACCTTAGTGGAAATCGAAAAGGGCAATACGATTACAAGAACAACAGCAGACGCATTCAATCAGATCATTGCAGATATGGAGTCCTTTGCAGAGCTTGCAGAGAACACCATGGAGAAAGCCAACTCCCAGGCAGAGTCCTTGGAGCAGATCGGTCAGGGAATTGAACAGCTATCCGGCGTAGTACAGGGCAATGCTGCATCCTCCGAAGAGAATACTGCGATCAGTATTAATCTGGCAGAGGGAGCAGCCAAGATGCATGACCGTGTGAATATCTTTAAGCTATTCTAGAAAATGACAGGAATAGAGTGAAGTAGTCAGAAGGAAGGTTTTTGTTATGATTAATGATATATTTCAATTATTTGGAGAGCGGACAGATGATATTTTATTTGAGATCATTACAGAATGTATGGACGATTATCTGTATATATTTGATCTGCAGAATAATATCTTTGAGATTTCACAGTCAGCTGTGAAACGATTCAATATACCGAGTAATATCTTGACAGATATGTTTAATGAAGTTATGAAGGTAGTATATGAAGGAGACCGTGAGATGCTTGCAAAGCATCTTGCGGATATATGTGAAGGAAGAGAAAAGGTACATAATCTTCATTATAGATGGCTTGATAAAGAAGGTATGCCGGTCTGGATCAACTGCCGTGGTATCGTTATCGATGATCAGCAGGGAAATGCGGAATATCTGGTCGGGTGTCTGAATGAGACCGGCAACAAGAGAAGGGCTGATAATATCACCGGACTGCTTGGTGGTCCGGAATTCCTTACTTACTTGCGTTCGCAAAAGGAACCCATTTCAAAGGGCTTTTTTATGCATGTAGGAATTGATGATTTCGGAGCAATCAATAGCTCCAGGGGAGCTGATTATGGTAATTATATCCTGAAAAGTGTAGCCGGCTGTATGAAGGAATGCCTTTCAGACAAGCAGAGAATTTATCATCTGGTAGCGGATCAGTATGTGATTGTGGATCTGGAAGCTTCTTCCGCAGAAGACGCTGTGGCACTGAAAGAAAAGATTACAGATAAACTTCATAATTTCATAGTAGCCGAAAAGTATGAAGCTATATTTTCTATTTCTATTGGTGTTATAGATGCAGCAACATTTTGTGAGGGAACCGAAGAATGCCGCAAAAAGTTTGAATTTGCCTTGAAACAGGCAAAAAGCATGGGTAAAAATGGATTCTATATTTTTGACCAGGATGACTATGAGGTCTTTTTACGAAAAGGAAGAATCGTAGCAACACTTCGTAATGCTATTGTGAACCATTATGATGGCTTTGAAGTATACTACCAGCCGATCGTGGACTGTCAGTCCGAACAGATCATTGGAGCAGAGGCACTGATGCGTTTTTCCATGATAACGGAAGAAGGGCGGGAGTTTGTTTCACCGATGGAGTTTATCCCATTATTGGAAGAGACCGGATTGATCATTCCCGCTGGAAGATATATTTTGAACGAAGCTGCAGCAATGTGCTGTGAAATGCAGAAATATATTCCTGACTTCCGGATGAATGTAAATGTATCCTATGTTCAGATCCTGCAAGGCAATGTGGAGCGGAATATTCTGGATACAATTCAAAAATATTCATTACAGCCGGAATGCTTATGTGTTGAAATGACAGAAAGCGGATTTATGGATATGACACCTTCGTTCTGTAAATTCCGTAAAACTCTGGACAAGAACGGGATTCCCTTTGTGATCGATGATTTTGGAACAGGATATTCGAATCTTCATTGTATTCGTGATATGAATCCAAGTTACGTGAAAATGGATAGGGATTTCACTGCCAAGGCGATGAACAATGACAGGGATTATGAATTATATAAAAATATCATCCCCATGGTACATAGTATTAACGTCAGGATATGCGCAGAAGGCATCGAGGAAAAAGAATGGCTTCTGAAAATGAAAGAAATGAAGGTTGATTATCTGCAGGGATATTATTTTGGAAGACCATGTGGAAAGAAACAGTTTCTGCAGCAATATGCCAGTGGCATCAACGTTAAATAAAGAGAGTAACGAAGACAGAGGGACACTTTTTATGACAAAAGGAACGTTCCTATAAAGACATTCTCCCTTTTCTGCGTTATAATAATGTGTAATTTGTATATTTACAGATAGAAAAGGGAGGAGTTTATGTTTCATTATTTTTTACAGTTGAATTTTGCGACGATCTTAATATCCTTATTTATGTTGATTTTCGTCAATGTAAATCCTGTATTTCAGAGAAAGGTAATTCGGTTGTTTTCCATTGCGATAAGCTCAGTACTGTGTCTGGTTATCGTTGACAGTATAGAATACTGGTGTGCGACACTTCCGTATCCGACAATGTTGCGTGTGGCAGTATCTATTATTGGGTATGCGCTTAGACCAACCAATATATGCTTTGTGATCCTTCTTTCCTGTGGTAACAGAGTGTCGCAAAAGTTTAAGAAATTTATTGTGCTTCCGGGAATTCTGAATATGTTGATCGCTTCCACTGCGTTATTTTCAGGTATTTGTTTTTCATACTCGGATAAGAATGAATTTGTGCGGGGGCCACTTGGATATTCGGCATTTGCTGCCTCCGGTTTTTATTTAATTCTGTTGGTTATCCTGACTAATAAGTTATATAAGATGGAGCATACATACGAATCGCTGATCGCAATTTTCATTGCGGTAACGAACACGATAGCTGCCATTCTGGAGGCTTTTTTCCATTATGACGGACTCATCAATACCACGGGAGCTGTGGGTATTGCATTTTATTATATGTATTTGACGACACAGCAGTTCAAGCGAGATCCACTTACGCGTGCGCTCAACCGTCGGTATTTTTATCTGGATGCGGATCGTTTGATAAAGAGCAAATGTCTGACAGCGGTAATTTCCATTGATTTAAATGATCTGAAGAGATTCAATGACGAGAATGGCCATGCGGCCGGGGATACGGCTTTGTGTACGATTGTAGCGTGCATTCAAAATATACTGCCGAGGGGATGCCACCTGTATCGAACCGGTGGTGATGAGTTTATGATCTTATGTTCACGGGTTTCAAAAGATGATGTCCCTGCTCTGATCGATCATATGCGGAGGGAGCTTTCTAAGACTCTTTATTGCTGCGCCATTGGTTTTGCCACGCCGGATGCAGACGAGGATTTTGAACATATATGTTCTATTGCAGATGCAGCCATGTATGCAAATAAAAAACAATTAAAAGGCGAAGATACGATTCGCTAGTAATTAAAGCAACAGAAGATAACTATCCACTTGAGGAAGATAAAAGTTTATAGAATAAACAAGGTTTATATGATAAAATAGGTTTGTTACCGCCTCCTAGATTGGTACGGAAGGGAGGTGAACTGCGTGGAATATATCATTTCTCTTATTGTCACTGTTACGGCTGGTGTAATTTGCCATTACATCATCAAATGGTTGGACGGTGACAAATAGTCGGTAGCCAGCCTGTGGAATTAAGCCTTTCCACACCAAAAAATAGGAATAGAAAACCCCGGTGCTGGAACACCGGGGGTTTTTGTTTTGAAGTCGAACTGCATGGACTTCTCATTTCTCTTTGCCTATTGGCATTATAGCATATGCAAAATTCAAATACAATATACAAAAATTAGATATTGGTCAATTTTTCTGAATTTCCCCTATACTATTCTAATTATTCTATTCTTATCTATACTTAATCTATACTATACTAATCTAATCTACTTATGTGACCTAAAAGTAACCATTTGACAACCAATCTGTAACCAAAGATTCTAATTATGTATTTTGACGTATTTCATTTTTATTGTAAATACAGTATCTTTAGTGCCAGTAAGTGCGCTAGTCATTACCTCCGGCTTTTCTATAGTCCCATATACAGTGATTATATCATTGGAAGGCAATTTAGGCGTTTTAGCTGCACGCTCGTCAAATATTACATACTCATTATCTGCATATATATCATATCCACTATAGGAATAGCATCTCAAAAATCCCTGCGTGAACAAACCATCTTCGGAAATTTGGTTTATTTGGCATTTGGGTTTGATTTTTTTGCCAACGTATTTGTTTGGATTGCGCATTACCTTTTTGTAGTTATATGTTTTACATGCATTTATGAATTTTGCCTTTTTTGCTTTAGCAGCTTTCTTCTCCTTAGCCTTAATCTGCTTCGGTGATAATGTTGGCTTAACCTTCGCTGCCTTTTTAGGCTTTGCCTTTTGCTTAGATTTTGCCTCTTGCTTGGGCTTTGAATTTGTCTTGCTTTTTTGTGAGTCTTTTTTGACTGCTGGTGTGTTAGTAACTTTGTTGGACACGGATGTACTATTTGTATTTTTAGTATCAGAATCTTTATCCGAATTACCGCATTGATATAGTAATGCACATACTAAGAAAAATATTATAATAGACCATAGGCATCCATGTTTCTTTTTCTTTGGGACATTATTGATATTTTGAACCCCGGTACTCTGAAATCCATTATTAGTTGGTTGAACCGGTGGAGTTTGTTGGATTTCCTCCGGATATTCACAACGAATCCAAAGAGGCAGTTCATTTTTGGAATTGTCTGTGTGATGATGTGAGGAATTTGAATAATAAATACAGGACGCATCAATTACAACCGTTTTTTAGGGAATTGTGCCTTGACCTGATCGGTGAGGTGCGGCGCAGAAGCAAAGCAATAACAAAGGAAAGGGGATGACGGAAATGGCAAGAGGAAGATTAGATGTGCCGATATGGGAAAAGATGAATTTGACGATAGAGGAGGCCGCCGCATATAGCAATATAGGAATTAACAAAATAGATGAGATGGCAAAGGCTCCAAACTGTTCGTTTGTATTGTATATAGGGAGAAAGAAGCTTATTAAAAGAAAAGAGTTTGAACAATATATAGCGAAATCTGTTGAAATTTGAAAATATGGACTTTTAAGCCTTGATATGATATTTTCCCAAGTTGCAGGAATGTCGTAATTGGTATGCTGATGCAAGGTTTCAAGATGAACATGGTGAAATCAATGCCGGTGGTGATATGACAGTCACAGCCTGGTTTGAGTATTGGCTTAATAATATAAAAGGCGATACTATCAGGCCAAATACGATAAGAAATTATGGGGAAAGGTTTGAACACAATATCAAAGATTGCATAGGGAATATGATGTTATCTGATGTAAAACCAATGCATTGCCAGAATGTTCTAAATCAGATGAAAACCAGATATAGGACATCGACAATATATCAGGCAAGGATTACTTTGTATTGTATGTTTGCGGATGCGGTTGAGAATGATGTGATCTCAAAAAATCCGGTTACAAAAGCAGTTAAATACAATATTGGTAAAGATCCCAAGAAAATAAGGGCATTGACAGTGCATGAACAGAAAAAATTTCTGGAAGTGGCGAAAGACAGCAGCAATTACAATCAGTTTGCGTTTGTATTACAGACTGGATTAAGAACAGGCGAAATGATTGGCCTTAAATGGTCTGATATTGATTTTGAAAAGAAGGTCGCACATATTCAACGATCAATGGAATATCGGCATTCTGTTCACGAGCCTCAGTACTCAAAAAACACGGATCACATAGATTGTGTGACGGATGCTTGTCAATTATTGGAAAAATCAATTTATTGATTGACAAATGGATTATATGGGCATAATATAATAGTAGAAAGCACTGGACATCCGCACAAAGGATGTAAAATATTTGTGGATTTGCTATAGTGATACATTATAGCGACCTGCGTGGCACAGTATCTGAAGTGATGTTGCCATATCCAGTATGAGGATTAAGTCATATGCTTTTGGTTTGAGCAGAAATGTTCAAGCGAACTGCCAGTGGTTATTCAGAGGGAAGCGTTTTCGCTTCCCTTTTTTATTTAGAGAGGAGTACAAATGGGAAAATCTGCAATTTTGAAGAAGATACATAATGCTGCGAAGAATTATCAGAGATATTTGGCTGGAAAAACTTTTATGTATGTATATGAAGGAAAAAGCATTGAAGTAGTTTTCAAAAATTCCTCATTTTTACATTTAATTGGCGTAAATACGAAATTAAAGGCAAAAGAGTTTTATAAACATGCGAAAACTAAGAATGGATTAAAAGTACAAGAGTTTTTCTTTGATAAAAATCATCCATATGATCTGGCAGAAAAAAAGACGGATCATTTAGAGGATTTATATAGGATTACGAATATGGAAGTTTTGATCACAGAGGATGTGGTTACCTTTACAGCAAATTACAAGATAGGTATTACAGATTTGCAGTTTATTTTATTGTGTGGAGAAAACAGGGATAAGCACGGAAAATTGATTGATGATTGTCTGGTGCCATATTCTTTTCGGATAGAACAAATTGGAAATGAAAAGTTCGGAGAATTATATGAAGTGGATTTCATTTTTTGTAAGCAGACCAATGAATCAAAATATGAAATAATATCCTATAAGGGGGATAAGGAAATTGGCACAATACCGGAAGAAATAAGGATGAAGATTAGTGATGATTTGGTATAAGGTGAGGGGCAGTATAGAAATGAATCAAAACACATTGAGAGGCAGGTGACCGCACTATGAAGCTAAATATAGGAAATCATGAGTTTACAGAATTATGGGATGGCGTTTTATACAAAGCTTTGTCGGATTATCCGAACGTAAGTGATAATGAAATGAAAGACATGATTGACTTTGTGAATTATGAGAAAAATCACGGAAGACAATGTGAAATAGAGGCTGACAGGGACGATATTTTACAGTATGTTCAGAAAGAAATGCTTAATCTGGACAAATATAAGAATGTATGTAGACCTGAAATTATAAGGGAATGTACAGCATGTAAAGCAAGGGGTGGCTGTATGACAGATTTGGTGTGTCATACGGCACCTTTAGAAAATGCAATTTCTATTTTGAAATGTGGTTCTTTACTATCTGCCGTAAATGCAAGGAAACTTCCAGATACTGTTTTACAGAAAGAAGATAGAAATGCAGCAAATGATCCGACAGATTTTTTTCATTATGTAATGTTTTCATGGGGAAACTGTCAGGCTGGGGACAGATTGGTAATGGAGAGAAAACTTGGAAGAAGCCCTTCACAAGACGAGATGAGTGCAGGCTTTACGCCAGGTGTACGATTTTATTTCAAGTATGATGATTTAGAAAAGCATCCACTGGTTGTGCACGATGGCTTTTTACCTATTAAGGTAAAAGATGAAGTGGAGCTGGCTGATTATGTGTATATGATTGTCATTCCGTTTGAATACAAGGATCAAATAATGAAAGTTATGCCTGAAAAACTGTCAGACAGAGCGTTTTGCTTGAGCCATGATAAGTTGGATGTATGGCAGTGGTCAGAAAAAGTGTATTCCTTTGTGCATGATATAGCAAAAAGCGATGTTGACAAAACAAGAAGCCACATTATACAGCAATATCGGAATCAACAAGCTTGAAGAAATGTTAAAAGTTCCAAATTGCCCATTTGTTTTATATGTTGAAAAGAAAAAGCTGACAAATCAAAGGGGATTTGAAGAATATTTGCCCAAGCAGATCAAAAGATTCGATTTTACATTTCCCCCCTTTTATGCTATGATTAAATTTGAGTTTTGCGACTTATTCATAAAGAAATCGACCAGATTGCGGATGCTTTGAAAGTGGTTTAATTTTTTTTGCTCTCAAAAATTGGTACATGATTGGTACGTTAACCAAAATTTTTGAGGGCAGAAAAATTATAATGGCCTCATAAATTAAGACACTGAAAGCGACATTTCTTAATGAATCTGATATACTATAATCACCAAAAGAAAGAAGGTACTTATTATGTCCAGATCAAGAAGAAATTTCAGTGCTGAATTTAAAACCAATCTTGTCCTCCAACTGCTTAAGGGCGAGAAAGAACTCAATGTTCTTGCTGTTGAAAACGATATTCAACCAAATCTCCTTCGTAACTGGAAGAAAGAATTCCTTGCTAATGCTTCTCTTGCTTTCGATAATAAGCGAGAAGACAATCTCCGGGAAAAACTTGCCGAAGAACGCAAGGAAAAAGCTGAATACGCTAAAAAGGTCGGTCAACTTACCATGCAGGTTGACTGGCTCAAAAAAAAATCTGAAGAAATTGTCGGACCTGACTACGAGAGTAAATTTAGTCCGAAACCTTTTGACGACTAAGGAGCTGTCGGTTTCTACAGGAGCCAAACTACTCGGAATCAACCGCACCAGCGTATATTATAGTGGCACCCCGGTTTCAGAGGAAGATTTGGAATGCAAAGCGATCATTGACCATCTGCATACTGATAATCCTACTTGGGGAGCCCGTCAGATGTCTGCGCAGCTTAAGCTGCGCGGATACCAGGTTGGTCGCCGTAAAGTAGGAAGATATATGCGCGAAATGGACATTACACCGTTTTATCCCAAAATAAATCTGTCTAAGCGCATGAAACAGGAAAAAGTCTGTCCATATCTGCTTCGTAATGCAGTCATAGACCGCCCAAATCAGGCATGGTCGATTGACATTACATATATTCCAATGAAGCATGGATTTCTTTATCTGACAGCCATTATCGACTGGTACAGTCGTTGTATCGTTGGCTGGGATGTTGATGACACTCTGGATACCACTATGGTTATCAATGCATGTAAAAAGGCATTTAAAGTAGCAAAGCCGTTAATCATCAACTCGGATCAGGGCAGCCAGTTTACCAGTGATAAATATATTGCTTTCATTCGTGATAACGGTATTCGCCAGAGCATGGATGGTAAAAGCCGCTGGGCAGATAATATCATGATTGAGCGCTGGTTCCGAAGCTTCAAGTATGAGGAAGCATATCTCACGGAGTATGCTAATCTCAAGGAAGCAAGAGAAACCATCGGAAGATATATCTACAATTATAACTTTGAGCGATGCCATCAGGCAATCGATAATAAGCGTCCTGCAGAGATGTACTATCCGGCAATGCTTTTGGATGAAGCCAGAGCAGCCGCATAATATAAAAAGTCCGGGAGACGCTACATTGCATTCTCTCATGTAACCCGTCAACATATCAGTTCATTATAAAAATATTAAATTTTTGTCTTGACAACTGAGCCATTATATTGGGAGACGAATCAGGAATAATTACAAAGTATCCGTTTTATGTTCTTAATGATGGTTGCAGTGTTCATCAGGATTCCTGGGAGGTAACATGGACGGATACCTATGTAAAAGTCGTTATTAGTGGTGAAGAACAGAATGATGACCAATATATTTTATATTTTGATGGGAAAGAGGATTTTAAACAACGGGAAATGAAGCGAGGTACATCGGAAGAATAATTTCAATAGCCGTATCAAGAATCAGAACCGGAATATGTGTATATGAATTATTATAATTTATTTGAGAAGCCAAATAAGATTGTAAAAAGGCAAAAGAATATATTAACCAATCGGTATGAAGTATATTGATATAATATATTTAGGCGTCAAGAAAAGTATATTGTATCTTGACATTTAAATCTTACGGGTGTAATATAAAACATATATATTTTAGTCTTAATTCTTACAAATGTAAGAATAGCAAGAAGGGAGTAAAAGATGTTTCAGAATAAACATATAGTACAATGGGTTTTGTATATGACGATATGTATATTTGTTTTGACTGCCTGCAAAAACGAAAAAGTGATTCAAGATAAACGAAAGGATACTAAAACATCAGAAAGCACGGCTTTACCTTGTGAGCAGAGTTATATTGATTGGAATAATAGTGTTGCCAGGAAAAATGAGAAATTGTACTTTGCAATAGAGATTAAAGATTTTATAGATGCTTACAACTATTGCTATTACCAAGATTATGGAAAGAAATATATTCAGTCGCTTGTAACATGGTATTCATATAAACAAGATTTTGGAAGGCTGAAAGGAGATATGTGTTATGAATATACGGAAAATAAGAAAATACTGACACTACCCACTGTTGCTGTGTACACTATAAAACATACAAAAAACATAGAAGCTATTACAGTTAATTTTGATGATCATAGTTATACAGAAAAAATGTATAAGAAATATGAGAAATTATGCTTTTATTGTTTGAAAATGCTTTTTCCGAATATGGAGAAGAATAAGATAACAAGTTTGTATAAAAAATTAAATAAAAAGGCATATGATCATATATTTCAGACAGAAAAAGGATTTCATAGCTATAATCTACCAAGCGATTTGTATTATAGAGATGGAGTAGGAATTTATCCTTATTTCGCATACGGCGAAAGTGTTCGTATGTGTATTATTCCTGTAGATCAAAAGTTAATCCGGTCATACAGGAAAAAAGGTGTTAGGTTGCATAGATTGGATGAAAGAAAAATGAAAGGAAAATGAGTAATTATGAAATATAGACATAATAGAAAAAGAAGAATGATCCGTGTTGGCTTTTTGGTGCTAAGTATAATATTTATAGCTGGTGTAGTCCTGTTTACTGTAAAAGGGATAACTAAGAAAGAGGTTGTCAAAAGTCCTGAACAGGTTTTGAAGTCATATATGAATTGCATTTGTCAGAAAAACTATAGCAAAATGTATGAAATGATAACAAATGAGAGTAAAGAAACCATTGAAAAAGAGGACTTTGTGAAGCGTAATTCTGCTATTTATGAGGGGATTGAAGCAAAAAACATCAATATAAAAATTATAGATTATGAAGAAGAAAGTTTAACAGTTAAATATAATACAGCTTTTGACACAGTAGCCGGAAAAGTGGATTTTAAAAACGAAGTTGCTTTTTTAGAACAAGATGATCAGTACAAAATGGTATGGAGTAATTCAGTAATCTATCCAGGGCTTACAGAGGATGACAAAGTGCGTGTGTCCGTAATACAGGCGCAGAGAGGTCAAATTCTGGATAGGAATGGAAGAATGCTTGCGGGAAAGGGTGTTGCTTCATCTGTTGGAATTATACCTGGAAAGTTAGAAAATAGGAAAAAATCCATTGTCAGAATTGCGAAATTGTTGGGAATAAAACCAGAAGATATAGAAAAGGAATTAACGGCAAAATGGGTAAAAGAAGATTCATTTGTCCCGATTAAAAAAATTGCAAAAGTAAAAGAACTTGATTTACTCGCACTGGATCCGGATGAAACAATTGTCGAGGAACAAAAACGACAGGAAAAATTATTAAAAATATCTGGTGTAATGATTTCGGATGTAGAAGTCAGAGAATACCCATTAAAGGATGAGGCTGCACATTTAGTGGGGTATGTACAAAATGTAACTGCAGAAGATTTAGAAAAGCATGCAGGAGAAGGATATACAAATGCCAGTGTCATTGGAAAAACGGGGTTAGAGGGGGTATATGAAAAGGAATTGAAGGGGGAAAATGGATGCAAAATATATATTGCTGATTCAGAAGGAAAAGAGAAAGAGCAGCTGGCATATAAAATAGTGAAAGATGGAAAAGACATTAAATTAACGATAGATGCGGATTTACAGGCGCAATTATATAAAAATTTTAAAAGTGACAAAAGTTGTTCCATTGCCATGAATCCATTTACTGGGGAAGTGCTGGCAATGGTTAGTACACCTTCCTATGATACGAATGCATTTATAATGGGAATGAGTAAAAAGCAATGGGATAGATTAAATAAAGATAAGAAACAACCATTGTATAACCGTTTTAGACAAGTATGGTGTCCGGGATCCACATTCAAGCCTGTTATTGCGGCGATTGGTTTACAGTCTGAAGCATTTACCGGAACAGATAATTTTGGAAATGAAGGACATAGCTGGCAAAAAGATAAAACATGGGGGACATATCATGTTACGACACTTCATACATATAGCCCCGTTATACTGAAAAATGCATTGATATATTCAGATAACATATATTTTGCCAAAGCAGCACTTAAAATCGGAACAGAAGAGATGGAGAGGTCATTATCTATGTTGGGGTTTCATTCATCTATTCCATTTGAAATAAAGATGGCGGAGTCAAAGTTCTCCAATAATAAGCATATTCAAAGTGAGGTAGGGTTAGCGGATACGGGATATGGTCAGGGACAGGTACTTGTCAATCCACTTCATTTGGCTTGTATTTACACAAGTTTTTGCAATGACGGAAATGTGTTGAAACCGTATTTATTGTATAAAGAAAATGCCAAAGCAGAGCAGTGGATTTCAGAAGCCTTTTCCAAATCCGTATCCCAAGAAGTGTTAGAGGGTATAAAAAGTGTAGTAAATGATTCACACGGGACGGGATATGCCATACATCGTAAAGATATGATTTTAGCAGGGAAAACAGGAACTGCTGAAATTAAAGAGTCGCAGAGTGATACGACAGGAACTGAATTAGGGTGGTTTGCTGTTATGACACCAGATAAGAAAAACAAAAAACCTATTCTTATTGTCAGTATGGTTGAAGATGTAAAGGGAATAGGAGGAAGTGGTTATGTGGTAAAAAAAGATAAGGCTGTTTTGGATAAATGGTTTGGTAAAAATTGAAAACAGGAAGGAGTGTGCAGAATTATGAGAAAATTTTTATATTTAATCCTTTTTGTAATGACTCTTTGTGTTTTTTGCTGTTCGTGCAGTCAAAAGACAAATGATGTGAAAAAGACATCAAGTCAGCATGAGAAAAAGCTAAAAAGTGTCCCAAATAATAATACAAAAGAAGATGTTATATCGGAAGAAGATCTGGAAAAAGGATATGACTTGCCGGTATCCGCTCAAGAGAATGAAGAGGCTACAAGAGATTCTATGCAGATAATGTCGGGACTTGAACATATATATAGAAATGCGGATAAAGGAGATTCGTTAAATGTTGTTTTAGATAACAAATCGATATGTAAAATGATTAAAAAGATAAAACAACAGGGTTATTCTGTTACAGTTTCTGAAGATTATTCTAATATGGAGAATTATAAAAGATTTTCTTCATTTCTTGCAAAAGCACAGAAGAAACAGAAAGGGTCGGGTGTTATTTATGAAGTTCATTCCGAGGGCAGCATTGGAAGAGAAAAATTTATTTATGACGGAAAGGATATGTTTCTATTGGCTTCAAATGCATCGTGGGATGATAATGGTAAGCCAATTATTACATTTGTTTCCTACACAAGGATAAAGAAATGGAGATATTCGAGAAAAGGATGGTTTTGCTATGAATTGTGTGTGCCGGAATATCCTGAAGTGACGGAAATGGTAGATGGAAGCTGTCTGATCAGGATTAAGCCAATGAGTGATAATAAGCGGAAATTGTCAAGAAAATGCGTTCGTGGTTTAGCGTATCAGGGCAATAATATTTTATGTTCTAATTGGGATCAAGAACATATGCAAAAGATAGATTATAATGGTTTATATGAATATTTATATGCTATGAAATATAAAAAGAAATTTAATGGAAAAAAATATCCAAGTGGAATACCCAAAGATCAATTTGAGCAATTGATCATGGAATATTTACCTGTTTCCAGAGAAGATATTGAAAAGTATGCAAGTTATAATGAAAAGAAAAAGACATATGATTGGATGCGATTGGGATGTTTTAATTATGCTCCTAATTTTTTTGGAACTTCTATCCCGGAAGTAACAAAGATTAAACATAATTCCAATGGAACAGTTACTCTTACCGTGGATGCGGTTTGCGAAATGGTGTTATGTAATGAGGCGGTCATTACTCATGAGCTAACTGTAAAATTTAATAAAGATGGTAGTTTCCGTTATTTGGGAAATAAGATCTTAAATGGTGGTATCAAGAAAATACCAGAGTATCAATATAGAATATTGAAGGAGAAATCGAAAAGATAAAAACCTGAATCCGTGAACCTTGTTTCAAAATGAAAAGGCACACAGGAAATGTTTGCCATATTTGTTATTGTATACTAAATTTTGAAAATGCTGCATAATTTTGCGTTCAAAAAAAGACTGCACCATTTGTGTGCAGCTGCCATTGCCATATTCAGCTACCTGTTGTCAGGTGATGAATGCAAAGCTGTCATAAAGACGCTTGAAAGTAAATTTCCAGCGATTACTCCTTCCAATGGACAGCACCAGACGGCCGGCATGTTCTGTCAGATGTCCCGCAAACTGCATAAGATTACTGATCACCGTACGTATTCTTCGGCGATGTATTTTCTTCCGGCCGGGAGCATCCTTCTTTTTCAGCGATTCCTGCCCTATGATTCGAAGGATATTATATGCGATCATTGTCAGCTCCAGCACCAGTTTGTTGCTCTCAAACTTTCCCGACGGGAGTCTTTCAACATCCATGTCCGTCTTGATTTCACTGTGATACTGCTCACTTTCTCCGTGGGCATGGTAAAGATCAATGACTGTTTCGTCTGGCAGGGAAGTGTTTGTCCGGTATGTGCCCAGTTCTATATCGGGTACGATAAAATACTGCCCATATCGGTCAATGGTTCTTTCCGTGATCTCATAAATTGTGCGTATTCCGACAGTTTTCTCCTCGTTATCAGAAAGGGAATATGTCACATTCCGGAAGGTCTGTCCGATATAAACAGTTTTCCCATCACGTGGATGCTGGATATTCTGGCAGCATTCCCTGACGGATTCCAGCCATTCTTCTTTACTTTCCTGTCTGGGATTCCGTTTTATGATGAAAGACACATTGTTGTATTTATAGCTTTCTTCCATAAAGATGCCTATGTTTTCAGATGCATCGTTGCCGGAATCCAGCCGGATGAGCAGTGGTTTTTCCGTCAGCTGTCTGCACAGTTCAATGGTCTCTCTCAGGAAATCAGGAGTTTCTTTCTGGCAGTGCTGTTTCCAAATCCGCAGTTCAAGATTGACGAGGTATCCTTCTGTGCCGATATATGCCATAATTGGTGCATATCCGTCAAAACCCTTGTAGGTACGGGATACGCCTTCCTTATTGGATTTCGAATTGTCAAAGGGGGTTACATCAATATCGACAGGAACAAAGCCGTTATCCAGGGCTGTCGGCTCTATGTGCATTTCACGCAGCATGTCGACATTTGCCTGCTGGATGTCTTTGCGCAGGGAATCCCCGATCATGTCAAAACGCTGACGGAGTGTTTCGGCGGAAGGAATCGCATAGGAGATGCCTAATGCGTATTTGTAGTAGTCAGGGTCATCCATCATTTCACGGACAGTCTCATACTGGGGTTTTCCCTGACAGAGCATACCAATATAGGTGAGGAGCACGTCTCCATTTTTTATCTGTTTCTGCAGATAATCTTTTGAAATTGGAGCACGGTTGATTTTTTTAACAAAACTGCTTTTTCCAAGTATTTGCCCTACGAATACCAGACCACTGGGAGTAATGAGCCGCTCATCGCTGAATTCAATGTGTATTTTCTTCATTGCACTGCCTCCGCCTATCTTTTGATACTTTCATTATACAGGATAATGCATGATGATACAGTAAAAAAACAAAATTTTGTTTAACCTAGTGGGTGAAATAAAATGTATTGCGAAAATCAGTTTCCAGCAGGTATTATTGCTGAAAAAAAGGGATGTAACACTATGGTAAGTTTCACGGAATAAGGTGGATTTTCATTGACGCATATAACACCTTACAATATAATAAAAGCAAATATATAGCTTATAAAGGAGGTTCCTTAATGACGAAAAAAATAACCGCAATATTCTTGGCATTGTGCATGGCAATTTCCGTTTTGCCGATGACCATTCAGGCGGCATCAAAGCCCGATATTAAAGTTGGCGACTATGTTAAAATGGGCGCGTATAACAATGCCTCAATTCTTTGGCGATGTGTAAGCATTGACAATAACGGACCGCTTATGCTTGCAGACAAAATTGTTGACACCCTTGCATATGATGCCAAAACAAATGACAACAGCAATTCAAAATCACACAGCAGAAGCTATAAGCGTGATGATTACGGTTCTAACTATTGGAAAGACAGCAATATGCGTTCTTGGTTAAATTCGACCGCAGCTGAAGGCAAAGTCGATTGGCTTTGCGGCAACCCTCCGAAAGACGGATATGTAAGCGGTGTGGGAGCGTACAACGAAAAAGCGGGTTTTCTCAACGCTTTTTCAAAATCTGAAATTGCGGCAATGAAAACCGTTACCCAGCGTTCTCTCGTTTCTCATCCCGAATACAACAAGGGCATAGTTGATGGAGACGCAAATTCGGATTTGTTATACTACACCGATATTTCGGAAGCGGTGGCAAACTACGACAGTTCATATTTTGAAACTACAACCGAAAAGGTTTTTCTTCTTGATGTAAAGCAGGCTAATGCCGTGTGGAAAAATCTCAAAGGTTATTATGTTGCGTATAATAATGACGGTATGGCTTGGCCTTATTGGCTTCGCACTCCTGTTACCGATTGCAATCACGATATGCGTTATATCAGTTCATCGGGTCAGGTCGGTCGTTATGCTCCGTGGTATTCCGATTTGGGCGTAAGACCTGCATTTTATCTCGATTCCGAATATTTTGTTACAACTTCCGGCAGCGGCTCACAAAGCAGTCCTTATATCGGCTCTGCTCCAAATAAGCAAGAGGATGATTATACAATTTCGGAACCTGCCGAGGACGCAAATCCCGATTGGAATGTCAGCACCGAGCAAAGCATTCAGCTCACCCTCGGCCCGTGGTATTCAAATGACGGAAAATATTCTAATCCTACCATCCCTGTTTATACCATCCAAAAAACACGCAGCGACACGGAAAATATGGTTGTTGTCGTTTGCGGCGAGGGATACACAAAAAGTCAGCAGGGCAAATTCATCAATGATGTCAAACGACTTTGGCAGGACGCTATGAAATATGAACCGTATCGCAGTTATGCCGACAGATTCAATGTTTACGCTCTTTGCACAGCTTCCGAATCGACTTTTGACAATGGTGGAAGCACCTTCTTTGATGTTATAGTCGACAAATATAATTCGCCTGTTATTTCTAATAATCTCCACGGAAGTCAGTGGAAAAATCATATTTTTGAGAGATGTATCGGTCCTGAATTTATCGAGAAAATTCACGATGCTCATATCAAAAAAAAGTGTGATCCAAACACAATTCCGTCCGGTTCGGAATATGAGCCTTATTATTATGTTCACGATTATATTGCTCAGTTCGCTATGGTTGTAAACACAAAATCAGATTTCGGCGGTGCTTATAATAACCGTGAATACGGCTTCCATTATTTCATTTCGCCATCAGACAGTTATCGTGCGTCAAAAACTTTTGCACACGAGTTTGGACACGGTTTGCTCGGTCTCGGTGATGAATACAGTAACGGATATTTGATTGACGATAAGGAACTTAAATCACTCAATCTTTCCTCGGTTGAAGACCAGGAAAAGATAAAATGGCGACAGCTTTTAGGTTTTAGAAACACATATACCTGCCGCAATGCTTACGGCTCAAAAATGCTTGTTTCAAGTTATGAGTGCATAATGAGAGACACAAACTATCAATTCTGTGAGGTTTGCCGTTTGCAGGGCTTCAAGCGAATGTCTCAGCTTGTTAAGGATGTAGACCTTTATGTTGCAACTCCCGAGGTTAAGGAATATACGGGCGCTTATTCAAAGCCGTCTGATTTTACCGACCTTGAAACAAGTTCATATTATAATTACACATATAATCGCAATGACCGACTTTTGAGCGGCAACAGCAAAAGCAGATTTAATACTAATATGAACGGTAAAAAAATCGAGCTTAGAACTGTTATTCAAAACATTTCAGATAAAAATGCACGACAATTAAAATTCAAAATGTGGATTAAGCACTCCGACGGAAGCGTTGCGACCGATTCATCGGGGAATCCGCTTCAAACAGTACAAACCTTTGACATTCCTGTTTGGAATGATAAGGCAAATTTCTGGCCGCTCGGTGCTTTGGATCACATCAAAAGCGACTTTAATTCAGGCTTAAAGAGTTGCTCGCTTATTTATCAAATTCCGTCTGATGCACAGCTTAAGAGCGGCGATACCGTGGCATTTCAGGTGCTCGATGAAAACGGAAATGTGCTTGCAGACGACAATACGGAAACACAGCGCTACACAACCGTTTCAATTCAGTATAAATTTGAGGACGGCTCTGAAATTCCAAACACTGCCGGCGGAACATTTACCGTGCCATACGGCACAAAGCTTGATTTAACACCGGCAAAAACACTTTATGATTATGAATTTATAAAGGTTGACGGCTTGAATAAGTCTATTGTTTCGGACGGAACGGTTGTTACATATTATTACAAAAATAAAAACGAAGAACACACTCACAATCTGACTTTGGTTGCTGCGAAAGCTGCCACCTGCACTACTGCGGGCAATTCCGCATACTACACCTGCGATGGCTGTGACAAGTGGTTCGCAGATGCAACAGGATCGGTAGAAATTACCGATAAAACCAGTGTGAAGATTCCGGCTCCCGGACATACCGCAGGCACAGAATGGAAGTCTGATGATACTAACCACTGGCATGAATGTTCTCGTTGCCACGACAAAAAGGACGAAGCGGCTCACGATTACGGTTCTGACAATGTTTGCGACACCTGCGGATATTACAAAACTGTACCGCACACTCACAATCTGACTTTGGTTGCTGCGAAAGCTGCCATCTGCACAGAGGGCGGTAAGGAAGCATACTACAAGTGCGAAGGTTGTGGCAAGTTCTATGAAGATGTACTCGGTACAAAGGAAATAACCGACCTTGCATCTTGGGGCAATATTGCTAAGATTGCCCACACCACAAAGCAAACCGTAACAAAGGCAACCCCAACAGCAAACGGCAAGATAGTAAATTACTGTTCGGTATGTAAGAAAACTCTTTCAACGACAGTAATTCCAAAGGCATCAAGCATAAAGCTTAAAGCAACATCATTAACATATAACGGAAAGGTTAGAACACCTAAGGTTATTGTTAAGGACAGAACAGGAAAGACACTTGTTAAGAATACTGACTATACTGTGTCTTATGCAAAAGGCAGAAAGTATGTTGGCAAGTACGCAGTAAAGATTACCTTTAAGGGTAAATACAGCGGAACAAAGACGCTTTATTTCACAATCAAGCCAAAGGCAACAAGTATTTCCTCACTTAAAGCAGGTTCAAAGAAGTTTACAGTAAAGTGGAAGAAGCAGGCTACACAGACAACAGGCTATCAGGTACAGTACAGTGCCTCAAGTAAATTCAGCAAGGCTAAGACCGTAACAGTAGGCAAGAATACAACAGTATCAAAGAAAATTTCAAAGCTTTCGGGCAAGAAAAAGTATTATGTAAGAGTTCGCACCTATAAGACAGTTAAGATTAACGGCAAATCCATAAGGATTTATTCAGGCTGGTCAAAAGCTAAGACTGTTACAACAAAGAAATAAAAACTATACCGTAACCTTTGATTCTGCCGGTGGCTCTGCAGTAACGACTCAGACTATCGAAGAAGGTCAGAAGGCAACCAAACCTGCCGCTCCTACCAAGTCTGACGATACCACCAAGCCTTCGGATGATGTTCAGAATCCGCAGACCGGCGACAACAGTATGAGTGGCTGTGGATCGCTCTGCTGTTCGTCAGCGGCTTCGGAGTTGTGACAACTACTGTTTATACTAAAAAAGAAAATCTGTGAAATAACAGATAGCTAACCATTTAAGGATGGCGGTAGCGGAGCTTCCGCTGCCGCCTTTTCCTTACGAAAAGAAATCGAACAAGGAGAAATCAAATGGACGAACAAGAAAAAGAAATTGAAGAAATACTCAGAACATTTGACAAAGCACCTTCGCCTTCGTCAGAGAATAGTGTTCAAAGTCATTTTAGTGCGATTGGGGGCATTTATGACTGAGACTTTTGAGAGACATCGCTCAAATCAAAATCGTAACACGAATTGAAATGAGCAAAACTCCGAGCGAATACAGAAAATCATATTTATAACCGTTGACTTTATAAAAGCTCGGGTGTATAATCAAAAAAATAAAGCTGTCTCGGCTGATGAAGACTATAAATTTTGCTGTTTCTGAACACAACAGCAGAGTTTACAGTCTTATTTTTTTAGGTGATAATATGAAATTCAAAAAATATGCAACAAAAACGCTGATGATCGTTATCGGATCAATAATATCCGCATACGGAATTACGCTTGCAATAGGCGCAGGTTTCGGCGGCGCAACACTTGCGATATTGTGGCAAGGGCTGACGAATGTGACAGGTATGTCAATCGGCACATCGTCGCTTATTGTGGCTGTGGCAATGATAATTTTTGCCCTTTTCTATGACAGAAAACAAATCAATATTGGCACAATTCTTTACCAAATCATTTACAGTTTTTTCGTAGATGTATTCACAAAAATTCAGCATTATACAGATATTAAAGCGGTTAATTTTGTTATAATGCTGCTTGGCATTGCTATATTTTCGTTCGGAACGGGGATTTACTCCGCCGCTGATTTCGGCAGGGGCTCATATGAAGCAGTCACATTTTCGCTTGCCGAAAAAAACGGGTGGAAAATCAAAATCGTACGAATGGTTCTTGATATTATAATGGTACTTATCGGCGTTTTGCTCGGCGGTAAATTCGGAATTTGCACAATTGCCACCGTTTTGCTCTCCGGTCCGATAATTCAGGCAACCGTAAGCACTGTTAAGAAATCAAAGATTTTAAAAAACATTTCTTAAAATTCTCATACAAGCCTAAAAGTGATAAGACATACAAAAAGGATGGAATTCGATTTTGAACAAGTCCGTAAAAAATGGACAATAGAAAAAACGGAGTTAAGGTTATATCCGCTAACGAAAACATTAGCGAAGGCTCAAAAGGCACAATTCTTGAATACGTACTTGAAGGTATGGCTGAATATTATTCAGCAGACTTATCAGAGAAAGTCATTTTGCCGATGATCGTACTTAAATGCTTTGATGATATTCTTTCCCCTACCCTACCAAAGAAGCCGTTGTTAAAAAGGCTGAAGAACTTCAAGCACAAGGTATGATTTCAGTTATTGACAAAGTAATGGCATTATTATACTATGACAGTGTGAGTTAACAGTAAACCAAAGAACAATATGTCGATCATGAAAGAATGCTCCTTTGTGTTTCCCGTGCTTATGATTATTACAAGCAAAATAGCTATTGACTAAAACATTTACACAAAATCAGTGTTAAAAATATAGCCGATGCAACAAAAATAAAATACCACTGAATTTGGAGAAAAATTATGATTTTTAAGAAACCTGTTTTATCAGATGGAATTACAGAAAGCACTTTTGAATGCAAAAGAGATGGATTGACGATTCGTGGAACAATCTACCGTCCAAAAGGAGATCATCTTCCGATTGCAATTGTATGTCACGGATTTATGGCATGGCAAGACAGTGTGTAACATTATGCGGCTTTTTTGGCTGAAATGGGATATGTTGCATTTACATTTGATTTTTGTGGCGGTTCTGCTATGTGTGGAAAAAGTGACGGAAAAACCACAGAGATGTCTGTTCTGACAGAAACCAAAGATCTGAAAGCGGTCATTGAATATGTTAGAAATCTTTCCTATACAGATTCTGAAAAAATTTTATTGATGGGATGCAGTCAGGGCGGTTTTGTGTCTGCTTTGGTGGCAGCAAAGAACAACTTTCCGATAGAAAAACTTGTCCTGTTTTATCCGGCATTGTGTATCCCGGATGACGCCAGAGCCGGAAAAATGATGATGGCAAAATTTGATCCGCAAAATGTTCCCGATACTTTCCGCTGCGGACTGATGAAATTGGGATGTTGCTATGCAATGGATGTCATGCAAATGGATGCCTTTGCAGAAATTAAGAACTACGCCGGCAGGGTGTGCATCGTGCATGGTACAAAGGATAAAATCGTAGATGTTTCTTATGCCAAACGTGCGGCAGAAGCATATAAAAGTACGATGCCGATCGGAATGCAAGATTCCAAACGGGTGCAACTTCATTTTATAGATGGCGGAGGGCATATGTTTTCGAAAAAGCATGATGTCATTGCAATGAAATTATTAAAAGAATTCGCCGCAAAACACGAATGATTTTCATCTGATACCATATGGACAAATCTCCACCTTTAAAGACTTGACAGTTGATATAATCTGCCATCACCTCGGAACATTCGTGTTCCGAGGCTTTTTTATGCCCGAATACTGCTTTTTACGGCGGTATTCGAGCAAAGTGTCTGCGTTCTTTGCAAAATTTCTTTTATATTTTTCAAGGTGTACTCGGTCGGAACTCCTATGCCGATGTCATTCGTTCCGAATAAAATCACAAGATTTTTCGGGTTTATGTTCAAGGCGTTACATTCGAGCCTTTCCAACAATCTGTCGCTGTCAACGGCAAACAATCCCGCACCGATTGCGCCGCAAAATTCAGGCTTATCGGATATGAAAATCTTTGTGTTCAACCGCTTTTGCAACACTTTTTTCAAAAACGTGTTTTCGGGCAGATGAAATAGTCCCCCTTGGCTTGCAACTAAACCTAAAAATCGCATAATTTTTAAGGCTTTTGCCCTGTTTTGGGCAGAAGCCTTTTTGCATATTTAATAAGATTTTCTTCTTCGTGTAATATTAAATGTGTCGGCTGTAAAATTAACAAAAATTTAATTGGATTCCTGAATCCGTGAACCTTGTTTCAAAATGAAAAGGCACACAGGAAATGTTTGCCATATTTGTTATTGTATACTAAATTTTGAAAATGCTGCATAATTTTGCGTTCAAAAAAAGACTGCACCATTTGTGTGCAGCTGCCATTGCCATATTCAGCTACCTGTTGTCAGGTGATGAATGCAAAGCTGTCATAAAGACGCTTGAAAGTAAATTTCCAGCGATTACTCCTTCCAATGGACAGCACCAGACGGCCGGCATGTTCTGTCAGATGTCCCGCAAACTGCATAAGATTACTGATCACCGTACGTATTCTTCGGCGATGTATTTTCTTCCGGCCGGGAGCATCCTTCTTTTTCAGCGATTCCTGCCCTATGATTCGAAGGATATTATATGCGATCATTGTCAGCTCCAGCACCAGTTTGTTGCTCTCAAACTTTCCCGACGGGAGTCTTTCAACATCCATGTCCGTCTTGATTTCACTGTGATACTGCTCACTTTCTCCGTGGGCATGGTAAAGATCAATGACTGTTTCGTCTGGCAGGGAAGTGTTTGTCCGGTATGTGCCCAGTTCTATATCGGGTACGATAAAATACTGCCCATATCGGTCAATGGTTCTTTCCGTGATCTCATAAATTGTGCGTATTCCGACAGTTTTCTCCTCGTTATCAGAAAGGGAATATGTCACATTCCGGAAGGTCTGTCCGATATAAACAGTTTTCCCATCACGTGGATGCTGGATATTCTGGCAGCATTCCCTGACGGATTCCAGCCATTCTTCTTTACTTTCCTGTCTGGGATTCCGTTTTATGATGAAAGACACATTGTTGTATTTATAGCTTTCTTCCATAAAGATGCCTATGTTTTCAGATGCATCGTTGCCGGAATCCAGCCGGATGAGCAGTGGTTTTTCCGTCAGCTGTCTGCACAGTTCAATGGTCTCTCTCAGGAAATCAGGAGTTTCTTTCTGGCAGTGCTGTTTCCAAATCCGCAGTTCAAGATTGACGAGGTATCCTTCTGTGCCGATATATGCCATAATTGGTGCATATCCGTCAAAACCCTTGTAGGTACGGGATACGCCTTCCTTATTGGATTTCGAATTGTCAAAGGGGGTTACATCAATATCGACAGGAACAAAGCCGTTATCCAGGGCTGTCGGCTCTATGTGCATTTCACGCAGCATGTCGACATTTGCCTGCTGGATGTCTTTGCGCAGGGAATCCCCGATCATGTCAAAACGCTGACGGAGTGTTTCGGCGGAAGGAATCACATAGGAGATGCCTAATGCGTATTTGTAGTAGTCAGGGTCATCCATCATTTCACGGACAGCCTCATACTGGGGTTTTCCCTGACAGAGCATACCAATATAGGTGAGGAGCACGTCTCCATTTTTTATCTGTTTCTGCAGATAATCTTTTGAAATTGGAGCACGGTTGATTTTTTTAACAAAACTGCTTTTTCCAAGTATTTGCCCTACGAATACCAGACCACTGGGAGTAATGAGCCGCTCATCGCTGAATTCAATGTGTATTTTCTTCATTGCACTGCCTCCGCCTATCTTTTGATACTTTCATTATACAGGATAATGCATGATGATACAGTAAAAAAACAAAATTTTGTTTAACCTAGTGGGCGAAATAAAATGTATTGCGAAAATCAGTTTCCAGCAGGTATTATTGCTGAAAAAAAGGGATGTAACACTATGGTAAGTTTCACGGAATAAGGAAAAAATAAAGAGATTGGGTAAAGAATTATAATGTATGTTTATCCAATCTCTTTGATAATTAAAAGACATGTGAAATTTTTATTGTCTCCAAATATTCATGTCAGATAAGATAGACATGGTGATTTGTGCTGCACTATTTCCAGTAGCATCACTATTTGCACTGATATTGGTGGCAAAAAAGCAGGTATTATTTGTTGTTTCGATATAACCTACGAACCAACCGTTCACATCTTTGTCATCTATGCGTCCGGTACCGGTTTTTCCGTAAAGTTTCTTATCATTGACAGATGAAAGAAGAATGGAATTCTTTACTGCCTGAAGGTTGTTGGAATGGAATTCTAAATTGTTGGCTTGTAATTTTTTCAGAAGTTCCACTTGTTCTACAGGAGAAATTTTTAAGGTGGATTCAAGCCAATAGGAAGATAATCCACCCGTTATATCCTTATTTCCGTATTCAATTTTGTTTAGATAATTTTGAATACGAGTAAGGGAAAGACGTTCATCTATTGTCTGGAAATACCAGTTAGCAGAGGCTGCCATAGCAGAATCTAGTGTCAGATCAGTATTCCATGCTTCAAAAGGATAGTCTTTTCCATCCCATATAAGTAGGGAGTTTTGTGGTGTAATAATATTTTCCTCTAATCCCCAAAGTGCATCATATATTTTATAAGTGGAGTCTGGAGATATACGATGGGTGGCATGTTCCATGTCATACACAGTCCAGCTATCACGATTGGAATTAAATAAAACAAAGCTGCCTTCATAATTCTTAAAGTATGAAGAAAGATCGGTCTGCGTTATATTTTCTGAAGAATAATTCCAGTTATATTGATCGTTGATAGCAGCATAGGATGAAATAAAAGGAGTAAAACTTATAATTCCAGCAGTAATCAGCATAAAGGCGATAATTCCAATTGCCTTCTTATGAAAAGAGGGATTTTTATAAGAAGCAATGCTAATGATACGCCGTTTTATCTGTTTGATATTTCCACCAAGACCTGCAGCAAACGGAAAAGGAGAAGAAGAAATCTTCTCAGCAAAATTAATCAGTGTATTTCCATATTTTTCATAATCGCATTCATCAAGCATTTTTAAAACGGAAGTATCGCAGGCAATCTCTCGATCATTACGCATTTCTTTTAACGCATACCAGACGATAGGATTAAACCAATATAGTATTGCTGTAAGAAACATTAGATAATTGGCAAGAGAGTCTTTGTGTTTATAATGTTGTAATTCGTGCAGCAAGATATAGCGCACATCCGTTTTCTGATGATCCGATATCAGATGAATTGGCATATAAATTCTGGTTTTAAAAATGCCTGTAATAATAGGTGTTTTTAGGAAAGCAGTGCTATAAATGGGGATATTCCTTGTGATTTTCATCTCGAATAAACATTGTTTATATAGTTTGCATATAGTGGTATTTTGAAGAGGAAGTGCGGATCTTTTTAAAGAACGCAATTGCAGTGAGGACTTTAGTACCAACACGAGCACTACAAACATACCGGCAATCCATACACATAACAAAATGCTTCTGATAATTGTCGGAGTGCTGGAATTTACAGAGATAGTAAATTCGTTCATCCAGTCAGAAGAATTGGAGAGGGTTGCAGGGGAGACTACGGTTTTATTTTGATCTGTTTGAAATGCCGGTGATATAATTACATGATTGAGCCAGGAAAAAAGGTCAGGAAACTGTTTACTTTGTACTGGAAAAAATGGTGTTAAAAGCAGAACAAGTAAAAAATACCATAAATTATACTGCATCCGGCTTGTCAGAGTGTTTTTAAAGATCCACTTGGATACTAAAAAAATGCCAATAATAATACTGATAACAATATTGCATAATAAAAAATGGGTTATAAATTCATCCATGCGTGGAACCTCCTGTAGGATCTTTTTTGGAAAGAAGAGAGCGTAAATCTTCCAGTTCTGTTTCGGATAAGTGGTCATTTTCAATATATGTGGATAACATAGCGGTGATATCCCCATGAAAATATCGTTCTAAAAAAGATTTACTTTTTTGATCAATATAATCAGATTCTTTCACTAAAGGTGAATAAACGAATACCCGGCTATCTTTTTCGTAGGTCAGAACTCCTTTATTAACAAGGCGTTTGATTAAGGTTTGTATAGTTTTTGCACTCCATGAAGATGTTGCTAAAAGTTTTTCAGTAATCTCATTTGTGTTAATAGGAGCATACTTCCAAACAATTTTCATCACTTCATATTCAGCTTCTGATATTTGTGGTAAAGCACTCATGTAGACACCTCCTAATTCTTACGAGTGTAATATACATATTTTATTATAAAGCCCACTATATACAAAGTCAAATAAAAACTTGGCTATTTGTCTTACACGTGTAATAATTAAAATATTACAAGCGTAAGAAATGTGCCTTGTGATTAAAATCCGTTTTTAACTGTGTGGTGTAACAATTCTAAATATGTAAATACTACATACAAGAATGGAGGCGAAAATATGGAAAGTGATCAGATATGGAACCAAGTGGCGAAATTTATGCAACAATTGCGTGGCGAAAATTTATCGAAAAAATCAATAATTCAGATACCAGGACAGAAAAATGCTAAAAATGAATTGGAAAAGATACAGGCGATTGGAAAAGAGCGGATGAAGCATATGAAGGAAAACGAACAAAGAATTATTCAGAAATGGATAGAATGCTTGGAAGATAATGCATCACTAGAGGCTCAACAGGCTTATTGTCAGGGATATATAGATTGTCTGTTCTTATTGTGTGGTATGGGAATTATTGAAAAAGATAGTGTGGCAAATGATATTTTTGAACAGTTGAATAAATAATAGAAAAGGTTCATTTTATGACAAAACGAACCTTGAATATTAGAGCAAAAATTAAATATCAGAATTGTCTGTGCGAGTGTCATCGACTGATAGGACAGCTTCTGCGATTGCGAGGAGAGTTTTAAGCTGTTTCTCATCGCATTGAAGTAGATGTCTTTGTAATTTTTGGTATGTACTGTTGTTCAGGTTTTTATCTGGATAAATTACAGTATCAGCAGATAAATTAAAATATTGTATGGTTTTGGCAAAAACCTCAAGGCTGGGAGTATTCTTAAAGCGCTCCAAGTCTTTCAAATATGATAATGAAAGATCAAGAATTTCAGCCAATTCAGCTTGTGTGAGTTTTTTATCCATACGGGCATTTTTCATAACAGTGCCAAACTGTTTTGGGTTGAGAGCCATAGCGCCACCTCCTATAAGTATGTTATAGCCATACTTATAAAATGTAAAAATGGTAAAAAGATACTTTGTAGATACGGTATGACAGCACTAACGACAGATTGGAGTAAAAAATGATGGGAAAATGTGATAAACAGTTAAAAAAACACATTTTATTAAATTGGTGCATTGTACTATTTTAGGTATGGTTAAACCAACCTTATTTGGTGGGATTGGCGGAAAACTGAGAGAAAAGATGAGTAATGGTTATCGAAACTGTAATTATCATCTTTTCTCTTTTTATTTTGTAAAATATTTGTTGAATAAAACAAAGAACTTTATAAAAAATACGCCGATAAATCGTGGAAATACACCGAAATATGTGTTCTATATCTTTTTCTTATTCCATCCTGATCCACACATACTACCCATCGGTAGATCACAGACAGATCCTGAAAGCTTCTGTTGGGAACCTCTTTTAAGAGTTCCTCATTCTGTGTGGAATTGACTAAACAAAGGACCACATTATCCTGAATCTTGTCAGCATCAAGCACCGGATTTACTTTGCTCATCTCTTTCGTAGCTTCCACAACCGCATCTGCTACTTCCGCCAAAGTCGTCTGGATATCCTCATTCTGCTGATAATGCTCATACATCTCCTCCAGATAAATGTTAGGCGCTTTATTGCGATCCGGCAGCATTACCGTCAATGCATGTAATGTCCGATTTACTTTTGGTACTGCGTGCACAGATACGGATGCCTCTTTATATTCTGCCGGAAGTGAATTTAAGATATTATCTTTCACTACTTCCTGAAACATATTAAAATCCATCATATAATTATCATTCCTTTCTCAAATAAACAGGAGAGGTTATTTTCATAGCCTCTCCCTAAACAATGCATATGAAGTTTTATCAAACTTTTCTTCTTTTCCTTCTACGGTTCAGATAAATACCCGCACCGATCAGGAATCCTCCTGCTACACCAAACAGCCAAGGCTTATAATCTCCACCGGTCTGCGGAAGTTTCGGCTTCTCCGGCTTATTCTTCAGCTTCAGTGTATAAACCACATTCTCCACAGCACTGTCATCATACTGAAGCAGCACTTCGTGCGGTGTCGTGTCAAGCACATACCCTTTCGCAGCCTTTGTCTCTACGACATAATAAGGAATATCTTTCTCGAAGTTCCCCTCTTCATCGTAAGTGCCGATATCAAGCAGATCGGTTTTAGCATATCCCTTTTTGTCTGTGGTAAGTTTTGCAAGCACTTTTCCATCCTTATTACGAAGTTCAAACTCTACTCCCTTGATCGGAGACTTTGTCTTACTGTCCGTTTTATAGATTTCAACCGCTCCCTTCACTCTTTCATCAGACATTGCAACCTTTTGGATCTCCCCAGTTTCTTCTACCGTAAATTCCACCTCATGTCATACTCATCCACCTCTGAATTAAGCTTTCTGACACATTCCTTATTAATCTGTTGGATACAGGTAATAATACCGGAGTTCTTTGTCACACAAACCGATTCATCCGGACTTTGATTGATGATCGGCATCAGATCAACGGTCCATGAACCAATGTCAACAACAAGCACCTTTGCCGGAAACTCACTGATCTGACTGGCAACCGCCGCAAAGCACTGTGGATATACCGAAATCCGTTCAATCGTAATATGATACTGCTTTTTCTCATACTTAAATGTTACTTCCCGGTTCTGATCCAGATACTTGATAAATGCCTCTTTCTCTTTGCCAAAACGGGTAAGAGGAAGTCCCACTGCCCAGTAAACATTAGCAGTTCTCTTTCCAAGCCGGTCTAACTCTTTGGCTGTCGCAGCTAATGAAAGCAGATAATAATTTTCATCCTCCACCTTGCTGTCCTTGACCTTTAATCGCTCACTTCCAACCTTATAATACTTTCCATCTTTCTCCAAGACATTTTCAAACAATGCCGGCTCCGTGGTAATCTCACGAATCCCGGAAGTAAAAGTCTCATGTACTGTTTTCATATTTGACCAACCGTGGTCAATAGCGATAACTACTGTATTTTTATCCATAATGATCCTCCTTTTCCTTAGCAAAACTATCATTTTTATTGTTCCAAGGTTCTTTTTCATTGGAGGCTTTCTTATTCCTACATCCGCAAGGACATTTTAGTTAAGAATAGGAGGCAGTTCTTTGAACGAAGACAAAATTTATGTAGATGTGAATGCCACATTTACCAAGGGTGGAATGCTCCTTCCGAAAAGTTTTGTATGGGAGGATGGAGTAGAGTACGAGATCAGCAAAGTGAAAGACATCCGGCGTGCAGCCAGCTTAAAGGCAGGCGGTGTCGGGATGCGATATACATGTGTCGTAGACGGAAAAGAAGTATATCTGTTCTATGAGGACAACAATATGTGGTTCATGGAGAAATCAGCTTAAGCAGATTATGGCTTGCCATGGTCAACAGGCTTTAAGATCAGCAATGTCGGAGCGTCAGGACAGGGCGCATCGGAACTTCCGGCTCTAGAAATGGGCTTGCGAAGGTTGATTTCCCTTTCCCTTGCAAGTACAAATGTTGCGTGTTGGTAATAGCAATTTTGTATGGTAGAGGAGTTGAACTGAATTGGAGAAGAATTGGAGTACAGTGCAGTTGCATTGCAGAGAATGTAATGCGAGGATGATGGATTATACCTTGTGTCAGGACGATGACCGGATCGTCCTGCAGGGCATTACGATCAAATGTAACCGCTGCAAACGGGTAATGATGTTGAAGAAATATACAGAAGGTATGATACGGAAGCGTTCCGACAAAGGTGTGTTCCGTATCTGACAGATCTGTTACATAGAAACAAAATGACAATTAAATGAACAGCCCACCTGATAAGGGCACATCAGCAATGATGGAAGCACCAGAGACGCAGGGGAAAGATAACCAGTAGATAACTGGCTTTCCTTTGCGTCTTTTTGCGTGGATCAGGGAGCGGAAAATTCAAAGATAATTTTTCATCATATTAATTCTGGCTATCAAGATGGCTGGAAAGGATGAAGAATTATGATGATTTATGACATGGAAGCAAGTGGAAAGAGATTAAAGGAATTAAGAAAACAGGCAGGAAAGACACAGGAGCAGGTGGCGGAGGCAGTTGGACTTGAGCCGGGAACGATCAGCCGGATAGAGCGAGGAGTGAAGGGAATGTCGATCGATTCGCTGTTGATGTTTAGTGAAATTTATGGAGTGAGTACGGATTACATACTGAAGGGGGACGAGACTATGACACCATCTGATGCGTTGTTGGAAGAATTGGAGGCATTGGTGCAGAAATATAAGAGTTTGTAGGAAATAAAGGGGGAATTTGGAGTTGGTAAGCAAACCACATTCTAGTTTTTCATTGAGATAAATAACAGAAGATGCTACAATATTGTCAATGGGTATTATGTGGGGTGCCGAGTGAGCGGCAAACTGATTTATAAGGGTACTTTAAAGTAGGTAGGAAAACAAATAGTAGATGTCCGGATGTTTTGTTTGTTACATTTACATTCGTGACTATATTATACAATTTTCTGGGGGATGCAGCATTTATGGCATTGAAGATAAAGCAAGGATGTGAAGAAATCATGACAGAACTGTTGTTGAGCATGTTGGAAAATATAATATATGATATTACTGGTTCTGTCATAAAGAAATGGACAGATAGATGTCGATGGAACCGTTTTCTTAAAATGCTTAGAAAAGATATTAGCAAGTTTTGCGAGAAAAATGAGAGTATATATATTAATTCAGGTGCTTTTGAGTACTTTATTCGTAATACGGATTTCTTGAAAAGGGTGATTGAAAGGTCAGTTGCAACTAAACTTGAGAAGAGTAACAAGGCATTCCTTCAGGATGAGACTAGAAAAGCGAGAGAAATAGCGGTCGCAGAAGGTATTACTTTTGCAAACAGTGAGGAGAGTGTTATAGAAGGATTATATCACTTAATAATGGATAAGGTAGGTACTTATTATCGCAATAGTCTTTCTGTTGAACAGAGGCGTATGGTGTCTATATGTTTGGATCAATTGACGGAATTAAAGGAAGCAGTAAATGCCAATCATAAAGAAAATCGCAAGGACATTATTGAAATCCTTAATACGGTAAAAGTAGCAGGAAAACTCAACAATATGGAAGCATCATTGATAGCTGATTTGTTATCAAAGGAGTTGTATGAAGGAAGACTTCAGGAATTTGATGATCTTGCAATTGCAGTAAAAGATAAATCTGGTGATTTGTCGCTTTTCTACGATTGTTTGTCTCAAATTCTACGTTCGGAGAATTGTGATGATGCGGTCAAAAAAATAGTTGATATTTCTGATGAGAGAATTAGGGATAATGCAGTTAGAACAGCACTCCCTATACTTTTATTTAGAGATGAACCTATAGATGGACTGATAGAAGCTGCTACTACGAGGTCATTGCGGGATATTGTAGATAGTTTATTAAGTGGCAATAATGAAAGAATCTTTTCAGATGAGATTACTTATTCTAATGGCATTGAAATTCATAGTTTTGCGCTCAATAAAAAGTTGGTCTATGAAGAAGAAAACCTAATAAGGTTGATTGCTATTTTATCTTTATATGAGAAGAGGATAAGAAATATCCATTTTGCCATGGAAGAAGTGGGAAAGGGGAGACGGACCTGGTTCACGGATATCTTAATAGCGGATAAGAGAGTGGAGAGTTTAATAAGCAATAACACTGATGATAATTCGCAAGAATTAAATACTGTAATAAATCAAATACTGCAGTATGAGGGAATCTATGACAGACTATGTAAAAAAATCCGAAGCTTTTTCTATTCTGTTTTGGTAAAAGTTTATTTGGTAATGGATGAAATTGACGAAGCAGAAAAGTGTGTTCCAAAAGATTTGATGCAGGAACGACCTCTGTCTGATTATGCTTATGCTATAAGAATTGAGAAGAGGGAAGTAGGGTTAAAAGAGGTCTATGACTATTCGGTACGAAATGAAACCTATTGGTTACTAAACAATTATTTTGTGGCGAACAAAAACGAGAAGGAATTGATTGACTTTTGCAGTGAACACGAGGAAATCTTTGAGAAAGATTGGCTGTTGTTTTTTATGTATTTAGATGCGTTAAAGGCTTTGGAACACAACGATGAATATGCATTTCAATTAAAAAAACATACTGATGAATTAAGTAATATTTATGAATATTGGAATGAAATGTTGAATTTATCGGATTTAGAGGAAAATCAGAAGGCATTTGTTGAAGCATGTCGTGATGGCAAAATGACATGCTTGTTAAAACAATCAGCCTATTGTATAATTGAACGTTTGCTCAATTTTCATGAATATGATCTTGCACAATTGTATGTAACAAAATATGAAGAAGTAGGTGAAAAAGATTTTAGAATAAAAAAATACAAAGCGATTATTCATCAAGGTAAAAAGAATGATGTAGAAGCCTTAAAGTGGTACAAGGAAGCGTTTGAGGATAATAACACTGATAAATTCGTTATAGATTCATTGTTAACATTATCACTGGTAAATAAGCGAATGGTTAGCAAGGATGTATTAGACGCAGCAATAAAGGCAGACACATCACGCCTACATATGCTGGTAGCTGCCTGTTATTTGAATGATGGTGACATATCAAGAGCGAAGAGTGAAAATATACGTGCTATTTTAATGTCAGGAGAAAGCTACAATCCTGCGTTTGGACAATATATAGCGATTTCGTCATCCATACACAGTAACGAAGTAATAACAATAACAGGAATCGAGGCAGATACGGCAGCATATTGTAAAAAGGACGATGGTAGTCTGCGATGGATATGTGTATATAAAGATTGTATTCTTCCGACTTCTCCACATGTTTGGAATAATGATTACCATGTGCATATTGATGATGCTGCCAGATTTGGCTTTTTAAGAAAGCATATCGGCGATCAAATTACTATAGATAATGGTATATATATAATTACAGAAATAGTGCCGTTAGAATGTTACTTATTTAGAACATGTACAGCGAAAATGGCGCAGCATGGATTTGCTAAGGAATTATCTATTCCGGTGAAAAATGGAGAACTGGATTCTTCTGCTTTTACAGAAATGCTTGCTCAAATCATTCCGGATGAAAGACAGTCAGTTGATTGGCTTGAACAGTATAATAACATTCAAGATGCTCCGTTGCCGCTGTATACATATAAAGGATTTACACGTCTTACATATTTTCAGTTTGTAGATATGATTCTCTCATCGCATGACTATTTTGTTAGGCAAATAGTTCATGCATCTAAAACCGCAGAGAAATATGTAATTTCCTTTTCGGCATTAGTCGCCTTGTATAAAGCGGGATATCCGGCGGATAAAATAAGAGAATCTGGTGGAACTATTATGGAATCCACATTGGTACAGGCTGATTCAGATGTTGCAGATGTCATTAAAGAATACAATAGAGATACTGTAGCTTCTTTAGGGGTTATTGATGGGAAGCCTTTTATTAATCAAGTAGATGAGGCTGGTAAAGATTATTGGCTAAAAGAAGCTGGGGGGGTTAAAAAGTATTGTGAAGCTATCCCCACCGTCAAGAGCGATCAGGATCTGGACGGAGAGTTTTTTGGAAAATTTGATAGCAAGGAATTGTTCGGAATTTGTGATTATGATGCTATAGCATTTGTTCAACATAATGAAGAGTATTCTTTGGTAATAATTGAAGCGATATTAGCATCTTTGTCACTAAATGAGTTGGTCGATTTAAGTGTTATTTCAGTTTCAGATTGGTTGGTTGGACAGCAAATAGATGATACGAGATTAATTGGGTACTTGCAATCTTTATTAGATGAAGGTTGCTTAATGTCTATTACTAAAGATGTGATTGATTACATGTCATTGGAAGTATCAAAGAAAGATAGTGATTCTAAACAGAGAATGTATTTGATGTGGGATAATTTATTGGGAAGAGTTGATAACTTTCCAGATAAACAAAAAGCTGTATTTATTCAGGCTATGTCAGAGGTGTTTGCTTCATTTGTGGACGAGGCGAGAAATATTGATAGAGGTATTCTTCATATATTGACTACAAATATACTTTTGCTTCGAAAACAGAAAATTGAAATGTCTATTGATGAAACAGGGAAGCTATCATTTTCAATTGTCAATATAGAGCCTGAGGAACAAAGGGTGGAAGTTAAGGAAAAGTAATTGTAATGAGCGTTGATTTCATTGCCAATTCTAGAAATAAAGAGCTGTGGGCAAAAGGAATAAATTCTTATTGCTAGTATAAAAAAACTGACAATTAGAGAGTGACAACTTCATATTTTTTGAGAGTTGCTTCAAATTAATACAAAAGGTGGACAACAATGTTTATAAAGATTTATGATGAGATACCACAGGAAGCGAAGGCGATACGGAAATCAGTATTCATGAAAGAGCAGGGATTTAAGGATGAATTTGATGAGACAGATCATCTGGCGAAACATATGTTGCTTTTCGAGGACGATATTCCAGTAGCTACTTGCAGATTCTTTTTCTCTGTTGAAAGAGATTGCTATGTGATTGGCAGGATTGCGGTCAGTAAAGAATTTCGAGGGAAGCAATATGGTGAAAAGATGTTGCAGGGTGCGGAAAAAGCAGTTAGTGATCTCGGAGGTAAAAGAGTAGAATTGTCTGCACAGTGTCGTGTGGCAGAGTTTTACAAGAAACAAGGATATATGGAGCTGAATGATATTCATATGGACGAAGATTGTCCACATACTTGGATGCGGAAGGAGGTGTAATTATTGTCAGAGACGGCAAATTGTGCCTTGCATTGTTCTGAAACATGTGTTAATATAATTATAGGCCGTAGGGAGGCATGGGTAATGCCTTAATCCAAATATCCCATTAGCGGGATTAAGAATGGTATATCCATTCTTTTTTTTTACCTAAAGGAGAGATGAAATGGCACAAAAGGAATTACCGATTACGCTTGAAGAACAGATAGACATGATGAAAAAGTATGTGTCTTTTAGACAACGAATACGAATGCGTCGTTTTTTACTGCATGCAGGATATTTTAGAGCGAGCAGATATGGGAAATTTTTGCTTTCTAATGTTGAGAATGTGGGTTATAAATCGTCACAGGATGCATTGTTTGCGTTGTATCAGTTTGATGTTGATCTGAGGAGAATACTTATTTATTATTGCAATCGTGTCGAAGTGCGATTTAAGAGTGCAATATCTAATGCCTGTGCGATAAAGGCACAGGATGGGACTTTTTATATGAAAAAGGAGTTTTATGCTCCGTCAAGAGGAGAGAGGGATACCAAGAAGAGAAAAACGAATATAAAATATTTTGAAAGCGTTTTCTATGATGATATTGTACGCAAAGAAGAAAAACTGAGAAAAAATGTTGTTAAATATCCAGAACTAAAGGAGTATCGTAAAGGTGGAAACAGGCATACCAATAAACTCCCAATATGGGTAACATTCAGTTATACGGAATTTGGTACTATGTCAATGATGTATAATTATCTTCGCGGTGATTTGAGAAAGGGTGTGCTCACATATCTGTTTCATGAGAAAAGATATTCTAAAGGAGACACGGAACTTGTGGATACATGGCTAGATGGTGTACGAAATTTGAGAAATTATTGTGCACATAATTCCATGGTGGTTGGACTGAAATCCTCCATTGTACTACGACATCAGAAAGATGCAGAAAATCTGTTACCTAAGAATAATGATTTATATTCCAGATTATACGCATTGAAGAAATTGTTGTCAGTTGAAGATGCGAAGTCCATGAAGAAGGATTTGGTGAAACTGATAAAAAAGAGCAGTGTAGATATTTATACATTAAAAATACTTCCGGAACAATGGGAGACACTATACGATGAAATCAGTGAATTTTAATAGTAATGTTTGAATATAATAGTAATGTCCGTAGGGAGGCGTGGGTAAAGCCTTGATCCGAATATCCCATTGGCGGGTAGGCAGTTCGAGAGGGCTGCCTATTTTTTTGCACAAATTTTTCTATCAGTACCAGTAACTTACCTTCTGGGTTCTCTTTATTAAACACCTGCATTGATATACTTGAATTGTCCGTAGGGGACAAGTGATATAAGAATAAAATAACAATTAAATGAACAGCCCACCTGATAAGGGCACATCAGCAATGATGGAAGCACCAGAGACGCAGGGGAAAATGTGATAAATGATTACGTTATGTAAGATTTTTGTCGATTTTTCTCTGCGCCTTTATGTCGGAGAAAGTCGAAAGGAATATGTATAGGACAAAAATTGTCATATATTGACAGTAAAGGTAATTACTGGTAATATATAGAATATCAATTGAATATGGAGATGCGAATTTATAAATTAATTATTGTAGTATCGCTTTATTTTTATATTTTATATATTGCCAGATATGTTTTAGAATAAGAATAATATTTTAATAGGCAAAGATTTTTACATACATAGTTACATAGCGAATTGTTGAATGAAATGTGGATGAACGCATGGAGTACTCTCTTTTGCAGAGAGGGCTGGTAACTAATGGTTGTAGAGGTCTTTTTTTATTGCCTCCGCAACAGATTCAGAAACTGAGAGGAGGTGATAATCGTGGAATATATGAATGATTATGATCCGAAAATGATTGGAAAACGTATAAAGGAAACTGCTCAGAGCAAGGGATATACAGCAGAGAAACTTGCAGAAATTACGGGGAATGGAATACACACCATAAACCGGATATATCAGGGCACTAGCATAAGCACTGAATACATTTGTCAGCTCAGTCAAGTGTTAGGAGTATCCACAGATTATCTCCTTCTGGGAAAGAAGGATCGAATGGAGGAAAAAACGAGCAGGGAAGAAATTTTCCAAATTCTTGGCGGGTTAGACGATATAAAATTGATAAAATTGGCAGGTGCAGCAAAGATTCTTTATGACATTGCGTAGGTACATATTATTTGGATGTGAATTCTAATAATATGTACCTTTTTTCTTTTCTTAACTATACAAAAACTGTGTAGTTATTTCGCTCATTCTCTACAGAAACTGTTCTTCATTTTTTCCTGGGGTTATTTTACGATAAATACAGGTCGAGAGACCGGATGACATGCGCATACATCGTAACGAAAAATATATGATGGCGGCTACATTAGGCTGCAGAAAAAGGAGTGTGTTTAAAATGAGTGATATAGAAACAACGGATGTTGATATGTTTACGATAGGAAATAATCTTCGGGAGCTTCGAGAGCAGAAAAGAGTAACACAGATGCAGGTAGTTGATGTGTTGGGGGTTAGTTATACTCATTATGCAAAGATCGAAGAAGGTATGAGAGGCATGAGCCTGAAAATGCTGATAAAGTTGATCAGATATTTTGAAACAGATGCCAACACGATACTTGGAAGTGCAGCAATGGGGGTAGCGTGATGGAAACGAGAAGAGCAAGGAGAAGAGAAAAGAAGAAACAAAGAATGGCAAGACAGGAGAATATCCCTTGCATTGTGTTTCTGGCAACGGACGAAGAATCGTTTGAACTGGCAGAAAAGAAAGAGGATCGGCAGTTGAGATACATCAATCAATATGCAGATGCACATGGTTTAATTTCTATGAAGATCGTGCGTAAGAGCTGTTTTGCCCCGTATGTTGTAAATCAAATGTATAGCCGGTGCATTGATTGGATGCAGCAGGGAAAGGCAGAGGCTATATTGGTTGCAAATATGGAGTATCTTGCTTTGGATGAAGAGGATGCCTATCGCAAGGTTGGACAAGTAAGAAAAGCGGGTTTTCGAATATTTTCCGTGGATGATGGAGAGTTGAAAATGAAAATTCGATTCCGGGCGGAGAAAGAGAGGAAGATTGGATGAAACAGAATAATATAAAGAATATATATCGTGGAGATATTATTTGGGTGGATTTGGGAGAATTTCCCGGCAGTCATAGACAATCTGGAAAAAGACCATGTCTGGTTGTCAGTACAGATAAAGGAAATGGTCCGGTATATACAGTAATGCCGGGAACCAGCAAGCAGGAAAAGAAAGCATTTCCGGTACATGTGACAGTATTTCAGAAGGATGTCTTTGGAAGGCTTGGAAAAACAACGGTTTTCATGGCAGAGCAGCTTGTAACAATTGATGACCGGCAGATTTTAATGAAAGCAGGGCATATTCCAGAGCAATCAGATATCATGCAAAAAATCAACGACCTTTTAAAACGTCAGTTGGGTTTGGGAGAGTGATGAGATTGGAATCAGATAATAAGAACATTCCAATATGGGAAAAAGCGATGTTGACTAAACAAGAAGCTGCATTATACAGCCATATCGGAATCAACAAGCTTGAAGAAATGTTAAAAGTTCCAAATTGCCCATTTGTTTTATATGTTGGAAAGAAAAAGCTGATAAAACGCAGGAAATTTGAAGAATATTTGTCCGAGCAGATCGAAATATAGGATTTTACATTTGAGCCTCTTTATGATATGATTAAATTTGAGTATTGAGGCTCTTTTTGTGTGAAAGGAGCTGCAATATGGGTAAAAACCTAAAAGGAAAAGAGCTTGGTCTGGGAATAAGCCAAAGAGAAGATGGCTACTATGTTGGAAGATATACGAATAAATATGGGAGACGTGTTCAAAAATTATTCCTAAAGCTTCAAGAGTGCAGACAGTGGCTGGCTGACTCCGCATATCGCGATGAACACAGCAATATAGATTTCCCGGAGGAAATGACGGTTAATTCGTGGTTTGAGTATTGGATTTCGATGAAGAAGAGAACTGTTCGGCCAAATACAGTTCGAAACTATACGGAACGATATCACCGCAATATTAAACCGGTTATAGGGAAAAAGATACTGGGTAGTGTGAATACCATTCAATGCCAGACGGTTATGAATCGTATGGCGGATGAAGGCTATCGCACTTCAACAATCTATCAGGCGCGGATTACATTGTATAATATGTTGGATTATGCCTATCAGAATGATGTGATCATGAAGAATCCATGTAACAAGATGGTTCGTTCTGATATAGGTAAGCCTTCTGAAAAGAAAGAGGCATTGACATTACAGTATCAGCGTGAGTTTTGCAATGTGATCAAGGGAAATGCGTACGAGTATCAGTACCGTTTCCTGCTACAGACCGGTCTTCGTACCGGAGAGCTGGTAGGGTTGAAATGGTCAGACATTGATATGGATCGCCGTACCATGACGATAAGGCGCTCTATGGAGTATCGCCATTCTACAAAGGAATGGAGGATTGGTGAACCGAAAAGCAAGGCGGGATATCGGACGATACCATTGACAGAGGAAGCCGTTGAGATCTTGAGACAGCAAAAGATGAAAAATAATGCGCTCAAGGTTACGGTGATGGAGTGGTCAGAGTTTGTATTCCTTTGCAGAAAAGGAACACCAGTTAAGAACAGTACATATGATACGATGCTGTTCAAACTATGTGATAAAGCGAAGATTCCCAAGTTTTCCATGCATGTGCTGCGACATACGTTTGCAACCAGGTGTATTGAAGCCGGAATGAAACCTAAAACATTACAGACAATCTTAGGTCATTCCAATATTGGGATCACCATGAACCTTTATGTACATACAACAGAAGAACAAAAACAAAAAGAAATCGACCAGATTGCGGATGCTTTGAAAGTGGTTTAATTTTTTTTGCTCTCAAAAATTGGTACATGATTGGTACGTTAACCAAAATTTTTGAGGGCAGAAAAATTGCTGTCTCGAAAAATTGGTACATAAATTGGTACATAAACGAGATGCCAAAACTCGCAAGCCCCGTAAAATCAAGGTTTACAAGAAAGGAAAGATAGAAAATGAAACTAGGAATCGTTGGTCTTCCTAATGTAGGAAAAAGTACACTATTTAATTCATTAACCAAGGCAGGAGCAGCAGAGGCTGCCAACTACCCATTCTGCACGATCGAGCCAAACGTTGGTATCGTGCCTGTTCCGGACAAGCGCTTGGATGTTTTGGCAGAGATGCATCATTCCGCTAAAGTAGTACATGCTACAATTGAGTTTGTGGATATTGCCGGATTGGTAAAGGGAGCATCTAAGGGTGAAGGTCTTGGCAACCAGTTCTTGGCTAACATCCGTGAGGTTGATGCGATCGTTCATGTGGTTCGCTGCTTTGACGATACTAACATCGTGCATGTCGATGGCAGTGTTGACCCGGTTCGTGATATTGAGACGATCAACTTGGAGTTATTGTTCTCTGATATGGAGATTTTGGAAAGACGCTATGCTAAGTTGGTAAAGAGTGTCAAAAATGACAAGACCCTTGTAAAAGAGACGGAATTGGTTGAAAAGTTAAAGAAGCATATGGAAGATGGCAATTTAGCTAAGACTTATGAGCCGGAAGATGATGATGAGAAGGAATTGCTTGAAAGCTTTAATTTGCTGACTTACAAGCCAACGATCTATGCTGCCAATGTTGCGGAAGATGATCTGGCAGACGATGCTGCATCCAACGAATATGTAGCAAAGGTTCGTGAGTTTGCAAAGCAGGAAGGCTCTGAGGTGTTTGTGATCTGTGCTCAGATCGAGCAGGAGATTGCAGAGTTAGAAGATGATGAGAAGAAAGAATTTCTTGAGGATTTAGGTTTATCAGAGTCCGGATTGGATAAGCTTATTACAGCAAGTTATAACTTGTTGGGATTGATCAGTTATTTGACGACCGGACCGGATGAGAGCCGTGCTTGGACGATCGAGCGGGGAACGAAAGCTCCGCAGGCAGCAGGAAAGATCCATACAGATTTTGAGCGTGGATTTATCCGTGCAGAAGTTGTCAGCTACGACAATCTGGTAGAGCAGGGAAGTGAGAATGCAGCTAAAGAAAAGGGATTGGTGCGTTCCGAAGGAAAAGATTATGTAGTACAGGATGGAGATGTTATCTTGTTCCGTTTTAACGTATAAGTGACAAGCGAAAGTTGAAACAGAGGGAAGAATGGAGTAGATTATGGATATACGATTTCCACATTTGGGGATTGAAATTGCACATTTGGGGCGGTCGATTACGATAGGCGGATTTTCAATCGCATACTATGGCATGATCATTGCACTCGGCATGATTCTTGGGTTTTTGATGGCAAGCTGGCAGGCAAAACGCACCGGTCAAAATCAGGAATTGTATTTGGACCTGGCAGTATGGGATATTATTTTTGCAATCATAGGAGCAAGAATTTATTATGTCGTGTTTAGTTGGGATTATTATGCTAAACATCCGGGTGAGATATTAAATACAAGGGGCGGCGGACTAGCTATTTATGGTGGTGTGATCGCAGGAGTGATCACGACGTTGATTTTTGCAAAAATTCGTAAACAGTCTTTCTTGTGTTTGGTGGATACGGCCTGTGCCGGACTTTTGGTGGGACAGATCATTGGTCGATGGGGCAATTTCTTTAACCGAGAGGCGTTTGGCAGTTATACGGATGGCTTATTTGCGATGCAGATCCCAAAAGATGCGGTAGCACCGGCGAATATCACGCATGCGGTCAACCAACATTTGGTGACGATTGGCGGTACGCAGTATATTCAAGTGCATCCAACATTTTTGTATGAATCTGTATGGAACCTCTTGGTCCTTGTCATCATTTTGGTTGCCACACCACATAAAAAATATAATGGTCAATTATTTTTACTGTATTTGGCAGGATATGGTCTGGGACGGTTTTGGATCGAAGGATTACGTACAGATCAGTTGATGCTGTTTGAAAGTGGAATTGCAGTATCACAGCTTCTTTCGGGAGTTTTATTCCTGTTTGCCGTTGGAATGTTGATCTTTAAGGCAAAACAAACGCAAGCAAAACAAACACAATAGAATAACGTGATAAGTTGTAAAAAGATCTCAAAAATTACAATTGAGATCTTTTTTTGTCCTTTTTTACATACTTTTATAAAAAAATACTTGCAATATTCCCAAAAAAGCGATAGAATTTTAGGAAAAGTGGGGCGAAGTGGGGAAAGGTGGTTAGAAAAACCTAAAAAGTGGTGAGAAGTGATTTTGTGAGACCGCTGCAAGTTCAACTGGGGAGTTGATGAGACCGCTGCAGGTTCAACTGGGGAGTTGATGAGACCGCTGTAGGTTCAACTGGGGAGTCGATGACACAGCGTCAGAACAGGATTTGATCCAGGCGCAGCGTCAGAACAGCATTTTATGCGGGAGTAATTCGCGGAGATCCGAGCTTATGATTCGTGTATTTTGAAAGAAGGGTGGTGATAGCAATGTTCATGGGTCAATACGAACATACCATTGATGCAAAGGGCAGAACTATCATTCCTGCAAAGTACCGAGAAGGGCTTGGAGAGACTTTTATTATCACTAGAGGTTTGGATGGCTGCTTATATCTATACCCGTCAGACGCTTGGCAGGAGTTTGCAGACAAGCTGCAAAGTCTCCCATCTACATTACAAAATCGTAAAATTCAACGACAGTTTCTATCGAAAGCGATGGAGGTGAGTCTGGACAAGCAGGGACGAATTCTGGTTCCGGCACTGCATCGTGAGATGGCTGATCTGGAGAAAGATGTCATTTTTGTTGGTATGATGAACCGTGTAGAGCTTTGGGATAAGGCACGTTACAACACGGAGGAGACAGAAGAGGACGAAGAACTTCTTGCAAGTGCAATGGATACTTTGGATATTTCTTTATAAACTTATAAACCATCGTTAAGAAAGGGGCGTGTAACCGTGGAGTTTCAGCATACTTCGGTGTTATTGCAGGAAGTCATTGATGGACTTGCGGTGAAACCGGATGGCATATATGTGGATGGAACCTTAGGGGGAGCAGGGCATGGTAGTGTTGTCTGTTCCATGCTAGGGGACAAGGGACGATTTATAGGAATCGATCAGGATGCAGATGCGATTGCAGCGAGCACAGAACGTTTGAAACCGTATGGTTCAAAGGTGACGATCGTTCGCAGTAATTATGCAGAGATGAAGCAGGTATTGCAGGAGCTTGGTATTGCAGGCGTGGATGGCATTACTTTAGACTTGGGAGTCTCATCTTTTCAGCTAGATACATCCGAGAGAGGATTTTCTTATCGTTTTGATGCACCACTCGATATGCGTATGGATGACAGACAGGCGTTGTCAGCATATAACGTGGTCAACGAATATTCCGAAAGTGATCTGTTTCATTTGATCAAGAATTATGGGGAAGACAAATTTGCCAAAAATATTGCAAAACATATTGTGATAGAACGGGCAAAGGAACCGATTAAAACAACAGGACGTTTGGCAGAGATCATCAGTCAGGCGATACCAATGAAAGTTCGTAAACAGGGAGGACATCCGGCAAAGAGAACCTTTCAGGCGATACGCATTGAGGTGAATCAGGAATTATCCGTGTTACAAAATACATTAGAAGAGATGATCGACCTGTTAAATCCGGGAGGCAGATTGTGCATTATCACATTTCACTCCTTGGAGGATCGAATTGTAAAACAAGCGTTTAAGAAGGCGCAGGATCCGTGTACCTGTCCACCGAATTTTCCGGTGTGCGTGTGCGGCAACCGATCAAAAGGACATATGGTAGGAAGAAAACCGATTCTTCCGTCAGAGGAGGAAATGGAACGTAATCCGAGAGCGAAGAGTGCAAAGTTACGTGTATTTGAGCATATATAAAAAGGGGGCCAAAGAATGGCAGGCAGACAAGGAAGTTATAGCAGCAGACAATATGGATACAGTCGGCAGACAGGGAGTGGAAGTCGATCTGTAAGCAGCCACAGCAGATATTCCGGCCGTGGTGGACAGGCATATGTAGAGGGCAGTGCAGCCAGAGCATATGATGTAGAACCGCTTCGAAGAGAGCAGGAGCGCAAAAGACGTGAAGAGGAATATCAGCGAAGAGAGCGCGAAAGAAGAAATCCGTATAGCAGAACGGTTGAACTTCCGGGAGTACACCGTGCATCTGTGTTGTTTTTGATCATGGCAGTTGCTGCAGTGTTTTATGTATGTTTTTCTTATGTTCAGACACAGAATCAGCTCCATGAGCAGCGTCAGCAGGTCGTAGCGATCCAGTCTGACATTGCACAGATGAAAGAAGATAATGAACAGGAGTACCAGACTGTAGTGGACTCTGTAGATCTTGCGGATGTTTATCGCAAGGCGACACAGGAACTTGGCATGGTTCGCGCCAAAAAGGATCAGGTATATACCTATCAGAACAAAAAGAGTGATATGGTAAAACAATATGGTGAGATACCGGATGCAAAGTAATTTTTGCATTCGGTATATGCGAAACAGCAGGACATGGAGGCACGGATGAGCAGAAGAACGCAGAGTAACCAAAGTAGGAGAAGACAGACAAACCGAGCCGGCAATCCTCAGAGACGCCGAAAAGTACACACAAAATACAAATTTAGCACCCGCAGGATGTATCAAAGAACATTTATTGCGCTCGGTGCTATTGTTTTATTTGCGTTAGTTTGTGTGGGCTGGACGATCTGGCTGGGGCAGAGTAAAGGGGATGAATATGAGAAGATCGTGTTATCACAGCAAAGTTATGTGAGTAATACGATCGCATACCGTAGAGGAGATATTTTGGATCGCAATGGCAATAAGCTGGCGTCCAGTAAGAAGGTGTATAATTTAGTACTGGATCCAAAGGCACTGACGTTGGACAGCGCATATTTTGAGCCGACGACCAAAGCGTTGCAACAGACAGTTGGAATGTCAGAAGGTGCGGTTCGTAAGATCATCGACAAAAAGCCGGATTCTCATTATTATGTTGTGAAGAAGTATAAGGGATTATCCAGAGATGTTGTGGATGCTTTTAATGAGCTTGCTGATAAAGATAAAAACATTCAGGGAGTATGGTTTGAAGAAGAATATGTGAGACAGTATCCGTATTCAACAGTAGCAAGTAATGTGATCGGATTTTGTTCTTCGGATAATGTTGGAATATGGGGAATTGAAAATCAGTACAACAGCCAGCTTAGTGGTAAAACAGGCAAAAAGTATGGGTATTATGATTCGGATCTTAATCTTGTAGAGAATGTCAAAGAACCGGAAAATGGTAAAAAGATCATTTCTACGATTGATGTTAATGTGCAGGGTGTGTTGGAACAGCATATGCAGAAGTTTCAGACGGATACCGGATCTGAAAATATGGGTGTCATCATTATGAATCCAAACAATGGAGAAATATATGCGATGGCATCATCACCCGGGTATGACCTGAATGATCCAAGTGATCTGAGTAAGTATTACTCAGAGGACAAGCTTGCCGGTATGAGTGACAAGAAAAAGATGGAGGAATTAAATGAGATCTGGCGTAATTTCTGCATCAGTGATGCTTACGAACCGGGATCAACTTTCAAACCGATCACGGTAGCGGCAAGTTTGGAAGAGGGAACGACTTCTCCAAGCAGAACGTATGTCTGCGATGGTTATCAGAAAGTTGGTGGAAGCAAGATCAAGTGCGTGGCGTTTAGCAAAGGCGGTCATGGAACGATCAATATATGTCAGGCGTTGATGGAATCTTGTAACGATGCCTTGATGCAGATGGGAGATGTATTAGGGGGCAAGCGTTTCTTAAAATATGTAAACGATTTTGGATATGGACAAAAAACAGGCATTGATCTTCCTGGTGAGGCAACCGGCAAGATCTTTACAGAGGATACGATGCGCAGTGCCGACTTAGCTACGTCAAGTTTTGGACAGAGCCAGACGGTGACCATGGTGCAGATGGCAGCAGCGTTTTCCTCGGTAGTAAATGGTGGGTATTATTACACTCCGCACGTTGTGAAGGAAATTCAAAATGAAAATGGAGCTACTGTTTCTGAAATAGAAACACAGCCGGTTCATAAAGTAGTTACCGCGGAAACGAGTAAGCTGCTTCGCGGTTATCTATACAAAACTGTGGAAGAGGGTACTGCGAAGGCGGCACAGGTGAAAGGCTATAAAGTTGGCGGCAAAACCGGTACTGCAGAGAAGTATCCGCGTAAAAAGAAAAATTATCTGGTTTCCTTTATTGGATTCACACCGGTAGAACACCCTGAGGTTGTGATCTATGTCGTGATCGATCAGCCCCATGTGGAGGATCAGGCGCATAGCACCTATGCCACAGAATTTGCCAGTTCCGTTATGGGAGACGTCCTTCCAATGCTTGGTGTCTATAAAAACGACTCTTCCGGAGGAAAAACGAAAGTACAGCTTCCGTCTACCAAAAACGGCAATCTTCCGTTGGAAGTGCCAAAAGGTGGTTACAGCACCGAAGATTATAAGAAATTACAGTGATCGTTTAGTGGTGGGACCCCGGCAAAGGTATACTTTGTCGAACGGATTCATATACTGATTGCAACCAAACAGTGAAAATCCAAAATAATGAAAAATTGCAAAACACCGCAGCGGCAGAGAATCCTTTTTGTATATATTATGGTCTGTCTGTTGTCGTTATCGCTTACAGGGCGGTTGGCATATTTGATGGTCGCCAAAGCAGATTATTACGGACAGAAAGCAAAAGATGTACAACAACGAGAGCGCGCGATCAAGGCAAAGCGCGGTGTGATATACGATAGAAATGGTGAGATATTGGCTGGGAATAAGCCGGTGTCCACCATTTCTGTTATTCACAACCAGATTAAAGAACCGGAAAAGGTGATCACCAGACTATCTGAGCTATTAGATCTGGATGAACAGGAAGTGCGAAAACGCGTTGAAAAGGTGTCATCTATCGAGCGTATCAAGGCAAATGTGCCGAAAGAAACTTCCGATAAGATCCGAGAAGAGAATCTGGCGGGAGTCATGGTGGATGAAGACTACAAAAGGTATTATCCGTATGATACCTTGGCGTCACGTGTTATTGGATTTACCGGTGCGGATAATCAGGGAATTATTGGTTTGGAAGTAAGCTATGATGATATATTGCAGGGACAAAACGGCGCAATATTAACTATGACGACAGCGCGTGGTCTGGAGATTGACGGGAAAGCGGAAGAGAGAAGAGAACCGGTTGCCGGGCAAAATCTTTACACAAGTATTGATAGTAATCTGCAGCAATTTGCAACACAGGCGGCAGAGAAAGTGCGCGAGGCAAAAAATGCTGCAGGGGTGCGGGTTATCATGATGAATCCGCAAAATGGAGAGATTTATGCGATGGTCAATTCACCAGAGTTTTCATTGACTAAGCCATACGAATTAGTGGATCAGAGCAAAAATCTGTCGGAGAAACAAAAAAATGAAGAGTTGAATAAAATGTGGAGAAATGGCTGTGTTAGCGATACTTACGAGCCGGGATCAACATTTAAGATCATCACCTCAACGGCAGCTTTGGAGGCGGGGGCAGTATCCTTGAATGATACCTTTTATTGCCCGGGCTTTAAGATTGTTGAGGATCGGCGTATCCGATGTCATAAGGCAGGTGGGCATGGTAGTGAAACCTTTGTGCAGGGGGTGCAAAATTCATGCAACCCGGTATTTATGGAGGTTGGAGCAAGACTTGGAGTCGGTGGGATGTTTCGTGGAATGAGACAGCTTGGTATCCTTTCAAAAACCAACATCGACGTTCCGGGAGAGGCATCAACAATCATGCATCAGCAAAAAAATGTGGGAGCGGTGGAACTTGCTACGATGTCTTTTGGACAGTCGTTTCAGTTATCGCCGATCAGACTGTTAACATCGGTTAGTGCCGTGATCAATGGTGGCCACAGTATTGTACCGCATTTCGGCGTCAGCATCGAGAATACATCGAACGGATCGGTACGCAAATTATCATATCCGCAGAAGAAAAAAATAGTGTCTAAGGAAACTTCGGAAAATATGAAAATGATCCTAGAGAGTGTGGTAACAGAAGGATCCGGTTCCAAAGCTTCCGTCGAAGGATATCAGGTCGGTGCCAAAACAGGAACCTCAGAAAAGCTTCCGCGCCGCAGTGGCAAATACATTGCATCCTGTATTGGCTTTGCCCCGGCAGACAATCCGAAGGTTTTGACAGTCGTTTTGATCGATGAGCCGGAAGGAATCTACTATGGAGGAACAATTGCCGCACCGGTCGTATCGGAACTGTTAGATAATGCTCTGCCATATTTGGGCGTCAAAAAAACACCGCAAAAACAAACGAAGAAATAAACGTCATTTGGTTGATTTCTCGGGTGGATTGCATTACAATTGTTTAGGAAAGAGTAGCAAAAGGAGGAACGGAAGTGGATAGCGAAAAGGGATTATCAGGAAAGACAGTATTAGTAGTAGGTACAGGAATTAGTGGCATAGCAGCAGTAAATCTGTTAGCAACGCAGAGTGCCAATATTATTTTATTAGACGGCAATACAGAGCTGTCACCGGAGACAGTGGCGGCGAAGTTTTCAGAGGATATTCATTATGATCTGATTTTGGGAGATCTGCCGGATCAGGTGATGGATCGGATCGATCTGGCAGTGTTAAGCCCGGGTGTGCCGACGGATCTGCCGTTTGTGGTACGTATGCAGGAGGCGGGCATTCCAATTTGGGGCGAGATCGAGCTTGCTTATGTATGTGGTAAAGGAAAAGTTGTTGCGATCACAGGAACCAATGGTAAGACGACAACGACAGCATTGACGGGTGAGATCATGAAAGCATACTATGACAGTGTATTTGTCGTAGGAAATATCGGACTGCCGTATACACAATATGCAATGCAGATGTGTGATGATACAGTTACGGTGGCAGAGGTCAGCAGTTTCCAGCTGGAGACAATCCACAAATTCTGCCCTCAGGTCAGCGCTATTTTGAACATAACGCCGGACCATCTCAACAGACATCATACGATGGAGTGTTATACAGAGACGAAAGCACGTGTTGCGATGAATCAGACCAAAGAGCAGATGTGCGTACTCAATTATGAAGATGAGCGTTTGCAGCAGGTTGCAAAAAATATGTCGGCAGATGTATTTTGGTTTAGCAGTGCCAGAGAATTAGAACGAGGCATTTTCCTGCGTGGTGAAGAGATCGTATGCCGCGACGGCGAAGAGATCACGCTTTGCAACATGCATGATCTGAAACTGTTAGGTATGCATAACTACGAGAATGTAATGGCAGCGGCAGCAATCGCACATGGTATGAACGTGCCGTGGGATGTGATCCGTAAAGTGGTTTGTGAGTTCCAGGCTGTGCCACATCGTATCGAGTTTGTAAAAGAAGTGAACGGTGTAAAATATTACAATGACTCTAAGGGAACGAACCCGGATGCAGCGATCAAGGCTGTTGAAGCAATGGTTCGTCCAACGATCGTGATCGGCGGCGGTTATGACAAAGAGTCTGTTTATGATGAATGGATCGCATCGTTCGGAACGAAAGTAAAAAGTCTGGTATTGCTTGGGCAGACAGCAGATAAAATCGCAGAGGCAGCCGCTAAGGCGGGCTTTACTGCAGTGACGAAAGTGGATTCTTTAGAAGAGGCAGTAGCTGAATGTGCTCGTCAGGCACAGGATGGTGATGCTGTGCTGTTATCTCCGGCGTGCGCAAGCTGGGGAATGTTCAAAAATTTTGAAGAGAGAGGCGACCTTTTTAAGGAATATGTCAAAAAGTTATAAAATTCATAATTACGATTATGTATTACTTTTTATGACAATTGGGATCGCTGTTTTTGGCGTTTTCATGATCTACAGTGCCGGATACTATACCGCAGTGCTGACAGGGTCACAGTGGCGTTATGTGACGCAGCAGGTGCTTGGCCTTGGGATCGGCGTTGTCGGAATGATTCTTGTATCCGGGATAGATTATCGCCTGTTTATCAAACCGATCTTTGGAAAAAAGATCAATTTTGTATATTTGGTCTATCTGGCAGCAATTATTATGCAGGTTGCCGTTTTATTTGTCGGTGTTGAAAAAAATGGCGCAAAACGCTGGCTGAATCTTGGGTTTGTACAGTTTCAGCCGTCTGAAATCTCTAAGATCGCAGCAATATTGTTTGTAGCATATGCAATCTATCGGAGCAGACAGTCGTTAGATCATTTTGCCGGTTTTTTGCGGGTAATGCTTTTTATGGGACCGAGTATTGTGCTGATCTTAGTGGAAAATATGAGTTCTGCGATTATTGTTTCCGGTATCGTTGTCGGGATGTGCTTTGTGGGAAGCCGCAAGAAACTGTATTTCGCAGTATGTCTTGTGCTGTTGATCTGCGGCGGAGCCTGCTATATCTTTTTGGGGGAGGGATTTCGTGCAGAGCGCATTGATATTTGGCTGCATGTAGAAACGAATGAGAATGCACATCAGATCAAGCAGGGATTATATGCAATTGCAACCGGCGGTGTTTTTGGCAAAGGGCTGGGAAATAGTATGCAAAAGCTCGGCTATATTCCGGAGGCATATAACGATATGATATTTGCTGTGATCTGTGAAGAGCTTGGAATTGTTGGAGCTGCAGGACTTATCATCGCTTTTTTGGTAATGTTTTGGAGGATCACGTGGATTGCGATCAAGGCAACGGATCTGTTTGGAACAATGATCTGTGTCGGAGTATTGATCCAATTGGCAATACAGGTTGTGATCAATGTGGCTGTAGTGACCAATTCGATTCCGTCGACCGGGATTCCATTGCCGTTGATCAGTTATGGTGGAACTTCTGCGACGATCATGATGGCGGAAATGGGACTGGTGTTGTCGGTGTCAGCCGGAAGTAAATAAGGAAATGGGGATAATTATGCGTGTACTAAAGAGACTGTTCGCAGTGGCGGCAGTGATCGCATTATTGTTGGTGGGAGTATATTTTATCTTTCATATCGATAATGTGACAGTGGAAGGAACGGAGTATTACTCGGATTCTGAGATTAAAAATCTGGTTTTTCAAAAGAAACTGTCAGGCAATGAAGTAGTGCTTTGGCTTTATGAAAAAACAGTGGGGCTTGGTTCCCTTCCTTTTATTGAAACGATAGAGGTGGAATATCATGGGCCGCGTAGCGTAACACTGCACGTATATGACAAAACGATCAGTGGATGTATCAAATACTTAGGTCAATATGTATATTTTGATAAAGATGGTATTGTGTTGCAGACGCTTCCTAAAAAGAAAAAGGGGATTCCGGTCGTAACCGGTGGCAACTTTGGTAATTTTACGGTGGGAGAGGCATTCAAAACGGCAGATGAGGGTGTGTTTGAATCCATCATGAATGTTTCGCAGCTTATCTCACATTACAATATTTCCGCGAAACAGCTTCATATCGAATCCGGGGCGTTAATATTGTATTCCGGCAAGCTTAAGATCTATCTTGGCAAGAAAAAAAGATACGATGACGAAATGAACAATCTGGCACGTGTTTTTGAGACGGCAGTCAAGGAAAAATTGACGCTGGAAGGTACGATTCATATGGAAAATTACAAGGCTGGAGACAGTATTGTAGTGGATCCTCCCAAGAAAACAAACAAAAATGTCAAAAAAACGAAAAAGAAAGAGGAAAATTAGCAAAAAAGAACAAACATTCTCTTGATTATTGAGCCTTAAATGGTTATTATATAACTTAGGGGATTGTGAGAATGCAAGGTGAAGGAGGAGCAACGTTGTTAGAGATTAAGACAAATGAGTCAGACTTGGCTGCAAAAATAATTGTAATTGGTGTTGGCGGCGGTGGAAATAACGCAGTCAATCGAATGATAGATGAAGGAATTATGGGTGTTGAATTTGTTTGTGTAAATACAGACAAGCAGCATTTATCAAATTGTAAAGCCGGCAATTGTATTCAGATCGGCGAGAAACTTACCAAAGGATTGGGTGCGGGCGCAGATCCGGAGGTAGGCAAGGCAGCTGCAGAGGAGAATAGAGAAGAGCTTACAGAGCTGGTAAAGGGTGCCGATATGGTATTCGTAACTTGTGGTATGGGTGGCGGAACCGGAACCGGTGCAGCACCGGTCATTGCAGGTATTGCCAAGGAAATGGGCATTCTGACGGTTGGTATTGTGACCAAACCATTCCGTTTCGAGGCTAGAAGCCGTATGAACAATGCAACTTCCGGTATTGACGAGTTAAAGAAAAATGTTGATACATTGATCGTCATTCCAAACGACAAGCTGCTTGAGATCGTAGATCGACGCACTTCTATGCCGGATGCTTTGAAGAAAGCAGACGAAGTGTTGCAGCAGGGTGTGCAGGGTATCACTGACCTGATCAATGTACCTGGTCTTATCAACCTTGACTTTGCAGACGTACAGACGGTTATGAAAGATAAGGGGATCGCCCATATCGGAATTGGAACCGGCAGTGGGGACGATAAGTGCGTAGAAGCTGTAAAGGAAGCAATTTCCAGTCCATTGCTTGAGACGACGATCGAGGGTGCATCTCATGTTATTATAAATATTTCCGGTGATGTAGGATTACAGGAAGCAAATGATGCAGCTATGTACATAGAAGAGCTTACGGGTGAGAATACCAATATTATCTTCGGTGTTATGTTCCCGGAGGCAGAAGATGACAGCGTAAAGATTACCGTTATCGCTACAGGATTGGAAGATGATGGCATGCATCTTACAGAGGAGCACACACCGGCATTCTTAAAGAAGCCGGCAGCACCAAAGACGAATTTCCCAACCAAAGAGGGACAGCTTGCAAGCTCACGTCCGGTTGCACCATCCGCTTTGGGAAGCAGTCATACTGCCAGACCTCAGACACCTTCCTACAGCCGTCAGGCAGAGGATGGAATCAAGATTCCGGAATTTTTACAGCGTAAGCGTTAAGGACATTAAAACAAGAGAAAATAAGGATTTGGGCCGACTAGAGTTGTTTGTCCAAATCCTTTTCCGTTTGTAACAAAGAAATGAGGTAAGAATGAATCAACAAAACGTACAATGGACGAAAATTCAGGTGAGGCAGACAATTGGTGCGTTAGGTATCTTTTTGTCCGTGCTGATTCTGCAGATTTTTGCAGCGGTCATAACGCTTGCTCTGTCTAAGGTGACAGGAATTACACCGAATTCACCGAATTATGTGATGTTTGTATCTATGTTAAGTGCTTTCATGGCGGCTGTGTGGTCCGGCTATTGGTATTGGCGTTCAGATTGGCGAAAACGAGATTTTTCATATCGCAATGCATTACAGCTTCGCCAGCTCATTGCGTTGATCTCGGTGGCAGTAGGCGGCTGTGTTTTTATTAGCATTACACTTACGATATGGCAGACAATCTTTCCGGGAGAGTTTCAGCAGTATTCAAATGTGATGTCCAACTTTTCGACCAGCAGTCCTTGGCTGACATATTGCTATGTGTTGTTGATCGGTCCGATATCCGAAGAGTTGATCTTTCGTGGGGCGATATTGGATCGCTTATATTTGGCATTTCCATTTTGGGCAGCTAATTTGCTGCAGGCACTATTGTTTGGCATATACCACATGAATCTCGTACAGGGGATTTATGCGTTTGTACTGGGAGCAGTTCTAGGCTTGGTGCGTGTCAGTACCGGAACGATATTTGCATCGATAGGAACACATATTATCTTTAATGCAACTAGCTATGTATTACAACTTGTTTTTCCATCAGGGCAAAAGATCTCGATCGTAATATTTGCCGGTGTATACTTGCTTGCAACCCTTTTATTTGCAGATGGATTATGGTATACTAAAAATAGGTATGAGCAGAATAAAAAGAACGAGTAACAGATAATAAATTTGTGGTGTTGCAGTACACACGATAATACAAGAAAATACTGACATTTGTTGATGGTAATAAAGAGAGATGGAGAGGGATATGAACAAGATTATTGCGATTTGTGCAGCGCAGATATATCTGTGGGAACAGGAGCGTCAGATCCACGCGATCTGTGATTGTGCCAGGGAACGCGGATATGAGGTTATGATCTGCAATTTGTCTGTCAAGATGGATGTTGAGACGAGTCATAGCAGGGGTGAATTGAGTGTGTTTTCTGTCATCCAGTATGATCAGTTAGCTGCATTGGTGGTATTGGGCGAATCTATTCGGAATGATGCAGTTTGTGATGATCTGGTGGCAAAAGCGCACAAGAACAATGTTCCGGTAGTTATGCTCGATTGTTACAAAAAGGGATGCTATAATATTAAATTTGACTATGAGAAATCATTTGAACAGATCGTACGTCATGTTATCGAATACCATGGTTGTCAAGAAGTGAATTTTATTGCAGGATTTCGAGATAATGATTTTTCGGAACAAAGATTAGAGACTTATCGACGTGTCATGAAAGAAAATGGATGTACCGTCAAAGAAGAGTACATTGCTTATGGAGATTTTTGGGAATTTCCGTCTCGCGCTGCAATGGAAAAATGGGTGCAGGAATGGGAGGCTGGTACGTCCAGAAGACCGGAGGCTATCATATGCGCAAATGATATGATGGCAATTACGGCGAGTAATGTGTTGCAAAATCATGGGTTGAAAGTACCGGAAGATGTTATTGTGACCGGTTTTGACGGGCTGTTATTAGGTGAATGTTGCATGCCAAAGCTGACTTCTGCCAAGAATGATGCGGCACAGATTGGGTGGAATGTCATACAGATGATCGATGATCACCAAAATGGGAAATGTACAAATGTATATGACATTGTTGTTCCTTTTTATGTCGATTATAGTGAATCGTGTGGTTGTGAGCCGGTCCAACAGCGCAATTTAAGTGAGGAAGTGATGCACTGGTATGGTCAGAGAGAGATAGCCAGATATCAGTCATATGACTTTTTCATGATGACGAATAGCATGTCAGATGGTCATTCTCTGGTCAAGCTGGCAGAGTCGTTCCAACAATATAAAGATTGTTTTCCGGCGGATAATTTTATGATTATAGTAAATTATAATTTCTATCATGATTCTGACATTTGCTGTGCGAGTGACGTGACTGACTTGGTTAAGCTGGTCGAAATATGCGATGGAACATTTACGATGCCATTAGAACGGATACCACTGGAAAAGCAATTACAGTGTTTTGACAGGATCCGAGCCTGTACCACTCAGGTAATTGTCGTGCCAATTCATTGGCAATCGGAGATCTATGGCTATATGGTGGTCTCACATGATGCAGCCAAGATGGATTATGGAATGTTATATGAGTTTTCCATGAGTTTGGATCAGGTGTTTGGTACAGTACGTAAGCAGGCGCAGTTGTATAGCTTATATGTCAAAGATGCATTGACAGCGATTTATAATCGACACGGATTTTATGACGAATTACGCAATCGGATTGCAAAGCTCGCCGGCAAGCGCAAAATGTTGTTTATGGCGTCGGTAGATCTGGATCAGCTCAAATTGATCAATGATCATTATGGACATATAGAGGGAGATTTTGCCATTCGCAGCATAGCACAGGCGATATCCGATACTGCCGTTGAGGTAGATGGGATATGTGCACGCTTCGGTGGGGATGAATACGTTATGTGTCTGGTAGAAGAGTATGACAAGGCAAATCTTACGTTTTATGAGAAATATCGTCAAATGCTTCAGGAGCGGATCGCGCAGATTGACAGAGACAGTGGTAAGCCTTACCGGATTGGTGCCAGTTGTGGTGTGATCTGGGAAGAGATTCACGGAGCGTCCGATATAGAACGTATTATGAAGCAGGCAGATGACAAGATGTATGCGGATAAAGAAGAACATCACAAGCGTTTAACACAGAAGGAGACAAAAGAATGATGAAATGGTATGATCAGGCAGTTTTTTATCACATTTATCCACTGGGACTTTGTGGATGCGCCAAAGAAAATACAGGGATTGCTGAATCCCATTTTGATCAGTTAAAGGAGTGGGCAGAACATGCCGCTAAGTTAAATTGTACGGCAATTTATATCGGACCGTTGTTTGAGTCAGTGGGGCATGGATATGAGACGACAGATTATCGCAGAGTAGACTGTCGTTTGGGAACAAATGATGATTTCAGAGATTATGTAGCATATTGCCACAAGTTAGGGCTTCGCGTGATCGTAGACGGTGTCTTTAATCATGTCGGACGAGAGTTCTTTGCGTTTAAGGATGTGCAGCAAAATAGAGAGCAGTCTCCATATTGCAGTTGGTTTTGTAACCTGAATTTTGGTGGAAATAACGAGTATAATGACGGCTTTTCTTATGAAAACTGGGGCGGATATAATCTGTTAGTCAAGTTAAATCAGCAGAATCCGGAAGTGCAGAACTATATTTTTGACGCGATCCGTTTTTGGGTGGCTGAGTTTGATATTGATGGAATCCGTTTGGATGCGGCAGATGTACTGGATCATGGATTTATGCATGCGATGCGTCAGATGACAGATGCTATGAAACCGGATTTTTGGTTGATGGGTGAAGTAATCCATGGCGATTACAGTCGTTGGGTAAACGATGGCATGCTGCATTCGGTAACAAATTATGAGCTGCATAAAGGCTTGTATTCTGGACATAACGATCATAATTATTTTGAGATCGCTCATTCCGTAAAACGCTTACTTGGCATTTGCGGAGACTACCGCTTGTATACATTTATGGATAATCACGATGTAGAGCGCATTTATTCGAAATTGAACAATAAAGAGCATATGGGTTTGGTAACGCTGCTCGTTTATACATTATACGGAATCCCTTCCATGTACTATGGATCAGAATTTGGTATCGAAGGGAAAAAGGAACAAGGATCAGACTGGAACTTGCGTCCTCATCTGGAACTTGCAGATTATGTGGATGCATATACCAATAATCCGATTACAGCATTGTGCGTGAAATTGGGCGAATTAAAGAAACAGTATCCGGAGTTGAGTGAGGGACAATATCAGGAACTGTCATTGACTAATCGTCAATTTGCATATGCGAGAGCACTTTCAGAAACGGCAATGATCACGTTACTCAATTGCGATGACGAGCCGACAACAATTACCGTACAGGCGCCGGTTGGAGCAACAAGTGCTACAGATATGTTAGGACAGGCAGAACAAGTATATTATGAGAATGGACAACTGCAGGTTACTTTGCCGGCAAATTGTGGAACAGTGATCTATTTAGGGGAGAAAGTAGAACCCATAACCACAGAGAAGGTATCTTCGGATACAGAGGAGCCGATTACTGCAGAGAAGGTATCTGCAGAGACAGAGGAGCCGATTGCTGCAGGAAAAGTGTCTTCTGAGAAGAACGCAGAACCATCTTATGTGTTACTATTGAATGGATCGCCACATTGTAACGGTTCGACAGCAACAGCACTTGAGGAAGTCGCAGGTGCCTTAGAACGCAACGGCGTGCACACAGAAATTGTACAGGTCGGTCACCTGGCGGTACGCAGTTGTATGGCTTGTGGGGCTTGCGCAGAAACCGGTAAATGTGTTATTGATGATATTGTCAATGAAATTGCACCAAAGTTTGAAAAAGCGGATGGTCTGGTAGTTGGAAGCCCGGTATATTATGCCTCTGCCAATGCAACGCTTGTGGCGTGCCTGACCAGATTGTTTTACAGTACACACTTTGATAAACGTATGAAAGTTGGTGCTTCTGTAGTGTCTGCAAGACGAGGCGGATGTTCGGCATCGTTTGATGAGCTCAACAAATTTTTCACAATCTCCGGTATGCCGGTAGCATCAAGCCAATACTGGAACAGCATTCATGGCAATAACGCAAATGAGGCAAAGCAGGATGGAGAGGGCCTTCAGATTATGAGAACACTTGGAAATAATATGGCATTTTTGATCAAGAGTATTGCTATGGGTAAAGAAATGTTTGGTCTGCCGGAGCTGGAAGAACGTATCGGGACGAACTTCATTCGGTAGATCTTTAGCGGATGATTTTAGAGGATAAAAAAATGGCTGTTCCAACATAAGCGGAACAGCCACTTTTTTTACTTTATAGGAAACTTATCGTAGTGTGGTGTTATTCCTTAGGAAAACAATTTGACACCATCTTCCTGACCGTACACAGCGAATCCATCGTATCCGGCGGTTTCCAGGCGATTTAAGAATTTGCCCAGTTTCTTAGGACGGGCGATCGTTGAAACCAGATATTCGCTGCGGAGTTCTTCAGCATATTGCAATGCAGCTGCATAAGTATCCGGATCATAGAATACCGCAATGCGCTTTTTCTGTCCCGGGATTTCGTAACCGTTATCCATCAAAATACCAAAGATACGCTCAAAGCCAATGGAAAATCCAACTGCCGGGATATCTTCGTTTAAGAATTTACCGATCAGATTGTCATAACGTCCACCACCGGCAACGGCGCCACTATAGCCCTCTGCTTCTACTTCAAAGATCGTTCCGGTGTAATAGCCCTGACCACGCACGAGAGACGGTGTGAATTCGATCGGAAAGGCATTGCCGGAGACAGAAGTTACGGTATCCATAATGTATTTCAGAGAAGCAACATAGTCGGCATCGCATACTTTTGCAACAGAATCCAGATCCAAAGCGCCGCTTTCAAACAAGGCAATAAATTTTTCAATAGCAGAAGCATCAAATGCATTTTCTTCTAATTCTTTCTGCACACCTTCAATACCGATCTTATCTAATTTATCAAAAATGATCGCCAGTTTTTCATGATCTTCCTCGGCAAAGCCTGCATAAGTAAAGATTGCCTTGAGGATGCGGCGGTCGTTGATCTTGACCTTAAAAGAAGATAGACCAATGCGGGTCAGAGCCTTTGTTGTTGTAAGGATCAATTCCACTTCGGCATCTGGAGAGGCATTGCCAATGATATCGATATCGCACTGCATAAACTCTCTAAGACGTCCCTTCTGTGGCCGCTCTGCGCGGTAAACGCGGTCCATCTGAATAACCTTGAAAGGATTCATCAGATCATTGCGGTTGTTGGCATAATAGCGGGAGAGTGGCAGTGTCAGGTCATAACGCAGCCCCATATCGGCAAGCGTCTGTTCGGTAGGGGCTTCTGCTTCTAAGGCAGAGGATAACTTTTTGCCTCGTTTTAAGATCTTGAAGATCAGATTTAAATTTTCGCCACCTTCGCTTTTATCTAAGTTTACAGCATCTTCTATAATAGGGGTTGTGATGCGTTCAAAACCCGCTTCCTGATATGTTTCACGGATGATCTCCTGCAGATGGTCGCGGATCATAACCTCCTTTGGCAGATAATCTCTCGTTCCTTTTACCGGTGTTGCTTTCATTATTTCAATTCCTTTCTGGTAAGTATTGACGCAAAACAGTAGAAAGACAGATAGAATAATCTGTATTATATTGTTCTACGGCAGTAATAGTCTATCATATTTTAATACAGTGGGCAAATATCATTTTGACTTATTTCGCAGAATAGTGTAATATGGCATGTATAAGTCTGATGATAAATGGCAGATCACAGTTGATGTTTATCTGCAGATTTACACATTATAATCAATGGAGGAATCGAAAACTATGGACAAGAAGTTAAGAGTTGGTATCCTTGGCGGTACCGGTATGGTAGGACAGAGATTTATTTCACTTTTGGAAAATCATCCTTGGTTTGAGGTAACTACGATTGCCGCAAGCCCACGCAGCGCTGGGAAGACCTATGAGGAAGCTATCGGCGGACGCTGGAAAATGACAACACCAATGCCGGAAGCAGTGAAAAAGATTATCGTACAGGATGTTAGCGATGTTAAGAACGTAGCTTCTTCCGTAGATTTTGTATTTAGTGCAGTTGACATGACTAAAGATGAGATCAAGAAGATCGAAGAAGAGTATGCTAAGACAGAGACACCGGTTGTCTCCAACAACAGTGCACATCGTTGGACACCGGATGTTCCGATGGTAGTGCCGGAGTTAAATCCGGAGCATCTCGAAGTGATCGAGTCTCAGAAGAAGCGTTTGGGTACAACCAGAGGTTTCATTGCTGTTAAGCCAAACTGCTCTATTCAGAGTTATACACCGGCTCTCCATGCTTTGAAGAAAGCAGGTTATGAGCCAAAGACAGTAGTAGCAACAACATACCAGGCAATTTCCGGTGCCGGCAAGAACTTTAAGGATTGGCCGGAGATGGAGCACAATATCATTCCGTTCATCGGTGGTGAGGAAGAGAAGAGTGAGCAGGAGCCACTTCGTATCTGGGGTCACATCGAGAATGGCGAGATCGTTAAGGCAGAGGGACCGGTTATCACGACACAGTGTATCCGTGTACCGGTTTTAGATGGTCATACAGCAGCCGTATTTGTTACTTTTGAAGAGGGCAAGAAGCCTTCTAAGGAAGAGATCATTAAAGTTTGGAGAGAGTACAGTGGTGTTCCACAGGAGCTGAAACTTCCAAGTGCACCGGAACATTTTATTCAGTATCTTGAGGATGACAACCGTCCTCAGGTAGCATTGGATGTTAATTATGAGAATGGATTTGGTGTATCTATGGGTCGTCTTCGTGAGGATACTGTATTTGATTACAAGTTTGTTGGTCTTTCACATAATACGGTGCGTGGTGCAGCAGGTGGTGCTGTTCTTACGGCAGAGTTACTGACTGCTAAGAAATACATCACAGCCAAATAATCAATTATAGAAAGGCATGGTTATTAGGATGAACCGATATCGTATTTTGGTAAAAGGAATTGTACAAAAGGATGACAAGTTTCTGGCGGTGGAGAAATGGTATGATGATAATATCATAGATCCGTATCAGTGGGAATTTGTTGATGGTGAAACGGAATTTGGAGAATCACCGGATGCGGCTGTGTTGCGTATCATTCAGGAGCAGACAGGGTTGATCGCGGTTGTTGACCGGATTTTGTATACTTGGACCTTTATGATTGGTTCAGAATGTAATCTTGGCATTGCGTATCTTTGTCTGACAGAGATGGAAGAAGACGCTGTGCAGCTTTCTGAGGACCTGCATGATGCGCAATGGATCACATCGGCAGAGTTTGATGATTTGATCAACAATAAGAGAATGCTTGCGGATTTACAGCAGGCAGACGTATATTAAGAGATGGCATCTGCCGGATTACCGGCAGGTGCTCTCTGTATGTATGGGAGTATGCAAAATGTATACAGGACAGCCTATGAAAAGGAGGAGGATTGATGAAAACACTGATATGTGGGGGACGAATTATTGACCCTGCGCAGAACATGGACGAGATCGGAGACATCTTAATAGAAGATGGTAAGATCGCACAGATCGCGCCGAAGATTATAGAGGAGGCAGATCAGACAATTAATGCAGAAGGACACGTTGTCATGCCGGGATTTATTGATCTGCACGTACATTTGCGCGAACCGGGATTTGAATATAAAGAGACGATAAGGACCGGCGCCATGGCGGCTGCAAGGGGCGGTGTGACCACAATCTGTCCAATGCCAAATACGAAACCGGCGATCGATAGTCCGGAAAGAGTAAAGGATCTGTTAGAACGTGCCAAAGATGCAGCAGTTCACATTTTGCCGATCGGAGCAGTAACGATCGGTCAGGAGGGAAACGAGTTAGCAGATATTGCCGGTATGAAAGAGGCCGGTGCAGTGGCGCTTAGTGAAGATGGCAAATCAGTGATGGATTCGTTAGTTTTTCGCCATGCACTTAAGGAAGCTGCTAAGAACAAAATACCAATGTTTTCGCATTGTGAAGACAAGGCATTAGTAGACGGTGGAGTTATGAATGCCGGAGCCAAAGCAGAGGAGCTTGGGCTGCCGGGAATTACGAACGCAGTAGAAGACGTTATCGTTGCCAGAGATATTCTGATGGCAAAAGAGACAGGCTGCCGGTTACATTTGTGTCATTGTTCAACAGCGGACAGCGTTTTACTCATTGAAATGGCAAAGCAACAGGGGCTTCCTGTGACCGGAGAGGTTTGCCCGCATCATTTTACGATGTCTGATGATGAGATCACAGAGGATCATGGCCGTTTCAAGATGAATCCGCCACTTCGCAGCAGAGCGGATGTCGAAGCACTCAAAAAGGGACTTGCCGGAGGGATCATGGATGTGATATCTACGGATCATGCACCACATGGTAAAGAAGAAAAAGATCAGTCTATGCGTAAAGCACCGTTTGGTATTGTCGGGTTAGAGACTTCCTTTGCATTAGGCTACACAGAACTTGTCAAACGTGGTATATTAAGTTTATCAGAGTTAGTTGCTAAGATGAGCACAAATCCGGCAAAGGTACTGGGCATTGCCAAGGGAACGCTGAAACCGGGAACGGCAGCAGATGTAGTGGTTGCAGATATTGATACGGAATATGCGATTGACAGCAGCAAGTTTTTATCAAAGGGTACGAACACACCGTTTGATGGAAAGTTAGTATACGGCAAGGTCTTAAATACCTTCGTGGATGGAAAATTGGTTTATAGTGAAGAAAGGAATGGATAAGTAGTATGATTAATACATTGATTGAGCAGATTACCAAAAAGGATGCACCGATCGTTGTCGGATTGGATCCAATGTTAAGTTACGTGCCGGAACATATTTGCAAGGCAGCTTTTGAACAGTACGGAGAGACGTTAGAGGGCGCTGCAGAGGCAATTTGGCAGTTTAACAAGGGAATCGTAGATGCAACACATGATCTGATCCCTGCAGTAAAGCCACAGATCGCTATGTACGAGCAGTTTGGTATTCCAGGTCTGACAGCATTCAAGAAAACAGTTGACTATTGTAAGGAGAAAGGTCTTGTTGTTATTGGTGATATTAAGCGCGGAGATATCGGGTCTACATCTGCTGCATATGCGGTAGGACATATTGGTAAAGTGCAAGTAGGGTCTAAGTCCTATGCAGCCTTTGATGAGGATTTTGTTACGGTTAATCCATATTTGGGAAGCGATGGTGTTAATCCATTTCTCGATGTCTGCAAAGAGGAAAATAAAGGAATCTTTGTATTGGTAAAGACGTCCAACCCTTCCAGTGGTGAATTTCAGGATCAGCTCATCGATGGCAAGCCGTTGTATGAACTGGTAGCTAAGAAAGTGGTAGAATGGGGTGAGCAGTGCATGGGAGATACCTATAGCAATGTTGGCTGCGTGGTTGGTGCTACGTATCCGGAAATGGGTAAGGTACTTCGTAAACTGATGCCAAAGACATATATTCTGGTACCGGGTTATGGTGCGCAGGGCGGTACCGCTGAGGGATTGAAACCATACTTTAACAGCGATGGCTTAGGTGCGATCGTCAACTCTTCGCGTGGTATCATTGCCGCATACAAGCAGGACAAATATAGTAAGTTTGGCGCTGACAATTATGCAGATGCCTCCAGACAGGCAGTAATTGACATGATCGCAGATATTAACGGAGCGATCAAGTAGAACGTTTAGAGAAAGAGGATAGCAATGGCAGAGAAAAAGAAATGTCTGGCAACCGTGAAGAGCCAGTCAGAGTTGGCACCGGGAATATACAGTTTGTGGCTTGCTTTTCCCGAAGAATACAATGTTGCAGCAATGGCAAAACCGGGACAGTTTTTGTCGCTGTATAGCGATGATGGCAGCAGACTGCTCCCAAGACCGATCAGTATATGCGAGATTGACGCGGCTAAGCGCATGATCCGCTTGGTATACCGAGTGGCAGGAGCCGGCACGTTAGAATTTTCCGGTAAGCAGGAAGGTGATACGATCGCAGTTGTAGGGCCACTTGGCAACGGATTTACACCTCGTTCCGGTAAAAGTATTTTGATTGGCGGAGGAATTGGTATCCCGCCAATGTTAGCATTAGCGAAGAGCCTGTCCGGTGAAGTGCAGGTCGTATTAGGATACCGCGATGCAGTGCAATTTTTGAAAGAAGACTTTACCCCATATGCATCTGTATATGTTTCGACCGAGGATGGCAGCGTGGGAACCAAGGGCAATGTCATAGATGCGATCCGTGCCGAGGGTATTACAGCAGATGTGATCTATGCGTGTGGGCCTATGCCGATGCTGCGTGGTGTAAAAGCATTTGCGGCAGAGCAGGGGATCGAAGCTCAGATTTCTTTGGAAGAGCATATGGCGTGTGGTATCGGTGCTTGCTTAGGCTGTGTATGCACAACCAAAGAAAAAGATGCACACAGTCACGTCAATAATACAAGAATTTGCAAGGACGGTCCGGTATTTGATGCGCAGACCGTAGAGATATAGGAGGAAAAGGATGAATCTGGCAGTAAATTTTGCGGGAGTATCAATGAAAAATCCCGTTACGACGGCATCCGGTACCTTTGGTTCTGGTGCAGAGTACGGAGAATATGTGGATCTGAACCGTTTGGGAGCTGTGACAACGAAAGGTGTGGCAAATGTACCTTGGCCCGGCAATCCAACACCGAGAGTGTGCGAGACTTATGGTGGTATGTTGAATGCGATCGGTTTGCAAAATCCGGGGATAGACGTATTTATTGAGCGTGATATTCCGTATTTGAAGCAGTATGATACCAATATCATTGTCAATGTGTGTGGTAAGACACCAGACGAATATATTGATGTTGTCAGACGTTTGGCAGAGGAAGATGTTGCACTGTTAGAAATTAACATTTCCTGCCCGAATGTCAAAGCGGGAGGCATTGCATTTGGTCAGGATCCGAAGCAGGTTGAGAAGATCACTGCACAGATTAAGGCAGTGGCAAAACAGCCTGTGATCATGAAATTAAGTCCAAACGTAACAGACATTACAGAGATGGCAAAGGCAGCGGAAGCAGGCGGAGCAGATGCAATCTCTTTGATCAATACGTTGACCGGGATGAAGATTGATATTAATCGTCGAACCTTTGCACTTGCCAATAAGACAGGAGGAATGTCCGGTCCGGCAGTGAAGCCGGTTGCGGTTCGCATGGTCTATCAGGCAGCACATGCTGTGAATATTCCGGTACTTGGAATGGGAGGGATCCGAACAGCAGAAGATGCGTTAGAGTTTATTATGGCGGGAGCTACAATGGTGGCAGTCGGTACCGCCAATTTCAATGAACCGGCGACAACTGTGCAGGTGATAGAGGGAATAGAACAGTTTATGCAGCAAAACGGCGTGAAAGACATTAATGAGCTGATAGGATGCGTAAAGTAGTATAAAGAAGCTGATTTTGGTGTTCAAATGGTGTAGAAACTAAAAACAGTTATACAGCAATATGGCGAACGCCTATGAAAAGGAGGATTATCGTTAAGATGGAAGCATACAAAAAAGAATTTATTGAGTTTATGGTTGCAAGCGATGTATTGAAATTTGGGGAATTTACATTAAAAAGTGGTCGTAAATCTCCGTTTTTTATGAATGCGGGAGCTTATGTAACCGGTGCGCAGCTTAAAAAGCTGGGAGAGTATTATGCGAAGGCAATTCATGAGCATTACGGGGATGACTTCGATGTGTTGTTTGGACCGGCCTATAAGGGAATTCCCCTTAGTGTGGCAACAACTATAGCATTCAGCGAGTTATATGGCAAAGAAATCCGTTACTGCTCAAACCGCAAAGAGGTGAAGGACCACGGTGATACCGGTATTTTATTGGGAAGCAAGATCAAAGATGGTGATAAAGTGGTTATTATTGAAGATGTGACCACTTCCGGTAAATCCATTGAGGAAACATTCCCGATCATTAAAGCACAGGGCGATGTTGAGATCATTGGTCTGATGGTATCGTTAAACCGAATGGAGCGCGGACTCACTTCGAATGCCAGCGCACTGGATGAGATTCAGCAGAAATATGGCTTTGGTGCAAATGCGATCGTTACAATGGAGGACGTTGTGGAATGTCTTTACAACAAGGAGTGCCAGGGCAGAGTATTGATCGATGATAACTTGAAGGCTGCTATTGACGCATACTATGCGGAGTACGGTGTACACTAATTGAGTGATTATTGTAAACATGGAGGTCATGTATGGTCGAAAAAGTATATAAAACAATGAAATCTGTTGGGGCTAGTAATATTGTATTAGGCATTTTGTTGATCGTTGGTGCGATTGCCGCCGGTGTCGTACTGATCGCCAAAGGTGCTAAGCTGTTGCATGATAAGTCAGAGTTGACATTCTAATGGATGGCGTAGTACTTAAGTATTATCGGGAATTTTCCTGCTTAGCAGATCGTTGTGAGGCAACTTGCTGCGCCGGCTGGAAAATTGTCGTGGATCCGGAGGCGTATGAGCGGTTTCAGAAGATAGAGCCGGAATGGCTCCGAGAGGACATACTCTCACATATCCATAAAAAAGAGGGCGTTTATTGCTTTGAAAATCTTGCAGGAGGTCGCTGCGCGATGCTAGACGAGGATGGATTGTGCAGGATACAACGGAATACCTCTGAGGAGATGTTATGCAATACCTGTCGTAAATTTCCACGTTTAACAGCAGTAATTAATGGCGATGTGTGGATCTCGCTTGCTGCTTCCTGCCCTGCAGTAAGCAGATATCTGCTACATGATCCGGTAGAGTGGAACACTCTGCAGGGAGAGAGGATCTGTTTAGATGATCTTTCTGTATGGAAAGAGGGAAAAAGTGCCCTGCAATTGTTAAGTGCGGCATATCCACACGAGGATCCGGATTTTGATTCGTTTGTAAATGTGTCTATGGAATGTTTGGACATTATACTGGCGTTTCCGGAATGCCGATATTTAGAGGATAGTTTTGATTTTTATGAGCGGGAAAATGACGAAGCGGCTTGTGATTTGATACGTCGATTTGTGGCAAATACGGGGCAATGGTGGAAGCAGTATTATGACAATTATATGCGCTATCGGATTTTATCCCGGTATTTGGAGTATCCACAAGAGATGAACACAGAACGTATTCATCAGGTGCTGGGTGAACTGTTGCTGCTGCGTGTCATATGCTGCAGCCGGTTTGCCTGTCGAGGATCTCTTGTGGAACAGGACATCCTAGATGCGATCCATTGGGTTTATCGCTTTTCGGCACACGGCAAACAAATGGGGCAGCGTGTTCATCAAATGTATGTTGGATGGTCGGATCACACCATTGCACAAGCTCTGCCAAATGGTGATACAGAATGAAAGTGGCATATTGACAAAAACACCCGAAAGAACCGGGTGTTTTTTGAATTTATTAACAAATTTTTGTTTTTATTTTGTGCAATGTATGGAAAGTGAAAAAAACAGAAAAAAAGTCTTTACGTTTTCGGGTAAAACAGATATAGTAACCTTACTCCCAAGTTGAACGACAAAGAATTAGTATTTTGACCAGCCCGGAAGCAACTTACGTTGTCTGGCAGGTCGCTCATAATAGGGAAGGAGGTTTGGAGTTCAATTGAAGATTGCATTTTGGAGCCATACGAGAGAGGGGGCGTGTGTCACGACGAATCTTGCGTGTATGGCAGCTATGACAGCAGTTCATAGTGAAAAGAAATGCATGCTCCTAGAGAATCATTACAGTCTTAGAAATATCGGTGACCTGATGCTCCCGTCAGAGAGGATCGAATGTTTGCGTGAGCAGGGTCAATATTATAACAAATACGGGTTGGAACATCTTTTGAAAGAACTGTATTCCGGAAAGAATGATGCGAATATGATACAGCACACAGCGATTCCTTTATTGTTTCAAAATTTATTCTATTTGCCACAGAGTTTCATTGTAAATCGAGATGTATTCAATTATGAATTTGAATTAGTCAGAGAGACTTTGTTTCAATGTCTGGAAGAGGCAGCAGATCTATTATTTGTGGATACTGAATCCAACAGAAATCTTAGTACAACCAGTATACTTTCCGATGCAGACTTAATAGTAGTCAATCTACGACAGGATACAAAGATGTTGACGGAATTTTTTGAAAATCATCCAATAATACGCAATAAAGCGTTCTTTTTGATTGGTAAATATCAGCCTAATCATACTTGGAATTTGCGTAGAATATGTTATCGTTTTCATATCCCAAGACAAAATATTGGCGTGATCCCTTATAATTTAGAGTTAGAAGAGGCGGTTACGTATGGTAGAGTACTGCAATTTTTGAATCGTAATATTGATGAAAAACAGAATAAGGAGAATGCTTTTTTTATGAGACAAGTTGATCGGGCTGTAGAATTGCTTCATCAGCGAATAGAAAGTTGTCAGGACTCTCGCGATGATAAATGATACAGAATTGATGACTTTTTTGTCGCAGCACATGGGCAAATGACGGATTTTGTTCGATAAATAATATAGAACTAATGCGATTTCGGGGAGGAGGAAACCATGAAAAGGGAAGAAAATAAAGGATCATTGGTGTCACACCCGATGCGGGAACGAAGTGCTGCATATCGATACCGGTATTGTTTTGGGCTAGGTGTGCTGGCGATGGGCAATATGCGTGCGATTATGGAGTTACAGCCATATTATGAACGGTTGCTGCGGCAATTACTGCCGGATCAGGATCAATACGCACAGATCATTACGGATATTAATAATGATCTGGAACGACATTTGGAGCTGGTGCGCCAAACGGTATGTGACCGTGTAGACCAGTGTTGCTTCTTGTTGGATATATACAAGATGTGTCTTATGGCGGTTTGGTCTGTGGATTACTGTCAGGCAATTTTTGATCAGTACGCTATTATGTTTCAGATCAGCAAGAGAGAACGTGCATTTATATGTGCTTTTGGGGAGGCTGCGGCGAAACAGGATCAAACCTTAGCAGCCGAGCAGTACGAACGATATGAACAGCTTGGAGGCTGTATGCCTTTTGCAGTAATGCGTTATATCTATCCGGATTTTTTGTGGAAACAGACGCGGAAAGGGTTTACGGTACATACAGGAGAGACGATTTATCTTCATGGAAAGCAGATCATAGATGGGGATATTTTGGTGGAAACCGGTGCAACGCTTTGGTGTGAAGAAGCAGAGATTACTATGGATGGAGCAATACGTGTTCAAGGTGGAAGAGTACATTTTCAAAATTGTGAGATATGCGTTGAGAACTGTTCACAGAAATATTTCATAACAATGACTGCCGGATCTTCGATCATGTTGACAGCGACAGTATTAGACTGTCAGTCGCTGTGTGGTGCTATCTATCAGCAAAAGGGGAGTTTGCTCGTTAAAGACAGCAGGCTATGCCGAAGTGCTCGGGTGCCACTGGTGCATTTTGCCGGAGAGTATGCAGAGTTTCAGAATACCGGACTGCAGAATGGCTTAGAAGGACTGTTGGTATTCGAAGATCCGGCGAAAGTGTATATACACAATTGTCGATTCGTCAACGGTACGAGAGACTATGGAGGGGCAATTTACTCAGAAACCTTCGGTAGTGTACGGATCCGACAGTGCCAGTTTGTGGAATGCCATGCAAAATATCTGGGTGCAGCAGTATATTTTCAAAATTACAGATGTGAACAGACTATATCGGGATGCGAAGTAATTTCCGATCAAAATGTACAGGAAGCATTTTTTCAGAATTATAAGGAGGGGCGTCAATGATTCAAGATGTATTAACCCGTTTTGAGCAATATAATAAAGAGATGAGTCCTCTGGGAGATGCGATGGATGGTACAAAGCTGCAGGCGCAGCTGCAACAGTACAAACGGATTCGGATCACGGGAAATTACATTCTTCCGACGGACATTGTTTTGTATGAAGGAATGACGTTGCTGATCGATCAGGCCGTTGTATCCATGGCTGGCAATATAGCACTGCGAGGTGGAGAATTGCATATCAGTAATAGCCGGCTTGTACGTACTAGTAATTCTCATCGTGCCGGAATTAATGTGCATCAGTGCGGAAGTCGTGTTTTGATTGAGAACAGTGTGATTGATTGTGCCTATTATGGAATGTTTCTTAGAGCGGAAGATGGAGTGGTATCGGTGGCAGACAGCACGATCGTGCGTACAACCAAAGGAGCTGCAATTCGTTTTTGGGGAGAGCGCATCCATGTGATCCGCTGTCATTTTCGCGACTGTTATTCTGCAGAATTCGGTGGAGCATTAATGCTTCGAGGAGGGCAGGGTGTGGTCTGTGATAATGTATTTGAACAGTGTGAAGCAGAGCGTGGTGCAGCGATTTATTTGTCCTGTGATATCGATGTAACACATTGTACTTATCATGAGTGTGTGCCGAAAGATATGCCATTTGTAAGACATTGGCGGGTAGGCGGATGCATTGATAAAAAAGGAATTCGAGTACAGAAGGAACGTAAAATTTCACAATGTACAGCGATACTTGATTGTTCATTAGAGGTGGCAACGGGAGCAAAACTTACGATAAGCGATAGCGTTATATATATGAATCAGCCAATAGTCTGCTATGGAAGTCTTGAGATGCATAATGTGAAAATGATCTGTGGACAATGTGAACAAGGTGATCTGATCCGTTTGGACCATGCTGCTTTCGCGGTATTGCAGCATTGTTTGTTTGATGGACGTAACCGGGTGGGAATACTCCGGGCGACAGGAACAAGAGTAAAGATCGCACAGTGCTTTTTTGCCAATACGAAAGGCGGGAGAGCGGTTTATAACGCATATGCCTCCGAGATCCTTGACAGCACGTTTAGTTACTGTCAAGGTGGAGCATTATATATGCAGGGTGGTAAAGTGATACGTTGTAAGTTTGTCGGGTGTCGTGACACTCGCGGTGCAGCAGTCTGGATGTATGGCGCAACAGCGGGATTGATTCAAGACTGCCAATTTGAGCGGTGTGTGTCTGATCCTCGTAGTGACGTGATCGAAAAGGGGCTTGCGCACCGAGTGATGTAGGTGCGTTAGACCCCTTCTTCCTCATCCAAATCTGCTGTCGTATCTTTCTGAGGAAGTAGATGAACTTTTACTTTATCAATACGATTGTTGGTTGCCTCGAGTACCCGGTATTCAGCGTATTCATCCTGTACAGTTTCCCCGGCTTTCGGGAAATGATCCAACAGATTAATGATATGTCCGGCAATCGAGTCATAATCCTCTGATTCCAGATCAATGCCAAGCTCATCATTAATATCATCTAATTTTGCGATACCAAGTAAGATGAAATTTTCGTCATCAATCTTGGTGATCTCATCCTCTTCGTTTGTGTCATATTCATCACGGATCTCACCTACAATTTCTTCTATGAGATCTTCCAGTGTTAAAATGCCGGCAGTTGCGCCGTATTCATCTAACACAACAGCCAATGGAATAGACTCCTTCTTCATCTCAAAAAAGAGTTCGGAAATTTTCTTATATTCGTAGGTGAAGTAAGGTTCACGCATAATAGTTGTAACATCAAATTTATCGCGGGCATCTTCATAGAAGAACAGGTCTTTAACATTAATGATACCGATCACATTATCACGGCTTTCACTATATACAGGCATTCTTGTATGGCGAAGTTCCTTATATACCTCGAACAATTCCTGATAAGAAATATCCGCACTGACGAATCCAACATCCATTTTAGGAACCATGACGTCCTTAGCCATCGAATCACCGAAATCAACCACGTTTGTGATCATCTGACGCTCTTCGCTTTCAATAACACCCTCTTCGTGGCTGACATCCAAGATCGTACGAAGCTCGCCCTCTGTAATCGCAGGAGAGTGATTCGACTTTACATGGAGCAGATGCATTAGTCCGTTGCTCAATTGATTCATTAAAAAAGAAATCGGCCGAAGTATGTTCGTTAGTCCATAAATCGGTTTGGCATAGATCAGAGATAAACGTTCCGCATTCATTGTTGCGAGAGACTTTGGAATGATTTCTCCAAATATTAAGACCAAAATAGTAATAATTCCTGTTGCAATACCGGTGATCGCGCTTACACTGTCACTCATACCTGAACTTTTTGCAAGTTTCATTGCGAAGGTTGTTGTCAGAGAAGAAGCAGATAAGTTAACAACGTTATTACCTATTAATATGGCACTAAGCATTTGCGTCTTTTCTTCGATCAGTTTGAGTACCAGAGAGGCATTCTTGTTTTTATCGTCTGCCAATGATTTGATACGCATTTTGTTTACTGTTGTTAAGCAAGTCTCTGCAGATGAAAAGAAAGCAGAGAGTGCGAGCAGAATAAGTAAAATAACTATCTGCCGGGCGTCGCTTGAATCCAAAAAAAATCAACTCCAATCCTAATTAATGGGGCTGCAAAGTAACCGTGCAGCTTAATGATAAAATGTATCCTTAAGGGCTTTGACAAAATCGCTAAGGATCATTATAGTATAACAAGCAATATTCTACCGAGGAATGTAGGAAATGTCAAGATATCTGTGGATTTTTAAGGAGGTTTGATGATATAATGACTCTCCCTTGCGTTGCGAATTTGTGATATAATGAGCCTCAGAGAAAAACAAGCGGCTGCGAAGCAGACATTTGTTTTTCTGGGCTCATTAACGAGCAAATAAGCTTGTGTAACAAGCGAATAAGCTCTGAAGGAGCGGATTTGCGAGTTTAATAAAAAGGCTAATTGATGTATGATATAATAACTTTTAATGATATTGCGACTTAGATTAGAAAAGAGGTAAACTATGGGGCAAAAAAAAGAAGATTGCTTGGTTTCCTGTGTAGATGCAGGACTTGGTTATGAGAATCGAGCAATTATAGAACATTTGGACTTCAGCGTACATCGTGGAGAATATATATGCGTTGTTGGTGAGAACGGATCCGGTAAAAGCACATTGATCCGAACTTTACTTGGTTTGTTGAAGCCGGTCAGTGGCAAAGTGGAGTTGGCACCTTCTCTTCACGGCGGAGCAATCGGTTATCTGCCACAGCAGACACAGGCACAGAAGCACTTCCCGGCCAGCGTGATGGAAGTTGTGCTGTCCGGTTTCCAAAATCAGATGCATGGCAAGCCTTGGTATCGGCGCACACAAAAGAAAGAAGCACTTCGTAACCTGGAGCGTTTGGAAATTACCAATCTAAAGGGGAAATGCTATGGGGAACTTTCCGGTGGACAGCAGCAGAGAGTACTGTTAGCCCGTGCGCTGTGCGCAACGGAGAGACTGTTAGTATTAGATGAGCCGGTTACCGGTCTTGATATGGCTGCGGCAGCGTCATTGTATGCAAATCTTGACAAACTTCATCAAGAAGGCGTTGCCATCATTATGGTGACACACGATGTACACAAGGCGGTCGAGTGTGCAGATTATATTTTGCATATTCGTGAAGGAGACTATTTTTATGGCAACGTTGCGAAGTATTTAGAGACAGAGTATGCCGGGGTATGGCATACAATGCGGTAAATATAGGAGGAATCATACATGGAAATGTTAATGCAGATGTTTTCCTATCCATTTATAGTGAGAGCATTTATTGTCGGAATATTGGTATCGCTATGTGCCGCCCTGTTAGGGGTAAGCTTAGTATTAAAACAGTATTCCATGATCGGGGATGGATTATCCCATGTGTCTTACGGGGCATTGTCAATTGCGATCGCATGTGGCATCGCACCGCTTGCACTTTCAATACCGGTAGTGATCGTAGCGGCCTTTTTCCTGTTGCGTATGACAGAGAATGGACTAATGAAGTCGGATGCAGCCATCGCTGCCATGTCAGCTTCGGCGTTAGCGATCGGTGTATCGGTAACAAGCCTTACGACAGGAATGACTACGGATGTGTGCAGTTACATGTTTGGCAGCATTTTGGCGATGACATCCGCAGACGTATATTTAAGCGTTGGTTTGTCTGTGATCGTATTGTTGTTATTTATCTTTTGTTATCACAGTATCTTTACGGTCACTTTTGATGAAAGCTTTGCCAGAGCAACGGGGGTAAAGGTATCATTTTACAATACAATGATCGCAATTTTGACGGCAGTGACGATCGTTCTTGGAATGCAGATGATGGGAGCCATGCTGATATCGAGTTTGGTTATTTTTCCGGCACTCACATCTATGCGTATATGGAAAAGTTTTAAGAGTGTGGTGATCTCTTCCGGTATTTTGGCCGTAATCTGTTTTTGCATCGGAATGATCGTATCCTATCAATTTTCAACGCCGGCAGGAGCAAGCGTTGTATTAGTTAATTTATGTGCGTTTGCGATCTTTTTTGTCATTCAGAAAATCAGAGAACACATATAACATAGCGCATATGGAGGAAAATAATGCTTTACCAGGGAAATATTCGAGACTATCTTAGTAAGCAGCCATTGCTGTTTGACGGTGCAATGGGAACTTACCTTGCAGATAAATATATACAATTTGGTGGGGAATCCTGCGAAAAATGGAATCTTCGCTATCCGGAGCGTATTAAACAGATACACAAAGAGTATATTGATGCCGGAGCAGTGGCGATCAAAACAAACACATTTGCGGCCAATGCAGGAGATCATTTTACGGCAGAAGAGGTTGGAAAGGTTATAGCAGCCGGCACGCAGATTGCACGGGAGGCAATCGAGGAATCTGCAGGAGAGCAGATATTATTTGGTGATATTGGTCCTGTTTTGATCGGCGATGAGAATGATGCGGCAGAACGTTATCGCCTTCCGGTGGACTGCTTTTTGGAGCAGGGTGTGCGTCATTTTTTGTTTGAGACATTAGACAACATAGAAGGATTGGACGAAATTACCGAGTATATTAAGCAAAAGCAGCCGGAAGCATTTATTATTGTCTCATTTGCAGTATCACCGGAGGGCTTAACCCGAAGTGGATGTTATGGGCGTAGTTTATATCAAAAGATGATGAATGTATCGTCGATCGATGCACTTGGCTTTAATTGTATTTCCGGTCCTAAGCATTTGCTGGATCTCATGTATAAATTGTCAAGAGAACAGAATACAAAATATATCTCGATCATGCCAAATGCCGGTTATCCTGCCGTACTGGATAATAGAACGTATTACGAGGCACATCATTATTATTATGCAAAAGAGATGTACCAGATCGCAAAGCAGGGGGCGTCTATCATAGGAGGCTGTTGCGGTACCGATCCAAGCTTTATCTCGGAAATAGCTAAGACGTTGCAGCAGTCGCCGCTCCCCGGAAGAAAAACATATAGTGCGGATGGTTCGGGACGGTCCGTCAACTCTGTTGTGGAGAACCGGCAAACGGAACAATCAATCCCTGTCGCAAATGATGGACAGGAAGTGAAAAACTATGCCGGAAAGGACAATCTGCGCAATACCTTTGCAGCAAAATTGGCATGTGGCGAGAAGGTTTTGGTCGTAGAACTGGATCCTCCTGTAACGCCGGAGATCGATTTCTTCATGGAAGGAGCAGCCAAGTACCAGCAGGCAGGCGTTGACGCCATTGATATTGCCGACTGCCCGGTGGCAAAGGCACGCATTGACAGTAGTATATTGGCATGCAAAGTTATGCGCGAACTTGGTCTGACAGCAATTCCGCATATGACCTGTCGTGACCGTAATATTAATGCAACGAAGGCATTGTTGCTGGGATTAAATGTGGAGGGTGTTAACAACGTACTTACCGTGACCGGAGATCCGGTGCCGGCAGCAGAGCGAGGCTTGGTAAAAACAATGTTTAGCTATAATTCAGCGGTGCTTGCAAACCATATTCGTACCCTGAATGAGCAGATTTTTCAGAACAATCCGTTTATGATCAGTGGAGCATTAAATGTAAATGCCGTTAATTTTGACAGTCAGATCATCCATGCTAAGCGTAAGATCAGCCAAGGAATCGATGTATTATTTACGCAGCCGATACTTACGGAAAGAGCATTAAATAACCTCAAGCGTGCCAGAGAGGAATTAGATGTTAAGATCTTAGGCGGAATTATGCCGGTAGTCAGCTATCGGAATGCCTGCTTTATGAATAGTGAAATGGCAGGAATTGATGTCGATCCGCGTATTATAGAAATGTATCAGGACAAAGACCGGGCACAGGGAGAGGAACTGGCAGAGCAGATATCTGCTCAGGTTGCACAGGAAATTGCCCCATATGTGGATGGCTTTTATCTGATCACGCCATTTAAGAGAGTCGAGCTTATATTGCGGATCATTAAACAGATCCGAGGGCTGTTGGATCGCTAAGGATCGGTACAAATGGCTGAAAAAGGCTTAAATTCCCGAAAAAGGCTTGCAAATTTACATAGTTCCTGTAAAATAGTAAGCGTTGCATATTAAGAGTATGTGAACTGAGAAAGGAAAGAGATAATTATGATACAGGCAAGTAACGTGACATTGCGTCTGGGCAAGAAAGCCCTGTTTGAGGATGTAAATATTAAATTTACAGAAGGAAATTGTTATGGATTGATTGGTGCAAATGGTGCCGGCAAATCTACATTTTTAAAAATACTTACCGGAGAGATCGAACCAAGTAAAGGAGACATCATTATTACTCCTGGTCAGCGACTTTCTTTCTTGAAGCAGGATCATTTCCAGTATGATGAGTTTGTTGCACTTGATACTGTTATAATGGGTAACGAACGCTTATACGACATCATGAAAGAAAAAGATGCGATTTATGCAAAAGAAGATTTCACAGAAGAAGATGGTATCCGTGCCAGTGAATTAGAAGCAGAATTTGCGGAAATGGATGGATGGGAAGCAGAATCAGATGCTGCGACTTTGCTAAATGGTCTTGGAATCGCACCGGAACTTCATTATAAAAAGATGAGTGAGATCGCAGCCAGCGACAAGGTAAAGATCCTGCTTGCGCAGGCGTTATTTGGTAACCCGGATATCTTATTGCTGGATGAGCCGACCAACCACTTGGACTTAGATGCGATCCGTTGGCTGGAAGACTTCCTGATCGATTTTGACAATACGGTTATCGTGGTATCCCATGACCGATATTTCTTAAATAAAGTCTGCACACATATTGCGGACATTGATTATGCGAAAATACAGCTATATGCCGGTAACTATGACTTTTGGTATGAGTCAAGTCAGTTGATGATCAAGCAGATGAAAGAAGCCAACAAAAAGAAAGAAGAGAAGATCAAAGAGTTGCAGGAATTTATTCAGCGATTCAGTGCGAACGCTTCCAAATCCAAGCAGGCAACTTCTCGTAAAAAGGCATTGGAAAAGATCGAGCTTGATGACATGAAGCCATCCAGCAGAAAATATCCATATATTGATTTCCGTCCGGAACGAGAGATTGGTAATGAAGTACTTACCGTAGAACATTTGTCTAAGACTATTGATGGTGTTAAAGTTTTAGATGACATTTCTTTCATCATCAACCGCGAAGATAAGGTTGCTTTTGTAGGAAGCAACACGATCGCCACAACTACGTTGTTCCAGATCTTAGCAGGAGAGTTGGAACCGGACGAGGGAAGTTATAAGTGGGGTGTTACGACAAGCCAGTCTTATTTTCCAAAAGACAATACAGAGTTGTTCTCCGGGGACGAGACGATCGTTGACTGGTTAATGCCATTTTCACCGGAAAAGGATCCAACCTATGTACGTGGTTTCCTCGGACGTATGTTATTCCCAGGCGAAGATGGTGTCAAAAAGGTTAATGTATTATCCGGTGGAGAGCGTGTTCGCGTTATGCTGTCCAAAATGATGATCTTGGCATCCAATGTTTTGATCATTGATGAGCCGACAGCGCATTTGGATATGGAATCGATCACCGCATTGAATAATGGATTGATCAAATTCCCGGGAGTAATTCTCTTTACATCTCAGGATCATCAGTTTATTCAGACAATTGCAAATCGTATTATGGAAATCACACCGGGTGGATTGATCGACAAGATTTCAACATACGATGAATATCTGGAAAATGATGAGATGGCAAGAAAACGTCAGATCTTGTCTGTACAGGCAGAAGAAGAGGATTAATATACAGCAGAAGCTATAAACCAGATTGTATAAATATAAGAAATTAGTGTGCCCCATGGAGTTCCATGTTTATGTAGGATCCTATGGGGCGTTTTGTTTGAATAAATACTGCTTTGGTTATGGAATAGATGGTTAATAGTTTATTCCTGCAAAAAAATAAACCTTAGAAATACATCTCTAAGGTTTAAAAAGAAAAACTGGGCTACAAGGATTCGAACCTTGAAATGCTGGAGTCAGAGTCCAGTGCCTTACCATTTGGCGATAGCCCATCATATGTCTTGAAGTATACAACTTACAATGTTTTGTGTAAGCCTTTTGCTCAAGCACTTGTTTATTATATAACACTGGAAACGAAAAAGCAAGTCTTTTTTTTAGAATATTCAACACCTTCTTAATCACAAGCTACACAGATTTTGAATATATAACTCTTTAGAAGTGGCTTTTTTTAAAAAATGCCATATTTATTGTGACAAATGACATAAAATATTGAAACATCTAAGAAAATGTATTATAGTAAAACTCAGATAAGCAACATTTGATGATACAGAAGGATAGGGGGGATATTATTAAAGATACAATCGTTAAAGAATACATAGGAAACCCAGAAATTTTTGCGGATGTCTTTAATTTTTTTCTTTATGATGGAGAACAAAAAATAAAGCCGGAGAATCTTACAGAGAAGGATGTTACGGAATTGGTTACATTGCCGGCGGCAATAAAAGGACAGGAATTGTCAAGAGAAGTGGACGTTAGCATAAAAAGATCTCAAATGCATAAACGTTCCAAGCGTAAAACGGATGGCATTAATTCAGCGCAGAAACACCGCGATTTGTTGAAATTTGCAGCAATGATGCAGGACTCTTATGCAAACTATGTGATATTAGGGGTTGAGAATCAGATGGAGGTGCATTATGCAATGCCGGTGCGTAACATGGTATATGATGCACTGCAGTATGATAAACAAGTTGCAATGATTGCAGCAGCTAATGTGATTAATACAGTTGCAGGGATAGGATTGGAAATTAGGCAAGACAGGGGGAAAGTGGATATGTGCAAAGCAATTGAGGATCTGAAGGCAGAGAGCCGAGAGGAAGGTCGTGCAGAAACTATAGGACAGACAGTAACCATGTTGAGAAATATGAAGATACCGAAAGAAACGATATTATCAGAATTGCAGAAGACATTTTCAATCAGTGAAGAGGAAGCTAACAGAATATATAGTACAAAATGAACGAATGCATCTTTTTATTGTTATGATTGTCTATGTAAGACAGAGTCGCAAAAATTATATATAAAAAGCAAACAAAAAAATAAAACCCTAGATAACTATCTAAGGTTTAAAAATAAAAAACTGGGCTACAAGGATTCGAACCTTGAAATGCTGGAGTCAGAGTCCAGTGCCTTACCATTTGGCGATAGCCCATCATATGTCTCAAAGCATGCCATTTACAATGTTTCATGTAAATGTTTCGCTCAAGCACTCAGCTATTATATAATAATATTTTCAAAAAAGCAAGCCCTTTTTTATAAAAAATTTTATGGCATTCTTGCAAATAGTTGAATTAGATCGATGAAGTACACATCTTGCATATTACCTTTACACCAATGTTAAAAATGTAGTAAAATAGAAATAGTGACTAGACCATAGGGTCAAAAATGATTGGAGTAACAGTATGACAAAAAATCAATTTACAATACAGCCGGGCAATGCACTGCCGCTTGGCGTGACAAAGGTGGCAGATGGTGTGCAATTCGCCATATATTTGCCTGACAAGAGAGAATGTTACCTAAAGCTATTTCGTAAAGGACATCAGACAGAGCAGTATCGGATACCGCTTACGGATGAATATCGCATGGGAAGCGTATATTTCGTACACCTGCGTTCCAAAAATACGACAAGTGCCTTTGATATAGCCGAAGAATTATCCGATAAGTACGAATACGTATACGAAGCAGACGGGGAAGATATTGTGGATCCCTATGCGGCAGGAATATCCGGTCGTGACCGTTGGAATCGTACAGATAAAATGCCCGTCAGAGGTCGTATCTGTTTGAAAGAATTTGACTGGGAAGGAGATTACATTCTGCGCAAGCCCTTTCATGAGCTGGTTTTATATCAATTACATGTAAGAGGATTTACAAAACATGCCTCCTCCGGCGTGGGCAAGCCGGGTACTTTCGCAGGTCTGCAGGACAAGATACCATATATGAAAGATCTTGGGATCAATGGCGTACTCTTGCTTCCGGTATATGATTTTGAAGAAAAGCAGGGTGATAAAGTAAATTATTGGGGATACGGTGTAAGTGATACGTATTATTTTGCACCAAAAGCAGCCTATAGCAGCGGAGAAAATGCAGATGAAGAATTCAAAGAAACGATCAAAAAGCTTCATCGCAACGGAATGGAAGTTATTTTGGACTTCTATTTTGCACCCGGCACCAATCTCAATTTAATGACAGATTGTTTACGGCATTGGGTATTAAACTACCATGTGGATGGTTTTCGGGTCAACACAGAAGTCATGCCATCGCTTACATTAGCATCAGATCCTATTTTATCCGGTGTTAAGCTGTTTTCTTCTTATTGGGATGAAGAAATGTTATCCGGCGCCGGTATTCATCAGGCGGATAACTGTCTGGCAGAATATAACGAAGGCTTTATGAACGATGCCCGACGTTTCCTGAAAAGTGATGAGGGACAGGCAGAAGCGTTTTATAAAAGATTTTACCGCCATCCGGATAAAGTGGGCGTTATTAACTTTATGACCCATGTAAACGGATTTACGATGATGGACCTGGTGTCCTATGATATCAAACATAACGAATCAAACGGGGAACGAAATGCCGACGGAACGGAGTACAATTATAGCTGGAACTGTGGCGTGGAAGGAAAAACCCGCAAAAAGGCTGTACTGGAGCAGCGGAAACGTCAGATCCGCAACGCACTTTTGATGCTGTTATTTAGTCAGGGAACGCCGATGATCCTTGCAGGCGATGAATTTGGCAATAGTCAGGAAGGCAATAATAATCCGTATTGTCACGATGATGCGGTAACTTGGCTCAATTGGAAACCAACCAAGACAGGGGAGCAGATCCGCAACTATGTGAAACAGTTGATCGCATTTCGTACAGAGCATCCGGTGCTTCATCAAGCGAAAGCATTATGTATGCAGGATACGTTATCCTGTGGTCTGCCCGGCATATCGGCACATGGAGTGCAAACGTGGCGTCCGGACTTTTCCAATTACAGCCGCATATTAGGTGTGCTGTTAGCCGGAGATTATGCACAGAAACCGGATGGAACTTCCGATGATTCTATATACATCATTTTTAATATGTATTGGGAGACAAAGTCCTTTGATCTGCCAACGCTGCCGGCAGGCAAAGAATGGCATGCTGCCATCGAGACATTTGATGAAACATTTCACGTGTTGCCGCAGACTGCCGTTAAGCAGACCAAGAGAAGCAAGAATACAAAACTGGGCAAGCAGCGTGCAACCGTAGTTCCACCGCGTTCTATTGTTGTATTTGTCAGCCGCTAGCAGATATATGCGACCGGTAGCCGTCGCAAGCAAAAAAGCAGACACAGGAGCGAAGAACCGCGCCCCTGCATCCGCATGAGGGAGTGTCTGCAGACGCAGATCAGAAATAAAATTAGAAATCGTGATTTTTCATGATTTCTGAGTAAAGATCAAGATCACAGACATTTGGCTCTGTGTAATGCGTGCAGTTAGTGCAAGATACGCTCTCTGCAGTAGAGTTAGAGCATCCGCATTTGCCTGTTTCGCAAGGGCAATACTGCGTACAATGTTCTGCAACTTCTTTCATGGTTTTTGCATCTTTTTTCATGATCGTGCCTCCTTATCTGCGCTGTCTGAAGTAGGCAGCCGATGCTGACAGCGCAAGTGCACGCGGCTGTAATCTATAGGAAGACAAACTCTCTGCATCCAAACAGCAGAAAATTTGTCGTGCAATTAGTATGCACAGAAAGCAGGATTTTATGATTTTATTGAAAATTTCTGAAATACAAAAAGCTATGGCGCACTTATTGATCCGTGATGCCTTTGATGAATGTTATTTGGAGCAGGCAGAAGTGCTCACCTTTGCCAAATTGACCATGCAGGGTGGGCGTAATCCGAATTGGTACGATGAAGCGCCTGCAGATGACCGGGTTCGATGGAAAGAGTGCAAACCAACGATATTTACTTATATAAAAGGGGATCGAACGCCAACGATGATGCGCATTTCTTTGAAAGCCAGTGCAGAATTTGCAGAAAAATTGTTGGAAAACAGTGGTGTTTATGACCTGTATTTGCAGGAAAAACCGATGTTGCAACTGCAATTTCGCTATGAAAAGCAGGAATTGGTATTCGTCACCGGTATTACGCATGCAGAATTCACCATGGATAAACGTATTGAGTTCGCATGGGATGCAGCGGTAGAACAGTATGTGAGAAGTTTGGGAGTTGGGGCAGAACGAGGATAAGAAAGGTGTTGGGGAAGCATGAAGAAATTATTATTGCTAGGTGGAAGTCATGCCGAAATTCCGCTGATAAAGGCAGCAAAAGAAATGGGATATTATGTGATAACCAGCGGTAATCAACGTAATGGAATAGGGCATTCTTTTGCAGATGAATATGCACCGTGTGATTTTAGCGATAAGGAGGCGATTACTTCCTTGGCAGAACAATTGCAGGTTGATGCAATTTGTTCTGGCTGCAATGATTTTGCCGCATTATCTGCAGCGTATGCCAGTGAACGCTTGGGACTTGGTGGACACGATGCGTATCAAACGTCATTGAAACTGCATCACAAAGATCAATATCGTCAATTGGCAAAAAAACTGGATATAGTTACACCCAATGCGTATCGTTGCGAATCACAGGAGCAATTGCAGCAGATATCAGAGAAAATGGTGTTTCCGGTTATTGTGAAACCAGTAGATCTTACAGGAGGTAAAGGGATTCGTCGCTGTGACACATTGGAAGAGTTACAGTCAGCATATGACGAAGCGGTAGCGATTACGAGAGAATCTTTTGTGATTGTTGAACAATTTATTATGGGAACCAATCACGGATTTTCTGCTTACCTACAAAATGAACAGGTAGTATTTGCGTTTGCAGATAATGAGCAATATTATCATAATCCTTATCTGGTTTCTGGTGCGAGTACTCCCGGAGACATACCTACAGAAGCAAGACAGCAATTGATAGATGATTGTGAAAAAATAGCACATGATCTACATTTGTGTGATGGAATATTACATATTCAATTGATTTTAACAGAGGAAAACGTCCCGGTAATTATAGAAATATGCAGACGGACACCGGGGGATTTGTATGTGGAGCTTGTACGTAAGGCTACAGGGATGGAATATGCGAAATATATTGTTGGTGCAGAAGCAGGGTTAAAAATGCCTAGACCGGAGTACCATCAGCCATCTAAATATTATGTGCGCCATTGTGTAATGGCAGACCATGATGGTGTTGTTGATGGGATAGATGTAGCAGAGATAAGACCATTTATTGTGGATCAGCTTTCTTTATTTCACAAAGGGGAAACAATTAGTGAATATTTGAAATATAAAGCAGCTATTGTGTTCTTATGCTTTGCAACTAAACAACAATATATGGATTATATTGATAAATTGCCTCAAATGCTTACGATTCGGTATAGATTAGAGTGATACAAGGAGGAGAAGGTATGTATAATATAGCGTTTATCGGAGGTGGGGTGAATTCTGCAATTGGACGCAGTCACTACATTGCCGCACAGATGGATGGAAAATTCAAGCTGGTTGCAGGTGCATTTAGTCGTCATGCCGAGATCAATCAGGAGACAGGAGAAAGTTTTGGCGTATTGTCCGAGCATGTCTACGATGACTACAAAATGATGTTGGAACGGGAAAAAGAGGCAGTGGACGTAATCGCAGTTCTGACGCCGACAGATACACATGAGCAGATTGTTTGTGACTGCTTACAGGCAGGATATCCGGTGATTTGCGAGAAATCTCTGAGTACCTCTTTACAATCTGCGTTACAAGTACAAAAAGTTCTTGACGAGATGAGGGGATTCCTATGTGTAACTTACAATTATACGGGTTACCCGATGGTTCGTGTTCTTCGGGAAAAAATACAGGCAAAAGAACTGGGAAAAATCACCAATATTATTATTGAGATGCCACAGGAGGGGTTTTCGAGATATACATTAGAACATACAGAACCAAAACCGCAGGAATGGCGAATGAAGGATTATCAGATCCCTACCATATCATTAGATTTGGGAACACATTTGCATAATATGATTGCTTTTTTAACAGGAGAACATCCGATAGAGGTAGTCGGACGAGAAGATTCATTTGGTTTTTTTCCTCAAATTGTGGATGATGTGTTATGTATGGCGAATTATACAGATGACATTGCTGTTCAGATGTGGTATAGCAAGGTGGCTTTAGGAAATCGTAACGGCCTTAGAATCCGAGTGTATGGAACAGATGCAAGTGCAGAATGGTATCAGGCTGAACCGGAAATTCTGAAATTGCATGATAAATTAGGAAATAATATGATCCTTGATCGAAGTAATGATTTGGCGGTAGGGCAGCAGGATCGTTATAATCGTTTTAAGGTAGGACATCCTGGAGGATTTATTGAAGCATATGCAAATTATTATTGGGATATGGCAGAATTGCTTGATTGCTATAAATCAGGTAAACAGATGAACTCATATTATTTGCTGGATGTAAATAGCTCCATAGAAGGGTTGAAGTTGTTTGAAGCTGTTCATGAATCAGCAACTACACATCAATGGATAACCTTGTAAAAATAGAAGGATGAAGTTGTTTTATGGTTGGCAATACATACAAACAAAGGGGACAAAATGAAGAATAAGTGTATAAGTTTTGTGATTCCATGTTACAATTCGGAATTGACAATTCGAAATGTGGTTGGAGAGGTTATTAGAGAAGTTAGCAAGCAAGAGGAATATCAATATGAGATCATACTTGTTAATGACGGATCCCGGGATGGAACAGGAGATGTTATCAAACAGTTGGCAGAAGAAAATGATAATATTGCTGCGGTATTGTTTGCTAAAAATTTTGGACAGCATGCGGCTTTAATGGCTGGATTTTGTAAGGTGATGGGAGAATATGTTGTGTGTTTGGATGATGATGGTCAGATGCCGATCGAGTCGATTTTTGACTTGATTGCAGAATTGGAACGTGGAGCAGACGTTGCATTTGGACGATATGAGGATACACAGCAAAAAAAAATTAGAAATTTCGGAAGTTTTATTAATGTCAAAATGACGGAGATGTTATTAGAGAAACCAAAAGACTTGTACATGTCTAGCTTTTGGGCTGGCAAGCGGTTTGTCATTGATGAAATTTGCAAATATGAATCTGCATATCCTTATGTAGGGGGACTGCTTCTCCGCACAACACATAATATGGTCAGCGTTCCGGTAAAACATAGACCACGTCAACAGGGGAAATCAGGATATACATTTTTTAAGTTGTTGGGGTTATGGATGAACGGATTTACCGCCTTTTCTGTTAAACCATTGCGCTTTGCAACTTTCTGTGGTGGTATAAGTGCGTTTGTAGGCTTTGTACTGGCAATTGTCATGATTATAAGAAAGTTAGTAAATCCAAGTATACTGCTCGGATATTCATCGACGATCACAGTTATTTTATTTGTAGGTGGAATGATCATGATGTTGTTAGGAATATTGGGTGAGTACATTGGCAGAATCTATATATGTATCAATAAAGCACCGCAATATGTTACCAGAGAGGCAGTAGATCATAGAAAGGACGAGCAGACTTGAAAAAAGTATATTTGTTATTGCACATCGCTATTATGATATACGCTGCGGGTGGAATATTTAGTAAACAAGCGGCGCAAAGTGAATTTATGTCAGTGCGATATTGTATATGCTATGCGATAGTCCTTGCTTTTTTGATAATATATGCGGTTATATGGCAGTACATATTAAAATATTTGCCACTTACTACAGCAATAGCTCATAAATCAGTCACTGTATTTTGGGGTTTCCTTTATGGAATGTTATTTTTTCAGGAAAAGATAACATTATGCAATATAATAGGGGCAGTATTGATCATGATCGGCATTGGACTGGTAAATAGCGGGGAAAGGTGATTATATAATGATAGCAACAATGGTATATCTTTGTGCGGTGTTTATTGCATCCTTATCACAGATTTTGTTAAAACGCAGTGCGTTAGAACAACATGAAAATATATGGCGACAATACCTGAATATAAAAGTGATCAGTGCATACTTGATGCTTATAGTATCTATGTTTATTACAATTTATGCATATAAGGGCGTTGCTTTGAAGATGGGACCGGTGCTTGAAACAACAAATTACTTTTTTGTGGCTGTATTAGGTTATATTTTTCTAAAGGAAAAACTGACCAAAAGACAGTTAGTAGGCGTATTGTTTATCGTAGGTGGAGTAGTGATATCTGCGGTCGGCCCGATATAGAAAAGAGGATTATTATGATAGGATTTAACATTGCTCCTTTTGTGGGAAAAGAATTGGAATATATGAAGCAGACAGTGGATGCACATAAAATATGTGGAGATGGAGTATTCAGTCAAAAATGCCGGACATGGTTAGAAAATGAAACCAGAACCAGTGCTGCAATGCTGACGACTTCATGTACACATGCATTGGAAATGGCAGCTTTGCTGTGTGACATTCAGCCAGAAGATGAAGTGATCATGCCTTCGTATACTTTTGTGTCTACTGCGGATGCCTTCGTGATGCGTGGAGCTAAGATCGTTTTTGTTGACATTCGTCCTGATACAATGAACATCAATGAAAATTTGATTGAGGAGGCAATTACAGATAAAACAAAGGCAATTGTTCCGGTTCATTATGCAGGGGTTTCCTGTGAAATGGATAAAATAATGGAAATTGCAAGATTGCATAATTTGTATGTTGTTGAGGATGCTGCGCAAGGGGTTAAAGCATATTATAAGGGAAAAGCATTGGGGAGCATTGGAGACTTTGGATGCTATAGTTTCCATGAAACAAAAAATTATTCCATGGGTGAAGGCGGTGCGATATTGATTAGGGAGCAACAGTTCATAGAACGCGCCGAAATCATTCGCGAAAAGGGAACTGATCGTTCTAAGTTTTACCGAGGTGAGGTGGATAAATACTCTTGGTGTGATGTGGGATCATCGTATTTGCCAAGTGATCTTAATGCGGCATATTTATGGGCACAACTTGAAATTGCTGATCAGATCAATAACAAACGGTTATCCATTTGGAAACAATATGACGAGGAGTTGCGAGAACTCAAATATATAGATACACCTTACATTCCCGAAGGCTGTGAGCACAATGCTCATATGTATTACATTAAAGTGGGAGATATCGAAGAGAGGTCTAAACTAATACAATATTTAGCAGAGCATGACATTAAAGCAGTATTTCATTATGTACCGTTACATTCTTCACAGGCAGGAAGGAAATATGGACGATTTTCAGGTGAAGATGTTTATACGACCAAGGAAAGTGAAAAATTGCTCCGACTGCCGTTGTATTACGATTTGCAATCGGAGCAGGTAGAATATATTATTCAGACATTAAAGTATTTTTACGGCGTCTGATCAGACGCTGTAATCCGTATACCAGAGCGGTTAAAATCCAAAAGCATGCTGAAATCATACGGCTTGACTTCATGCCATATGGTTCAAACTTCAATGTAAGCGTATGCTTTCCGGCAGGAGTTTTGATATAAATGCCGGCATCATATGGATTTTCAACCGCTACTTTTTTGCCGTCAATGTAAGCGGACCAACCTTTATCGTAGGCAAGGCTTAACATGGTATATCCATCTTTCTCATAATTTGTTGTACCAGTTATCGTATCGTTTTTGATCGAGATATTTTCTAACTGATTTTTGGACAAAGTTTTTTGCAGGTTTTGATAAGAAGATGTATTCATAATGACTATATTATAGGCATCACGAAATTCTACGGACATATTTGGAAATGCTATCGTGGTTTCAAAGGTCTGTCCCTCTTTTGCATCGTTTATGCCGACAAATTCATTGGGATAAAAGTATACATACCCAGTAGTCTCAGCTTTATAACGGATATGGATTTGTAATTTGTAATTTTCACCATTATCTAAAGTATTGTATAATGCCTCAGCTTCCTGATAACTTAATTTATTGCCAAGTTCGTCGGTGAAGTAAAAAGAATTATTTTTGGTTGTGTCATCACTATATTGTATGTATTGATACGTTAGCAAGGCATTGTCGTTACCTGTTAGCAGGACAGATAATCCATTGTAATAATCGGGTGCAAAATTTATTATATCTTTAGAAAAGTGAGTTATTTCTTCAGGTGCATAAAGGCCTAGAGAAAGTGCATTTGGATTTTCGTAAACAAAATATGAATTGATCATACCTACGTAATTATAGTGGCTTAGATCGTATTGAACCTGATTGCCATTCTGAGGAATCAAAATATATCTACTACAGCTTAAATCTAGTCCTAATGGTGTTGAAAGATGCTGTGCAGAAATAGTATTTGCGCCTGTACAGAATCCTAAAAGAATATTTAGATTGCGCTGGTAATTGTTTATGAAAGAGTTGAATGCGCTGATGGAGGGCGTATCATAAACTTCACCGACATTAGTATAGCTTGTTAAATATACATGTCTAGTAAATGAAGTTTCTTTTGATTTAAATAAATTACGTTGCTCTACAAAATTTTCATAATTTGTTATATTTGCAAGTTGCCATCGGGATGATACAAAAATACCATTTGTCGCAAGTTCCAAAATAAATACAAGTATAATAAATCTGTAAAATTGTTTAGAGTACTTTTTGTTAAAGAATAACAGTGCGATTGTATAAATAATGCATACTATTATAGAGCATATAAAAGCATAAGTTGTTGAATTTAAGTTGAAAGAATAACAAATTAGCAGGAAAGTGGTTACCGATATCGTTGAAATAGCAATACATAATTTATTGCTTTTGGAATACGCTCTAATAGAATCGTATACCATGTTTGCAAATAAAAACATCAAAATAAAAACATATCGATTAGGTACTTTGGTTTGGTAATGGAGTCCATTCCAAAGATATGAGAGCATATTCCCGTTGAAACTGATTGAAAGAAAAATGATAGGAATTAATTGTCGTATTTTCTCTGTGAGCTTGATATTTGAACAGAAGAAATAATGAAAAACTAATAACAATACTAGTATTCCGCAGTATAGTGCAGCATAATTATTGTCTGTTGTGACGGTAGAAGTGGGGATAAATAGCATATAGTTTTTCCATTGAGTCAAAAAATTCCCGTGTAGTCCAATGGTAGGGAGGATCGAATCATTACTTTTATACATTAGATTTTTCGACGCATTTACAGTGTTGTATATTACAAAAAAACTATTACCAGCAGCAATAATGGAACAAATAGCAAATCTAATCCCTGTAAATAAAAATTGTTTCCAATTTTCGAATTTACAAGTGAAAAAGTAAATTACTAAAAAAATACACATATACATTCCTAACATTAAATTTGTAATAATACAAAAAGATAGTAGTGCAATATATAAGCAGCTTTTCTTAAGATATATTAATTGTTCGATCGAGTATATCAAGAGAGGAAATGCAGCTAAAGTAATATACCAATTGGTAAAACCATGCATAGATAACATATATGCATTTAGTGAATAAATCAGTGAAGGAAGTAACAGTCGAATATCTGATTTATTTGCCTGTTTTTCTCTTAATCTATGAGTTAAGTAAAAACACATTGATAAGCTACAAAAACCAATACATATTCCGACAGATAGGGTAAGAAGCATAGCTACCGCGTTTGGAGAAATATTTTTATATAGTACGGATAACACGTCGTTTAATGTGTTGTTTGTGTACAGGTTTGTGTTATATCCTGCATTTAAGCTTAAGTATTTATTGCCTATTTTAGCGGAATAAATAGAGTCTAATTTTGTTGGAAAGGTTAAGCCAATTCCATCCTCATCCAAGAAAGACAAATTGCCAAATGGAATGCAATCGTTTACAATCATCATGATGAGATAAATGGTTGTTGGAATTGCATAAGCAAGTATGTATATGCGATTGCTATATATAAATTTAGACAGTTTCTTAATCATTGAATTATTATTTAGTGTAGTTCCTATATTTCTTATTTTTTTAATTGAATGCTCTTTTTTATCATAAAAAGTCAAAAATAGTATAATTATTAAACCAAGATAACTGCAGACAACTCCAATATAATCAATCTGTATAAAGCTGGTGGACGGCAGTTTGGAGTTATAAGTTGTTATGGCATCTTTAAGTTGTGGAAGTATTTCTTCGTTAATGCTATACATTAGAAAGTTTACGTTATAGTTATCACCGCTTTTTCCGTTAAAGCGAATGTATCCAATCTTCGAGTTAGTCAATTGCTCTTTTGTGTATGACAATAAAGTAGAATCTATATAAGAATTCCATATATAAATTGTATTGTTAAGAGTTTCGGTATTATTAATTTTATATGTTAAATAAAAGTAACCGTCAGTATTGGAGCTATCGGCATTAAAATTAACATTAAATAAGGAGTCTCGTGTTTGCGTAACGGTATAGTTTCGAGAATTCAGAAATGACAAAGTTGCGGGACTTGTAGTGAACAGATCATCTCGGATGCCTAATTTATGAACCATACAATTATACTTATCAAATATATTAGGTAAATCTTTTTTTGCGTCCTTTTGTATTTCTTTCTTAGTACACAAATTAAGAGAATCTAAATCGTTTAGAGTAGAATATAATTCGCTATCTAGGTGGTCTTTGAAATAGTTTTGATACATAATTGCTTCTTTGTTTGAAGATTTTTTTTGTAAACTCTCGGATTGAAAGATATTCTTAGGGTATGCGGAGACAGTCTTTGGACATAAATTTAAATTAGTAATGCAGCAAATATTAATTGTGCATTCGATAAGAAGGGCAATGTAGAAAATGGCATATTTATGCTTGGATGATGTGTGAGTGTAAACAATATAAAAATAAAAACAGTAAAATAATGACAATATGATCGTAATAGGTACAAATATCAATATCATGTTGTGCAATAAATATAGCAGTGATATTCCTAAAGAGACACCAAAAAGTATAAACGCTGACAACAGTGATATCCTACGAATGTTCTGTGCGCTGGATAGACTTCGAGCTGCTAAATATAACATCCAAAATGTTAAAAAGAAAGATTCTGGTATCATAGAATACTGTAAATTCAATAATCCATGAAAAAGATATTGCACTGGAGAAAGGTTGAGTTCTATAATAATTATAAGTGAAAAGAATAAGTATCCTATTTTTTCTCTATAAGAATGGTTTTGTTGAAAAAAGAAAATAATGCATAGTAAAAAAAAGGCCATTCCGACATAAAAATCCATATACTGTCCCGACATTGAAAAAAGAGAGGATGGGGTGTTACCTAAAAATAAACGTGATAAAAATGTTGACCATGAATAGTTAGTAGTGAAGCCGGAGTAACTGTACGCAGAATGTTCATGCCAGTAAGGTGCATAGAAAAACATCCAGCGTGCAGCTCCGCATAAAAAGGATAATACGTAGCATATAATTATATGTGATAATGTACCAAGAGAAAAATTATGTTTAATCAATAAACTAATATTTGTATATATGAATAATAATAAAAGTATGGGAAATGCCATGTGGGGATCTAAAAGTAATAAACATGCATTGCAAAGTATCATGCGGATGTAATGACCGTGTTCGATAGAGTAATCTGCATAATAAAAAGCAATTGGGAAAAAGGCAAAAAAGAGTAAGGATAGCAGGGACTGTTGCTGACATATCCCGTAAGAGCATAGTGCATAGGCCAAAGAAAAAATATGACGTAGCCATGGCGTTGGTAAATTGATTGTTGTAGATTTATTACAAAAATAATAAAATGATAAACCTGCACAACCGTTGCAAAGTATATGTAAACTAGAAAGCTGTATGGAATAAAGCTTAAATGGTGTTGCCTGGTATACTAATTTGACACATAGAAGAATGATCATTGGCACTATGAATGATACAAGGTACGGTATCAATGTGTTATTATTTAGTTTGTTTTTTATATTAAAATTTAATTTTTGTAACATAGGTTTTCCTCCGAAAGCTTTTTTGATATAATACCATACATAGGAAAAATGAACAATATTGTATGACAAATGAAAAGCAGTTATGTTGACGGTGTTCAAAGTAAATGCTAGGATGAAACAATGGATGCTTATGGGAAAGGTGGATTTTTGCATGAATATACAACAATGTGATGTACGAAAAAAAACGATACAGGACATACAAAGACATCTGTCTGATAATATTGATGCGAGAGTGCTTATATGGGGATGCTCCAAAACAGCGGAGACGATAACAAATTATATGTTACATTGCGGACTCAAGGAGATATCTGCGTATATTGTTGACGATCAATATTATGAAAATAATAAATTTTTGGGACGCGATGTCCTAAAATCCAGTGAGTGGATTTCACAGGCAACGGACAGTGATTTTATTATATGTGGATTCGTAGGACAAAAGCAAGCCAAGGCTTTGAAAGAGAGGCTTCCGCGATATGTAAAATGTTATTCCTTTCTTTTTCCGTATAGCATGAATGCATATGGAAATTATTTAAATCAAGAGATATATGAAAGTCTTATGGTGGATTTTGAGGATGTTTATTATAATTTATCAGATAACCGATCAAAATTGATTTTGGAAACATATATAAATGCCTGTATATCAGGTGATGATAGTATAATTGCAAGTTTGTGTACAGAAGACCAATATTTTAATGATTTGACAAAAGATGCGGCAATACATTGTTTTGTGGATTGTGGTGCATACAATGGGGATACGGCGGAAACAGTTGAACAGGTATATCAAGAAACGATTGAGAGGATTGTATGCTTTGAACCTGATATCCATAATGTTGGTGAAATAAAGAGAAAAATTAAGAAAAATCAATTGTCGGGTAAAAAAATAACAATTATTCAAAAAGGAAGCTGGTCGGAGCAAAATAAATTGTATTTTTCGTCAACAGGATCCAGCTCGTCAATATGTGAAGATGGAGAATATGCAATAGAAGTTGACTCTGTTGACCGTGTGATGCAGACGCTTTCTATGCCGGTTGATTATATTAAAATGGATGTAGAGGGGAGCGAGTTTGAGACGCTTCGGGGTTCGATAAAGACAATACAGACGGATCATCCGATATGTGCTATTTGCGTATATCATAAGGTGGACGATATACCGGTATTGTTTCATGAATTAAAAAGGATTGTTTCTGACTATCCGTACCGATTTTATTTAAGATATCATGGATTTGACTTACGAGAGTTGGTTTTGTATGCAATACCAGAAAGATAAAAGACACATATATAGCATATGTTTGCGCTAAATCAGATGGGATCTTATAGCAAATACTTGCGTTATATGCCAAAAACTACTATAATAGAATTAAATGTGGGTAAGTATGCCTTGTTGTATGTGATGGCACACATGCCCGGAGCGAGAATAATAGCAACAACACAACGAGAAGGAAGAAAATATGCAAAAAGTATGAGCAGGAGGGGAAGATGGATAGTTTTGGTGCATCAAGAGGACGTCGTAAGAAACGTTTAGGAGATTTGCTGATTGAAGGTGGCTTGATCAATGACGAACAGCTTCAACAGGCATTACAGGCACAAAAGGAAGGTGATGTCAGACAGAAACTTGGTACTGTGCTGATCGATCTTGGCTTTGCATCTGATGATGATATCGCAGAGGTACTGAGCAGACAGTTGAATTTGACGAGGGTTCGCTTAGCGGATTATCATATAGAAGACAATGTGCTCACATTGGTTGATGAGAAATTGCTTCGTAAATATATGTTGATGCCATATGAGTTTGATCCGGAGAATCCGAATGTGCTCCGTGTAGCAATGAGTGATCCGATGGATCTCGGAGCGTTAGATGATCTGTCTATCGTGACAGGTCTTCGCATCGAGGCTCATGTTACTACAGTAAAGGATGTAGCGCAGGCGCTTGATCGTTACTTTGGTAATGCGGAAGCAATGAAAGTGGCAGATCAGTTCACGAAAGAGCATCAGGAGCGTTATGGTAATAGAGAGAATCGTAATGAGGAGTCAGAGGAGATTAAGCAGGCACCGATCGTACGACTCTTAAATCAGATTATTGAGCAGGCAGTACATAAAAGAGCCAGTGATATTCACTTTGAGCCGATGGAAGAGCAGCTTCGTATCCGATTCCGAGTGGACGGTGTGCTTCAAGAGGCGATGCGGCATGATATTACGCTGTTCCCGGCGCTGGTCGCTCGTATCAAGATTGTCAGCGGTATGGACATTTCAGAGAAACGTAAGCCACAGGATGGTCGTATGAGTGTTATCGTTGATCGACAGGAGTTCGATCTCCGTGTATCTAACTTGCCGACGGTATACGGCGAGAAAGTCGTAATGCGTTTGACGCAGAAGAAGGCGCTGACGAGAGATAAGAAGGATTTGGGATTCCAGCCGGATGATTTAGCGAAGTTCGATAAGATTTTGGCGCACCCGCACGGTATTATCCTTGTAACAGGACCAACCGGTAGTGGTAAATCTACGACATTGTATACGGCACTTAGCGAATTGAATACAGAGGGCGTTAATATTATCACCGTAGAGGACCCGGTAGAGGCAAACCTTGCCGGGATAAATCAGGTACAGACCAACCCGAAGGCGGGACTTACCTTTGCATCGGCACTTCGTTCTATCTTGCGTCAGGATCCGGACATCATCATGATCGGTGAGATCCGTGACCAAGAGACTGCTAATATTGCCGTTGAAGCGTCTATTACCGGTCACTTGGTAGTAAGCACGCTGCATACAAATAGTGCGGCAAGTACGATCACCCGTTTGGCAGATATGGATATAGAGAGTTACATGATTGCAGATGCTGTTGTTGGTGTTATTGCACAGCGACTGCTTCGACGTGTATGCCCGGATTGTAAGAAGATGGTTCCGTTGACGGAATTCGAAAAGGAAGAAATGCATATCCGGCCGGAATACCGGAGCAGAGAGATTCTTGTACCGCAGGCAAATGTCGGCAGTGATTGCATGAGATGCGGCGGATCGGGATATCAGGGTCGTGTCGGTATTTATGAGATCATGCCAATGTCTAATATGATCAAGCGAATCATTATTCGCGAGGGATCAGCGGAGGAGATTGAGAATCAGGCGATTCGAGAAGGAATGAAAACACTTGTCACTTCAGCAAATCAATATGTATTACAGGGTATTACGACGATTGAAGAAGTACATCGTGTTGCATATGGAGAAGAGTAAAAAGAGAGGGCTATTGTTAGACCTTATCGGATAGAACTAAAAATCTAAGCACAAAATGGGGGAACAGACATGTTAAGTTTTACGATTAATGATCTGCTTGCACAGGCACGTAAGATCGGTGCATCCGATCTTCATGTAGCTGCAGGAGCAGAGGCAAAATGCCGTGTGCACGGTGAATTAAGGAAAATTACAAGGGAACCGTTGTCGGCAGCAGACACCGCGGAATTGATCATGCCGATGGTGCCGGAACGATTGCGTGCATCGCTGGATGAGACGGGTGAGGCGGATTTCTCACACGCCATTCCGGGAAATGGCCGATTCCGTGTGAACGTACTCAAGCAGAAAGGTGCATTGGGTACGGTTATTCGTTTGATCAGTACGGAGATTCCCAGTGCAGAGTCTTTGGGGCTGCCACCGTCAGTCGTAGAGCTTACCAAGAAAAAGCGTGGACTTGTCTTAGTGACAGGACCGACCGGTAGTGGTAAATCTACCACGTTGGCATCGCTCATAGATATTATTAATACAGAACGTGCAGAACATATTATCACAATGGAGGACCCGATCGAGTACGAACATTTTCATAAGGCGTCCATTATCAATCAGCGTGAAGTAGGAATGGATACGATGTCCTTTAGCGCAGCGCTCCGTGCAGCACTCCGTGAGGATCCGGATGTTATCCTCGTCGGCGAGATGCGTGACTTGGAGACGATTTCATCAGCGATTACTGCGGCTGAGACCGGTCACTTGGTATTTTCAACCTTGCATACCATTGGTGCAGCAGCAACTGTCGATCGTGTTATCGACGTATTCCCGCCGCATCAGCAGCAGCAGATTCGTGTGCAGTTGGCGAATGTATTGATTTCTGTTATTTCTCAGTCCTTGATCCCGACGAGAGATGGCAAAGGTCGTGTAGCGGCGTTTGAGATCATGCATACTACACCTGCGATCCAGAACCTGATCCGTGAGAATAAGACACATCAGATTTCATCTTCGATCCAGACAAGTAAGAATATGGGTATGATCACGATGGATGATGCGATTTACAAATTATATAATGACGGCAAGATCGATTCTACGCAGGCACTTGAATTTGCACAGGAACCGGATCAGTTGCGAAAAAAATTATACTAAATATTTAAATTCGGCATATTGTCTAACTACGGTAGTAGAAAATTGGATAGTTTTAACAAAAATGGAAAAAATGACACAAAATTGTCTAAAAAAGCAAAAAATATGGTATAATTTTTGAACAAACTATGAACAACCTGGAAACGAAACGGATTCTATATGGGTGAAATTCGAAACGAGTATCATTTATACAGAAGATTGTTCATACATACATAGTGGAAGGAAAAGGTGATACGTGTGGCGACAACAGCGTTTAACTATACGGCGATAGACGCCGGTGGAAAACAGAAAAAAGGCACGATCGAAGCTGCCAGCTTAGATGCGGCGAGAGCGAATCTGAAGAATCAGGGGTTGACACCGATTACGGTGGAGAAACCAAATGCCTTGAATAAGGAACTGAGCATCAACATTGGTGGTAAGGTTAAGGCGAAAGACTTGGCAGTGTTCTGTAAGCAGTTCCAAAGTATCCTGCATGCCGGAGTTACCGTGATCCAGGCGCTTGGAATGCTTGGTGAGCAGTGTGAGAATAAGAAACTACAGAATGCGGTACAGGAAGTAAAGGTACTTGTAGAGAAAGGTGATACATTGGCGGGCGCGATGAGCACGATCCCGGATGTGTTCCCGAGTATTCTTGTAAACATGGTAGAAGCCGGTGAAGCTTCCGGTAGCTTGGAGACAACATTTGAACGAATGTCGGTAAACTTTGATAAAGATGCCAAGATCAAGGGAATGGTTATGCAGGCAATGATTTATCCTTGTATCTTACTTTTAGTAATCATTGGTGTAGTTATCATCATGTTAGTAAAGGTAGTACCATCATTCCAAGAGACGTTTGATTCGGCAGGTGGCAAATTGCCGGGTATTACATTGGCGGTCGTAGCGATTAGTAATTTCCTGATCGCGAAGTGGCCGTTCTTCTTGGGTGGAGTAATTGCGATTGTTGTTGCAATTCGTATGTTTATGAAGACGGATCAGGGAGCAGTGTTCTTTGGAACAATTGCGATGAAAGCACCGATATTTGGAGATCTCACGATCAAATCAGCGAGTGCGAGACTAACTCGTACATTAAGTACATTGATGGCATCTGGCATCCCAATGGTTGCTGCGATAGAGATCGTAGCGAAGTTGATGTCGAACCGCTTGGTTCAAGTGGCGGTTGAGGATGCAAAGAACGAGGTGGAGCGAGGTGTGGCACTGTCACAGCCGTTAGAAGATAGTGGAGTTTTTCCACCGCTTCTGTGTCATATGACACGAATTGGTGAGGAGACGGGTAACATGGAAGAGATGCTGGAAAAAGTAGCTGACTATTACGATGATGAAGTGGAAGCGGCAACGCAGGCGGTTACAGCAGTAATGGAACCTCTTATTATCATTTTGATGGCAGCAATTGTTGTTCCGATCATGGGAGCAATTATGGCACCGATGCTTAGCATCTATAGTATGGCAGAGAATTCTTAAAGCGGTTTCTGTACTAAATCAAAGTTGTGTTATAACCACGAGCCAAGGAGTGGTTTATAATAAATATTTTATAAGAAAAGGAGATTAAAGTTATGAAAAATTATTTAGCAAAGTTACGTGAAAACGAAGAGAAAGGTTTCTCTCTCGTTGAGTTGATTATCGTTATGGCGATTATGGCTATCTTGGTAGGTGTGGTTGCATCACAGGTTATCCCTTATATGGAGAAGTCTCGTCAGTCAAAGGATCAGCAGCAGTTGTCTAGCCTCTGTACTGATATTGTAAGTGCAATTTCACAGGCTAGTAGCGATCCGGGAGATTTTAACGCGACAGAGTTGAACACTGTTACTGCTGATTGGGGTAGCCAGTTGCAGTCTTTGAGAAGTAAAGATGGCACAACTGATACAACAGTTGCAGCTATTGAGAGTACGGTATGTAGTAAATTGAAAAGTAAGTTGTACGACAACTCCACAAAGAAGATTTATGTATCCCGTAAAGATGGTGTTGTTACGGTATATGTTGCTAAAACAGGAACTACATCTTGTGGTGGCAAGTTAGAAGTAACTTCCGAATAATTAATTACTAACAATAGTTTAGTGATAAGGAGAAAATAGTTATGCCAGTGTGGTGTGCGTATTTGGTTTTGTACATATGTGTATTTATGTTCGGGATAGTGATAGGCAGTTTCTTGAATGTCTGCATTTATCGTTATCCGAAGAAGGAGAGTTTGTTAAAAGGCTCTCATTGTATGGAATGTGGATATCACCTGCGCTGGTATGATCTGATCCCATTATTCAGTTTCCTAATACTAAGGGGCAGATGCAGGAAGTGCCATGCGAAGTTATCGCTTCAGTATCCCCTCGTGGAAGGAATGAATGGAGCATTATATGTGATCGTTTTCTTGGCGAACGGTTTCAACGTTATGAGCGTGATATATTGTCTCCTGACATCCGCCCTTATAGTATTAAGTATCATTGATTTTAGACAATACATTATCCCGGACAAGGTGAACATAGTGATTCTTGTGTTGGGCATTATTGCTACGGTTGTAGATCGACCACAGTGGAAAGAGCATGTAATTGGTTTCTTTTCAGTCAGTGTTATCCTACTGATTATTTATTTGGTGACGGTAGGACGCGGCATTGGCGGTGGCGATGTAAAGCTGATGGCGGTTGCAGGACTGGTGATCGGCTGGAAAGCATGTATTGTTGCATTTATTGTAGGGTGTATTGCCGGATCGATCATTCATGTGATACGAATGAAAGTTAGTGGTGCAAATCATCGCTTAGCGTTAGGACCTTATCTTTCAATGGGAATATGGTTTGCAATGTTATTTAGTGAACCGATAATAGAGTGGTACTTGAGATTGTGTGGACTGGCATAGGACACACATATCTTTGTTGTTATGGGCTTTTTTGACCAAGATTAAGCAATGGAAAATCTTGGTTTCATTGTCACAGAGTGCTTGACGCATTGTCAAACATTGTGTGATATGAAACTGGTTTCTATTGTATTTCGTACAGAAGCTATGGATCAAATTATGATGAAAAAGACAGGGAGGAACAAGATAGATGGCAAAGAAAGTATTGAGTATTGAGATAGGACAACAGGTAACCAAGGCGGTTGTCATTGATTTCCTGAAGAAGAACCCTCATGTGTACAATGCCTTTTCCTTTGACACGCCGGAAGGTGTTATGGAAGACGGTTATGTCAAGGATAAGGATCGTATGGCACAGCTTCTTCGTGAACAGATGAAGGACAATGGTGTCAAAGAAAAAGAGGTTGTGTTCTCTATCGCATCTAGCAAGATCGCGAGTCGTGAGGTAACTGTTCCGTACGTTCCGGAGAAGAACTTAGACAATCTGATCAATGCGACAGCGCAGGATTACTTCCCGGTCAATATGGATGAGTACACATTGGCTTACAATGTGTTGGAGACAGTTAAGGAAAAGGATAAAAAGAGCTTGAAGCTGTTGCTTCTTGCTGCACCGGACTCTTTGATCCAGAATTATTATAGTTTGGCAGATCTGATGGGCGTTCGCGTGGAATCCATTGACTATTATGGAAACGGTTCCATGCAGGTGCTGCAGAAACATATTGGATCCGGATATAGCGTGTGTGTGCAGATTGGTTCCTTAAATACTATGGTAAGTGTATTGAAAGAAAATCAGCAGATCATGCAGAGAACGATTCCATATGGTACGAATACAATTATAGAGACGATGTTAGCACATCCGGCATTGGAGTGTCGCGATGAGACGGACGCAATGGAAATGCTCTGTCGTGAAAATGTTGTGTATTCCACATTGGATTATGAGGATGAGACAGTACGAGGAACAAGAATTTCCGAGGATCAGTGGAAACGCTCCGGCCAAAGCCGTGAGGCAAGAAAAGCAGTTACCGATGCGGTTGGCGGTATTTTATTAAGTGTTATTCGAGTGGTTGATTATTTTGGCTCTCGTTATCCGGACTGCCAGCTCGGTTATATTTATATCACAGGTATGGGTGTTAAGATCCGCGGATTGGATACCTTGTTTGAGCGTGAGATGGACCTTCCGGTTCGTAAGCTGGAGAAATTAACAAACATTACATTCTCTAGAGGATTTGCAAGAAGCTTGCAGGATCAGACGGAGTATATCGCAGCGATCGGTGCAGCGATTGAGCCGGTAGGATTTTCCTTAAAGGAACTGAAAAACAAGCAGGGTCGTGCGGCAAGCATGAGAACGGTCAAGATCATCTTGGCAGGCAGTGTGGTTGTTGCAGTTGCGCTCGTTGCAGTTGGATGGTTCCGACTTGTTGGTGCGAACAAGGAGAACGAGAATCTCAAGATGGAGAAGCAGTCACTGCAGAGCATTAATCAGGTATATACGGAGAACGAACAGGCGACTAAGAAGTTTGAAGATGCGGCTGCGCTGCATGTGGCGACATCGACGAAAAATCAAAATTTGGTAGCATTAATCGAGCAGTTACAGAAGAAGCTGCCAAAGCAGATGCAGGTATCTACATTACAGTCGACAGAAGATAAAGTGACACTGACAATCACAACAAAAACAAAAATTTCGGTTGCGAAAATGTTGGTGGAATTTGAAGGAATTGATCTCTTGACGAATGTGAATGTTGCTTCTATTACTGGCGAAGATAATGACGGAAAAGTAGGTAAATACACATTCTCGGTAACAGCAGATTATACACAGTTACCAACGAAAGAAGAGAAGGATGTCTCACTGGATGAAGCAGATACAACGACAACAGATACAACACAGACGGCACAGTAATAGGAGGTGACACAGAATGGCTACACAGAACACAAAGACGAAGACGACATTAGCAGATAAAGATAAGAAAGTATTGATGATCCTTGGTGCACTGGTGATTTTAGCGTTGGCATGGTTCTTAGGTTATCAGAAGTTTAATGAGCAGCGCGAGACAGTAGCGACAGAGAATGATCAGTTGGCGATGGAAGTGTCACAGCTTCGTGCAAAAGTATCCAAGAAAGCACAGGTAGAGGCTGATACGGAGAAGAAGAATGCCCGTACCGAGCAGGTGCTTCTTGCATATCCGTCAGAGCTTCGTACGCAGGATGCGATCAATCGCTTTGACCAGTTAGAGAAGAAAGTGAAGGGTCTTACGATCACAACGGAAAACTTTACAATGAATCAGATCTTCTTCCAGGATGGCGCAGCATTAGAGCAAGTTGTTGCACAGAATGCAGACGACGATGCTCAGTCGAAAGATGCGAATGGTGGCAATTCGACAGCTAGTGGTAATTCGACAGCTAGTGGTAATAATGCACAGAATAGTACGAATAATACGGCTAACGCAGCAACGAATGAGGCTGCTGCTGCAGACAATGCACAGAATGCGCAGTCAACCGACACCGGTAATTATACCGGTTACCGTTCGGATGTAGGCATTACATTTGCTACGGATTATAAATCGTTGAAGAGCGTGTTGAACTTTATCAACAACTATTCAGAGCGAATGAATGTTTCGAATGTTAATATTTCATCCGATGAAGGATCTAAGGCATTACAGTGTACAATGACCGTGCAGATGTTCTCAGTTGGAGGACAGGCGAAAGAGTATAAGGATCTGACATTATCCGGTGTACCACTTCGCAAAGACAATATTTTTCAGTAAATAGGTTACGCTCGGGTTCGGATGACGAATCCGGGCGTATTGGAGTAATAGTGAGACGGTAGGGGAGAAATTAGTATGATCAAAAAATTATGGAAAGAGAATAAGGGTTTTACGTTGATCGAAATTGTAATAACGACGGTCGTACTTGCTACTATTTCGATCCCGTTATTGGCGTATTTCTCAGAGTCTATGCGGCACAGTGCAAGGACCAAGCAGCAGCAGAACGCTGTTGTTGCAGCACAGGATGCTGTCGAGGAGTTAAAGAATGCTTCATTTAGTCTCGATAACGATAAGGTGGCAGACCCATCTGCGGCACCAAAGGCAAGCTGGACAGTAGCATCTCCATTGCCATCGGCGCCGGCGGCATATGATATGTACAAGAACTATACTGTTAATGGCAGTAGTTATAATGTGGTTGCACATGTCACCCCAAAGAAGTCAGTGAATAATGTTTATAATGGTTCAAATGGTCTGTATGATCGCAACCTATCGTATAGTAAGGCGATCATTCCATCGATGGATTCCAACAAAGACTTGATCTCAACAGAGACAGCACAGTATCTGTCCGATGCTAAGTTATATTACGGTGGTTTGTACTCTACATATTGTAAGGATAATAAGAATACGATTGTGAAGGATACAACGAAAGTCAATACAACGACGATCGGAAATCATTTGAAACGTAAGATCGTTGTAGGTATTAAGCCGGGTGCATCGACCGGTAAGATCATTGCGACAGTTACATATGAGTATAGCTATGTGAAGGATGCTTCGGATGAATATCCGGATGCAATTCTTACGGCACATCCGGATCCTTACAAAGTAGATATCGCAAAGCAGTCGATCGATGCGGATAAGTTTGAGAATATTTTTATATTCTACAAGCCGGATACGAAAAACGATGAGGTAGAGATTAAGGGATCAACGCTTGCATCAACATTAGGTGTGGCTAATATGAAACTGTACCTTGTGGCAGAGAATAGTGTAGCAAATTCATTGGCGACGCCGGGAGATCACAGCGATCCGGACATTATCGTCCGTGATATGACATATTCGATGAAAGTATCAACAGATACGAATCTGACAGGTACAGTCACAAAAGCTTACACAAACTTATGTGCAAGTGGTCATGATGAAATTGCCTCAAGTGGTAATGTGTCTACGGTGATGCAAAAAGATGGTTCGGGTAATTATACGTTGATCACGACAGAGGATAGTAACCGACTGGTCGACATTACAGTATCGGTTTACAAGGATAAGGGAGGGTCTTATCCATTTGATGAGTCAGATAAATTGGCCTCAGTAGATGGCAATAAGGTTCAGTAAATAGAAGGGAAAGGATGGAGAGCGTATGAATAAGTTCAGAAAGGATGAGAGAGGATCATCGTTAGTTATGACCATCATAGCAGCGACGTTCATTTCCCTGTTGGCAGTAGCGGTTATTTCAATGACAGTAACCAATATTAAGCTGAAACAGGCACAGAAGAAATCTCAGACCAATTTTTATAATGCAGACTCCATCGTAGATGCGATCAAAGCGGGTGTGGAGAATGTATCAGATACGGCAGCCAGAGATGCATATGAAAGCGTATATGCAGCGTATGGTGCTGTGCGTTCCGGTTCAACAGATTCATTGACCGGAAAGTATTCTTCAAAATATTTTAATGCAGTAATTAGCGCTTTGTCCGAAGGAGACTGTGATATTACCACAGGCGTGACGAATATGAAATATCATGATTCCGTCATCAGAGGCTTCTTGACAGAGGCACAGTCCAAATACAGTGGCGGTAATTTTGTAGATGGATATAAGAGTCATGTTAATGGTAAAGGTGATATGGAGTATGACAGTGGCGACAATAGCTTATTACTGAAGGATTTGACGGTTATAAAGACAGAGGGCGACTATCAGACAACGATCACGACAGATATTCGTGTGAACCTGCCGGAGATGAAGGCCGGTACACATTCTGAGTATTTGAATTATGCGTTGATCGCAGATAACAAAGTAAAGATCAATGGTGGCTCCAGTGCGGCAACGATTGATGGTGACGTTTATTCCGGAACGGTTCGCAGAGATCTTCCGGGAGCCAGTCCGGAACCAAATGTAGAAGCGGATCCGGAGGCAGGATTTGTCGTAGATAATGGGGCAACATTGAACATAAATGCTGAGAACATTATATCTCGCGGAGATATTTTGGTTCGAGGCAGATCTTATATGAGAATTAACGGTTTGAACGGCTTGGATGCACATGTCTGGGTTGAAAATATTCAGACCAAGGCCTCTTCCACAGGAACAGCCGGTAATGTATTAAGGATTAATGCAGAAACAAATGTTTCGGATGATTTGGAGATTTGGGGAAATAATGACAATGTCACTTTTAAGAATTCTTATTGTGGTTACAACTACAACAAGGATTATAGTGCAGCGAATATTGGTAAAACATCCGATAATGCACAGTTTAGTTCTGCGATGGTGATCAATGGAAAAAATGTTACATTAGATATACAAAGTTTATCAAAGCTGATCTTATCCGGTAAGACATTTATTTCTAAGAAGGGAAATAAAAATGAGAGTCTTGACGGTGCAGGTCCATCTTATGCAGGAAGCAAGGATATACGTACAGGAGAGGCATTGACTGTAAAGAGTAGTCAGGTTGCCTATTATGTACCGAGCGACTATTGGAAAAAGGTTGGATCTTCCGGCCCGACATTTCCAAATGGCATTGTATTTACACCGATAGAGGGATCTACAGATGAATATGAATTTGATGTAGAGGGATACAATGAGTTCGTTGGTGGCAATAAATTTGATGTGAGAGATTATATAGATTCGGCTATGCCGCTTGTGTATTACTATCGTCATGATACGGATGTGAAAGCAGACGCCTTGACTTATTTCTATTTGAATGTGAAAGAAGACAAACTGACTTCCTTCTATCAGACATATGCAAAGTGCAGTCCGGATTATGCGATCCTTAAGGATGTCAATGCAAAGTATATGTCATCGACAGGAATCAAGTTTAGCGGTGGTGCCGGAGTATTCTGTGCGACCGGTAATATATTGTATCGTGATGGTGCATCCGGTCAGGAGAAGATCGAGATTGGTGATGAGTCGCCAGGCAATGAGGGTGCAGTAGTTCGCAGCTATGCAGCAGAGAAAAGTAAAGAATATATGTCATTGCAGATGTCGCTGACATCCGATTACGATTTATCCTTAAAGTCTACCCAGTATCGTTTGTCAGATAATTACAGCGATGTATATACGAAGAAGGGTATCACAAATACTTCATCGGATAAGACGAATTTATTTGCAGTGCTTCTCGACGAGGGTAAGATTGCTGATTATGAGAGCAAGAGTTCGTCGAATCCGAAGCTTCCGGCGAATAGTATTATCGTTGTGAAGAAGGGGGATTATACTTGGAACGGATCTGAGGAAGGTGGAATCATTGTTGCAACCGGTAATGTTAAGTTAGAGAAAAACTTCAAGGGACTGATCATTGCTGGTGGAGACATTGAATTTAGTGGTGCTACTAAGGTTATAGCGGATTCCGATCGTCTCGAAAAGATTTTTGATAACGACACAATTATTTACAATATGTTTAGTAAGTATTTCCGCAAGACAATCGCATCATCTATTGCCAAAGATGATAGCAGCGGAGATAACGGTATTTGCTATGAGAACTGGAAGAAGAATTAAAATAGGAGGTGATGGAGATGCAAAGAGGTAGCAGAGATGAGAGAGGTTTCACGATGGTGGAAATGATCATCACGATTGCAATTATGGCGATTCTGGCGGGGATTATCGGAGGTGCATATTCGATCATCAAGTCTGGAAATGCATCAAAATCGACATCCAGATTTTTGGGAAGGTTGGATACCACGCAGGTAGAAAACATGACCAAGAAGGGAACAACCTATTTGTATTTATTTAAGGACAGCGATGGGGTACAGACATTGATGTACAATGATGGTACAGACACAGGTCTTAACTCTCAGAGTGATGTGATTGCTCATAAGGCGGATGGAGTTGTAACAGATATTGCCGGTTCCGGTGTGGATTTTACAGCGACATCAGGCAGCGATTCTGTGAATAGTAAAGATACATCGGATTTGGTAATTAAGATTTCTTTTGATAAGGCGAGCGGAGCATTCAAATGCTGTAAAAAGGCAGATGATGCTGCAGGAAGCACTTTTTATAAAGAAATTTCATTTAAGGGACGCGGTACTACTTCCTATGGAGTAAAGCTTGTAAAAGATACCGGCAAACATATGCAGGGATAGGAAGGGGGATGAATGATGCGACGCAAAGATGAAAATGGTTTTACATTAGTAGAACTTGTAATATCAATGGGAATGTTTTCTATTGTAATGCTTGCGATCATGTTTTTTCTGACGGCAGGAACAAAAAGTTACGGACATTCCAAAAGTGAGTTGAATCTGCAGATGGAATCGCAGATGTTACTCAATCAGATACGTGATATCACGTATTCATCCAATTATGCCAAATATGACAGCACACATAAGGCGTTGATCTTATATGATGTGGATAAGATCCCAGCACCGACACCATCTGCAGGAGCAACTGCAGCACCGGTGGCAACAGCAGCACCGGCACCGACGAAGACGGCAAAGGTGACGATAGTATATTTGGTTGATGATAAGCTGTATTTACGCAAGGATCTAGATCCTACAGCGGTGGATGCTGCGTCACTTACAACAACCTGTGTTGCTATGGATGATTTCCTTTTTAGCAGATATATGCAGGACTTTAAGGCGACTATTAAGAAGAATGATGTGCAGCTTACGATAAAGATGAAAAATGGTAAGAGCAAGTACGAGTTGAATGAAGGAATTACAATTCGTAATGGATGGATCACTTATCCGTGATCATAATATGACAGCGTAGCAGAGACATATGATATTGTTTTTTCGCATGGAAAGACAATGGATAGATGGAGGATATGTAGTATAAAGGCAGATAGGTAGAATGGAGGGCTTACTATGAGCAAGAGGAGACCAAAGACAAGTCTGGTCAATTTGTTGCGTAATAAGAAAACAGCTATAGCAGCAGCAGTATGCGTGGTTGTTGCCATGGGTGCATATGTTGGTGTACATATGTACAATTCGCATGCAGAAGATACCCAAATTGGTCAGATGCGTGGTGTGATCAACGACATTAGTGAGATCAAAGGGAAGAAGAGCGGTGCAAAGCGTACCATGGGTATAGGAGCCGGGGAACTTGGTTCTGCAGAGAATCCTTTTGTTTATCTTGAGATCGTGCCTTGGCAGGGTGTCGGTAATATCAGTTATTCCGTAACCGGCTGTCAGGCTGTCGATATTGAGAAAGTATCTCAGCACAATAACATTGGTGGTAGCCTTTATGTGAATAAAGGATATGGAATCATTTGCGATTATGCATTCCCGGAGGAGAATTATCCGGGTAAAGACGGAGCGGCTGAATACAATGGCTCTCAGGTAAGAGTCCCTTGGAAGCTGACGTCAGATGAAAAAACAGTTTATGGTTACTATGAGAAAGTAAATCCGGGACAGCATCTGAAAGGTAATCTGAAGCCTACCTTTGTTATTGACGAGGCTAAGACGGCTGCCAATGGAGGGGAACATCCGGTATTCCGTCAGGCTCATGTGGATGAGACAGCACAGTATATTTGGGTTTCTATGTCAGATTCACAGGATGCAGGATATAAAAATCATAAAGCGACCGAAAATGTGAAGTTTGCCAGTGGTACGACAGCAGCAGTGATGAATTCCAAATACAAAGTTGGTGATCGTGAGTATACGTCACGTACCGGTCAGGTTTATCAGTATCAGACACAGTGGGAAAATGGTATTGATATTGGAACAACGAAGATGTATTTCTATGACGATTTTCTTCGTTACAGTTTGAGATTACGTTCCCGTTATGAGGTGGAGAATTATAATATCGTCTTTAAGACGATTGAGCCATGGGAGTTAAATGAGCATCCGGAATGGCTGGATTATGCAGATATGATCTATATGCATAAGAGCGATGAGGATGGTGCTGCTATCAGACATTATCAAGCTGCGTTGCAGCAGGATCCGGACGGCAGTAAGGGTATCTTACATTATGATCCGTCGAAATCTAAAAATGCAGAGGGAGCTACATTTGGTAAGTACGGAAATGGCGAGTACAAAGATAAGCAGAATGATATTACCTTTGAAATTGCTTTGAAAATGTTCTATAAGGCGAACAAATTGGAACAGTACAAAGGCACACAAAGATGTTCTACAGATAGTAATCTGAAAATGAATTATGCACCGGTTATTATGCCAACAACATTTTATCAGGTGAGCGCTGCGGATGGATATGACGCAAAATCAGTTAACATGTCTCGTCTTGACTGGGAGACAATGAAGCCAAAGAAAAATTCAGGATATACGGCTACGGGATACAACAATAATATATATAAGTTCTGTGTTATGGATCTGTTAATGGACCAGAAGAACTTTTATAATATGTTCCTTCGTAATCGTGTTGCGACGGGTACCTCTGTAGTTGATAAGACAACCGGTGAGGTTACACCATTTACCGGAGATGCGAGAAGTTACTGGCATCCACATACATTCCTGCCAATACAGGATTTGTGGCCGGCTTACATTAAGAAGTATGGCTTGAATATGGGGCAGGGTGGTACCGCTCCAATGAACTTTGAGGGCAACCTTGGTGTTTTGAACAATACGATGTTCTACAACTCCAACATGATGCTTAACTCTCTTGCAAATACGATTAACAGTGATACAAACAATCCGTATATGGGACAGGTATTTGATTATTATAACAAGAAGAAGGAGCATAAAGATAAGGTTACTTCATTGGATATCATTCATTATCTGTTGAACTATGATAAGTCTGATTCGGGAAATAACGGTAAAGATGGTGCTATTGAGATCTTAGATATAGAGCCATGTAGTGATTTCTCGAAGATGACATTGGATTACTTGTACTTACTGTTCCCGGAGAGTGATCAATATTCGTTTGACGATGATTCGTTTAACATTACGCATATGACGACCGCTGAGTTAAACGGCAGTAAGGAAGACCTTTCGAAGTATGACTTGATCTACTTCGGCGATTCGACCGGTAAGCTGAATTCTACAGCATCATCGATCAAGTATACCGGTGATAAAAATCAGTGGGGCGGTTATAACGAGTATAATTATAGTTATGATGCACCTGCGTATAATGATAGCTCCAATAATGGGGAGATATTCCTGCATACAGGTGATCTGGTTAAGGGTGAGAATGGCGATAAATATCGCTTGTCCGGTAATGACTTGACTAGCATTTCATCCAAGGCACTACAGAAATATGTGAAGTCCGGTAAGGCAATGTTATTGCCGGATGTATTGCATATGGGGGATTTCTCTAATAACAGTGCTTATGCAAAAATTGTAAGCAAGAAATCTAACACACGCAAGTTTTTGCAGGCAGTTGGAGACAGTAAGAACGTATTCTCCACTTCCGCGATCACATCAAGCAATTTGATCAGCTTTGCACCAAAGAGTGCAAAGGTGAAGATTACGGACACACCGCCAATTTATAATAACCCTTCCGATACCACAGAGGTAAAGGATGAGAGCACCGGTGCAGAGAGTACCGTAAATAAGACAGCGATCGAAAAGGACAGCGATGGCAAGTATAAACTGAAATTCACGTTTAAGATCGGTTATGCTTCCAAGAAACAGGAATATGCAGTGCGATTGCTGGTAGATAAGAATGGCGATGGTGTTATTTCGGATAATGAGACCGGCGCAGATGTTATGGACAGTTGGAACAGCACCGTATCTGCCGGACAGACATTCTCGTCCGGTACAATGGATGATGAAGGTAATGAAGAACCGGCTGAGTATAACGTAGCCTTTACCATTCCGGAAGAGCAGACAAATGGTCCGATCGCTTGGAGATTTACGGTATACAATACCGCAAATGAAAACATTTACTATCAGGTATCCGGAATTTCCTTATACAAAGGTGATGAGGAAGATGGGGAGGTAGTAATACCTGAGGTTAAGGTATTACAGATCGTTTCCGATGATAAGAAAGATACCGCTGTCGATCTGGAAAGCGGCAATGCAGAGCTTTTTAAGAAGTATGCAAAACTGGATGATTACAAGATCAACGTAACAACCATTACGTTATCCGAATATCTCAAGCATTTTGCAGAGGTTAATGCAAGCGACTATAAGGGGGATAAGACAACGAGAACATTATTCTCGCAGTCGGGAGATAATTTCTATTATCCGATGGATTATATGGATTATCATATCTTCTTGTTCAGTTGTGGTGCCGATCTGCAGAAAGCAAGCAACAAGGATGGAGCCGTGGCATTTGCAGCCTGGGTATCTAAGAATGACAAGAGTGTGATCTATACAGATAACTTGATCAATGCCGGAACATCGAACGGTGAGAACCGCAAGATGCTTAAGGATACCAGCGGACTTAGCCGATATACGTCCAAAGATGAGACGACTTCAAGCTATAATGATACTGCTACAGGTGCAGATGGCGAGAAGCTTACGTCAAAAGATTATACGGAGTTAGAATACACGTATGATCAGGCAACGTTGAAAGGTACGACAGCGAACAGTTATCTGGCATACAAGAATGGTAAGTGGACGGATGTAAAGGGTCAGAAATTGACATACGCCGACGATCATCAGCAGAAGACCACGAAGGGCTCTAGAGCAAACAATGGTACGGTATGTAATTATCCGTATACGATCGGTGAGAGCTTGTCCCTGACCGGTGCCAGAGCGCAGGATTATCAGTTGAATCTTGAGATACCGGATGCTGATGTATGGTATTGTCTTGGTGATAATCAGGGCAGAGGTGCAGCAGCAGGTAAGTTGAATACGTACTATGCAATGTCACCAAACGATGCAGCGAATAACTATTACTTGTATAATGTTGCGAATGTATTTTACGATGCAATTGATCTGGAGAATACGACCAAAGATCAGGAGATGCAGTTGTTTATCAATACCTTGATCGGGGCATATGAGTTCTCCTATGGTACACCGTATGTAACGGTGGATAAAGTTACTAAGATCAATGGAGATGCAGAGAAGTTAGTTGAAGACAAGGTAGAAGTTGCAGAGAGAAATTACTCTTTTGAAGTAACGGCTGGTGAGAAAGAAGTTAAGACGCTCATGTTCAAAGAGTATTTGAAACAGGAGAAGAACAATGTTGTTCATTCTGCAAAACCGGCAGCTTCCGCAGAACCTTCCGCAGAGCCGACAGAGGAGCCAAAGCCTACGACAACGCCGGCACCGGTAACTGTGTGGGAGAATACAACGGGTGGATCCGGTAATACGTTCTCCTCTAACGTGCATGATCAAAACAGTTGGCTGAAAGATTTGGATAATAATGCCATTGTACAGTTTACTTATACGTGTACGATGGAATTAGACCCAACAACACCGGTATGGGATGTTTATGGTGGATATAGCAAGAATGAGTGGACGAAGTGTGATACTCATTGGACTGCATGTGTTGGTGATTCTGAGAACGCAACAGAAATTCAGATCTTACAGATGACAGTAAAGGATATGAAAGAGATGCTTGGTGTAAGGTCTCAGGATGATATTGATGTCTTTAAGCTGTGTCCATACAACTATAATCGACCGGAAGTGAAATTGCTGTCCGTGAAGCTGTATGCGGCGGATTACGATGGCGATTATGATAGTGGCAACAATGATCCAAAGAAGCCGAAGGTAGATAAGGTAAGGAAAAAAGATGTGTTTGGTGACAGTGACACGCATATCATATTCTTTACACCGCATGAAGGTAATACCAAGGGCGTCACGATCAAGCAATTGCATGTGCAATTTACAGGTGTAGATAATGATAAGAATGAGGCGATCAGCCTTCCGGTAACAAAGATATATCGAAGTCTTGGTGATGGTGAGTATGAGAGGATCACTGCACCACAGGGTAGTCCGGGTCAGTTTAATGATACACTTGTGGACGGCAGACAGTACTTCGTAACCTACGATAAGGAGAATGCGAATAAGGCGAACACAATGTTGTTCAATAAGCTGGAATTTAACATTCAGAATGATCGTAAAGTGGGTAAGACCATCTTGGAGATTATTGGTATCGAGAAAGAGAAGAAGAACGAAGAAAATGTATACATGTTCAACCTTGACTAAAGTTGATGCATATATATTCTTGCGGGGAAAGTCCTTATCAGGCGAAAGCTTGATAGGGGCTTTTCTTGTGGAATAGGAAATTGCAGTTCACAGAAAGTTCATTTGATTTTTAAAGATTACTTTGGTATATTATTTCTTAATAATAGATTAGCTGTCAGGGAACATTCGTCCTATGACATGCTAATCTTTATTAATAATGGAGGTTTCTATGGTAAAAACATTATTATCGCAGGTGAAAGAATACAAGCGGGATTCGATTCTGACACCGGTGTTTATGATCTTAGAAGTTATCTTCGAGACATTGATTCCATTATTGATGGCATCGATCATTAATGATGGTGTGATGAAAGGTGATCTGAAACATATTTATATCGTTGGTGCGGCGATGCTCGTGCTTGCTGTAGGCGGACTTTGGTCCGGAGCGATGGGCGGCAAGTATGGAGCCAGAGCATCAACCGGATTTGCGAAAAATCTGCGTAAGGCAATGTATGAGAATATTCAGACGTTCAGTTTCTCAAATATTGATAAGTATAGTACATCAGGTCTGGTGACCCGCTTAACGACGGATGTGACGAATTTACAGAATGCGTATCAGATGATTCTTAGAATGTGCATGCGTTCTCCGATGTCTTTGATCTGTGCGATGGCAATGGCTTTTTATGTAAATGCCAAAGTTGCCTGTATTTATCTGATCGCAGTTATTGTCTTAGGCATTTTCTTGTTTGTGCTGGTACGTAAGACGATGGGATATTTCGACGCGGTTTTCCGGAAATATGATGATCTGAATGAGAGTGTACAGGAGAATGTGTCGGCGATTCGTGTTGTAAAGGCATATTCTCGTGAGGAATACGAGCAGAGTAAGTTCCGCAAGGCGAGTGAGAATGTATATAAAATGTTTGTCAAAGCAGAGAGCTTGATCGTACTCAACGCTCCGGTTATGATGCTTACGGTATATGGCTGCATTTTGCTGATCAGTTGGATCGGAGCTAAAATGATCGTCGGAGGCACTATGCAGGTGGGTGATCTGTCAGCACTGCTTGGTTACTGCATGAATATTTTGATGAGCCTCATGATGCTTTCTATGGTATTTGTTATGATCACGATGAGTATTGCCAGTGGAGAGCGTGTTGCGGAAGTGATCAATGACAGACCGGACATTACGGATCCGGAGAATCCGGTGCTTACCGTTTCGGATGGCAGCATTGAATTTGATCATGTTGACTTTAGTTATAAGAAACAATCCGGAGAGCCGGTCCTTAAGGATATTAATCTACAGATTGCTTCCGGAGAGACGATTGGTATTCTTGGTGGTACCGGTAGTGCTAAGTCCAGCTTAGTGAATCTGGTCAGCCGTTTGTACGATGTGACAGAGGGAAGCGTACGTGTAGGCGGTGTAGATGTTCGTAACTATGGCGTTGAGGCACTTCGTAATCAAGTGGCAGTAGTATTGCAGAATAATGTACTCTTTAGTGGAACGATTTTAGATAATTTGCGCTGGGGTGATCCGGAGGCAACGGAAGAAGAGTGTAAACATGCTTGTGAGCTCGCCTGTGCGGATGAGTTTATTCAGAAGATGCCGAAAGGCTATCATACATATATCGAGCAGGGCGGTACGAATGTTTCCGGTGGTCAGAAACAGCGTTTATGTATTGCCAGAGCTTTGCTCAAAAAGCCAAAGGTATTGATCTTGGATGATTCTACCAGTGCAGTTGACACAGCGACGGATGCATCGATTCGCCGGGCTTTTGCCGAGGAAATTCCGGGAACGACGAAGCTTATTATTGCACAGCGTATATCCAGTATACAAAATTGTGACCGCATTATTGTGATGGAGGATGGACGTGTCAATGACTTTGGTGCACATGAGGAATTGTTAGCGCAAAATCAGATCTATCAGGAGATTTATGAGTCACAGGCAGCGGGTAATGCAGATTTTGATGAACCGGGAAAGGAGTGATAGACGATGCCAAGACCAAATGCTATAGGAAAACCGAAGCCAAAGATTGAAGATCCGATGGGAAAGCTTAAGCGGCTGTTTTGTTATATTTTTAAGAGTTATGGACCTCATTGTTTTTTTGTGCTTGTCTGTATTATTATCAGCGTACTTGCCAATGTGCAGGGAACCATGTTTACGCAGTCGTTGATCGATGATTATATTGTACCATTGACGAAGACAGCGCATCCGAATTTCGGACCGTTAGCGGCGAAGATCCTGCAGGTGGCCGGTTTTTATGGAATTGGTGTTATTACGACCTATGCGTATAACCGTATTATGGTTAATGTGACACAGGGAACGCTTCGAAATCTTCGCGTAGAGATGTTTGAGAAGATGGAAACACTGCCAATAAAATATTTTGATACGAATGCACATGGTGATATCATGTCAACGTATACGAATGATATAGATACACTGCGGCAGATGATCAGCCAAAGTATACCGCAGGCGATCAACTGTGGTATAACGATTGTGAGTGTATTTGTGTGCATGGTTGTCTTAAGTATTCCATTAACGATATTGACAATGATCATGATTGGCATTACTTTGGTGGTGACGAAGAAGATCGCCGGACTGAGCGGTAGTTATTTCCTTTCACAGCAGCGTGATCTGGCTAAGGTGAATGGGCAGATCGAAGAAATGATGAATGGACAGAAAGTAGTTAAAGTATTCTGTCATGAGCAGGCATCGTTAGAAGAGTTCAACAAAATGAATGAAGAGTTGTTTGAGAGCGCCAATAATGCAAATACGTTTGCCAATATCCTGATGCCGATCAATGCGCAGCTTGGTAATATCAGCTATGTATTCTGCGCGATGGCAGGCGGTGTCCTTGCATTGCAGGGCTTCGCAGGATTTACGCTTGGTAAATTGGTCAGTTTCCTAACGTTTAATAAATCTTTCAGTCAGCCGATCAATCAGATCAGTCAGCAGATCAATGCGATCGTTATGGCATTGGCGGGTGCAGATCGTATCTTTAAGCTGCTTGACCAAGAGCCGGAGGTGGACGAAGGTTATGTGCAGCTCGTGAATGTGACCGAGCAGGATGGTCAGATCAAGGAGAGCGAGAAACAGACCGGATTGTGGGCTTGGAAACATTATCATCAGGATGATGGAACAACAACTTATCGCAAGTTGGAAGGTGATGTTGTATTTGATGATGTTGATTTTGGATATAATGATGAGAAGATCATTTTGCATAATATCAAGATCTATGCAAAACCGGGACAGAAGATAGCTTTTGTTGGTGCAACCGGTGCAGGTAAAACGACGATCACCAACTTGATCAATCGTTTTTATGATATTCAGGATGGTAAGATCCGTTTTGATGGTATCAACATTAATAAGATCCACAAAAAGGATCTGCGCCGTTCGCTTGGCATTGTGTTACAGGATACGCATTTGTTCACCGGAACAGTAATGGACAATATTCGCTATGGTAAGTTGGATGCTACAGATGACGAAGTGATCGCAGCAGCTAAATTGGCAAATGCACACAGCTTTATTAAACGTCTGCCGGATGGTTACCGGACGATGATCACCGGTGATGGTGCGAATTTAAGCCAGGGTCAGAGACAGTTGTTAGCCATTGCGAGGGCAGCCGTTGCCAATCCACCGGCACTTATTTTGGACGAAGCAACGAGTTCGATCGATACACGTACTGAGAAATTGGTACAGGAAGGTATGGACCGCCTGATGAAAGGACGCACAACATTTGTGATCGCTCATCGTTTGTCGACGGTACGCAATAGTGACTGCATTATGGTATTAGAGCAGGGGCGTATCATTGAGCGCGGTACGCATGACGAGTTGCTGGAGCGTAAGGGCAAATATTATCAGTTGTATACCGGAAAAGCGGTGTAGGGAAGAATAGAGGCAGTGTAGGGCAAAACATTAGTTTTGCCCTTTTTTCTGTTGTTTTTCTATAATAGGATATTGCAATTTTTGTAACACGTGATATAATAAATATTATTAAGCAAAATCTTTTTGCACGTTAGCATTATGACAGAGCAGGAAACGGGTAGGAGACTATCGGTTGGAAGAGGAGGAGAAGATATGTTGTTAAATACGTATAAGAAAGTGATGGACTTGTTTGAAAGTGGCAATGGCTATCGGGATGCATCGGAGTTGAAGGACGCGAAGATCACGACGGTGCAGATCAAGGAATTGGTGAATATGGGGATTATTGAACGTGTGTCACATGGTCATTATTGGCTTGTAGACGAGGAGAATGGCAAGCCGGAGAATTATAAGATGATCGAGGCTTGCAGAGTTAATTCAAGAGCGGTGATCTGTGCAGATAGCGCATGTTATTATCATGGCTTGATCGATGTGGAGCCGGAGAGATTGTCGGTTGCCACATTGAAGACGGATCGCTCTCGTATGCAGCTTAATTTTCCGGTGTGCAGACATTATTATTCTGATTTGGCATTTCAGCAGGATATGCAGGTGGATGAGACACCGTATGGCAAGATTCGTGTGTATGACATTGAACGCAGTGTTTGTGATTGTATTCGATTTCGTGCAGATATTGGGGAGGACATGCTGCATTTGATCATTTCGAATTTCTTGCAGCGTAATTCCAATCAGATGGATCGTTTGTTAGCATATGCAGATGCAATGCGTGTTGGAAAGATTGTTCGTACACATTTAAAACAGAATGAGTAACAAAGAGTACAGAGAAAGATACGGGGAACGCACAGCAGCGTTCCCTTTGTTATAAGAACGGAGGCTGTTTATGAATGAGGTGTATGCAAAGTTAAACAAATGTTATGAGCAGTATCAGAAGATTTGCAAGGCACGGGAGATTGATTTTGTTCCGGAGATCGCATTGGTGCTTGGATCCGGTTTGGGGGATTATGCAGATGATATTCAAGTTGTTGCGGAGATCGATTACCATGAAATGGAAGGTTTTCCGGTATCGACGGTAGCAGGGCATCAGGGGAAGTATATCTTGGGATATGTGAATGAAGTGCCGGTCGTATGTATGAAGGGGCGCGTACATTACTATGAAGGTTATCCGATCAGTGATGTTGTACTGCCAATACGTCTTATGAAACTGATGGGAGCGCAGGTGTTGTTTTTGACAAATGCTTCCGGTGGTATCAATACTTGTTTTAAGGCAGGAGACTTTATGATGATCAAGGATCAGATTTCTTCGTTCGTGCCATCGCCGTTGATCGGACCGAATGCGGAAGAGTTGGGTGCTCGTTTTCCGGATATGAGTCAGATTTATGATGCGGATCTACAGCAGATATTGCGGAAAACGGCAGCGTTAAAGGATATTCCGTTGCAAGAAGGGGTATATATACAATTAACGGGACCAAATTACGAATCTCCGGCAGAAGTTCGTATGTGCAGGACACTTGGAGCAGATGCAGTGGGGATGAGTACGGCATGTGAGGCAGTTGCGGCCAATCATATGGGAATGAAAATTTGTGGCATTTCTTGTATTTCCAATATGGCGTGTGGCATTACAGCAAATCCATTGACACATCAGGAAGTGCAGGAAACGGCAGACAGAGTGGCACCGTTGTTTAAGAAGCTTGTGACAGAATGTATTACTGCCATTCATACTGTATAGCAGGAATGAGGACAAAATTATGAGAATCCGAATATATAATGCGAATATATTAACGATGCAGCCGGGGCAAAGAATGTTTTGTGGGGAAGTTCATATACAGGATGACAAGATCGTATATCTGGGAACGGAAGATGGCGCACCATCTTTACAGTGGGATCGTCAGATTAATGCAGGTGGAAATGTTGTAATGCCGGGATTTAAGGATGCACACACACATTCTGCAATGACATTTTTGCGCTCTTATGCAGATGATCTGCCATTACAGGAGTGGCTGTATGATCGTGTGTTCCCGATGGAGGATAAGCTGACGGAAGAAGATGTTTATTGGTTTACAATTTTAGCTTATATGGAGTACCTGACGAGTGGCATTACGGCATGTTTTGATATGTATCAGAAGAATGATGCTATTGTGAAAGCTTCCATGGATACCGGATTTCGAACGGTTTTGTGTGGCAGCATCAATAACTTTGTTGGTACGGTTGAGGAAATGGAGCAGCAGTTTCTCAAATACAATGCGTGTGATCCATTGGTATCTTATCGGTTTGGATTTCATGCGGAATACACGACTAGCCGTGAAATTTTGGAAAGGATGGCGGCTTTAGGGCAGAAATATCATGCACCGGTCTATACACACAATTCGGAAACGGCAAAGGAAGTGGCAGAATGTGTGGAACGCTATGGCATGACGCCTACAAAGTTTCTTGATAAGCTGGGAATGTTTGAGTATGGTGGTGGCGGTTTTCATTGTGTGCATATGACGGATGAAGACTTGCAGATCTGCAAAGACAAGCAGGTGTGGGTTGTCACGAATCCGGCATCGAATCTAAAGCTTGCGAGTGGCATTGCACCGATCCAGAGGATGAAAGATATGGGGATTGGTCTTGCAATTGGTACGGATGGACCGGCAAGCAACAATTGTTTGGATATGTTTCGAGAGATGTTTTTGACGACAGCGTTGCAAAAAGTAGTATTAGGGGACGCATCAGCATTGGATGCATTGGATGTGTTAGAGATGGCAACGGTAGGAGGCGCAGAAGCCATGGGGCTGCAGGACTGTGACGTGCTTGCAGAAGGCAGGCAGGCGGATATGATCATCTTAGATATGACACAGCCGAATATGCAGCCTATGAATAATGTTGCGAAGAACATCGTATATAGTGGCAGTAAACAAAACGTAAAATTGACGATGATCGCAGGGCGTATTATGTATGAAGATGGACAGTTCTTTCTTGGCGTTTCGCCGCAGGAAGTCTATGATCAGGCACGCCGGCGGATGGAGCGCATGACTGCAGAATAGCACACAGTTATTCCGAAAGTTCTTCCCAATGTTCTAGGAGTTCTTCTAATTTTGCATCGTTTTCACCACGTTGGATGGAGAGCTCCTGCAGTTTTGCAGAATTGGTTGCATTAGCAGGATCAGCAATTGCCTCATCTAATGCGGTGTTTTCTGCTTCTAAGCGTTCAATCTCTGATTCAACGCGATTTAATTCTTTTTGTATTTTGCGCAGTCGTGCCTGTTCTTCCTTTTGTTCCTGCCAGGATAGTGCATTGGAAGACGTGGCTGCGTTAGGCGTATTATTTTCCGCTTGAGGAGCAGTACCGTCTGCTGTGGACATTTCAGTGGAAGGAGATGGCCCGGCAGCATCGGTGGAAGCTATCGCTGATGCGTTGTGGTTTGGCTGGGCCGCATAGTAAGCACGCTCCACATCTTCTTTTTTATCCAGATAATAGTCGTAGTTTCCGACATAGTTCAAAACATGTCCGCCTGTAAGATTTAAGATTCGGGTTGCGGTTGTATTAATAAAGTAACGATCATGGGAAACATACAATACAGTTCCCTCAAAATGTCGGATCGCATTTTCTAATATTTCCTTAGAATCCATATCTAAATGGTTTGTCGGCTCATCGAGAATGAGAAGATTAGCATCGGACAACATGAGTTTTGCCAAGGATACGCGACCGCGTTCTCCACCGCTCAGACTCTTGATCTGCTTGAATACATCGTCTTCCGTAAATAGAAAGGCGGCCAGTGTGTTACGGATCTGCGTATTGTTCATATGAGGATACGCATCACTGATCTCTTCAAACAATGTTTTATCCGGGTGCAGAACTTGATGCTCCTGATCGTAGTAGCCAATCTCCACGTTTGTTCCAAGCGTGATCTTACCACTGTCGGCAGGGAGCAATTCATTTATTATTTTGAGGATCGTTGTCTTACCTGCTCCGTTGTCTCCGATGATCGCTACATGTTCTCCACGCTTCAGTTCAAAGGAGAGGTCGGTAAATAAAGGCGTTCCATCAAAGGATTTGGAAAGCCCCTCTACGGTCAATACGTCGTTACCACTTTGAATCTTTGGTGTAAACAATAAGCGCATTTGCGTGTTTTCATCGACAGGTTTTTCAATGCGCTCTATTTTATCTAACATCTTTTCGCGGCTCTCGGCGCGCTTGATCGATTTTTCGCGGTTAAAGGATTTCAGCTTAGCAATAACTTCTTCCTGATGTTTGATCTCTGCCTGCTGGTTGAGATATTGTTTCATCAGACTATCCATGATCTGCTGACGTTTGGCGGCATATTCGCTGTAATTGCCCATATACATACGAGCGTGCGTCTGGCGAAGCTCGATAACTTTTGTGACAATTTTATCCAAAAAATAACGGTCATGGGCTACGATCAATACAGCACCGCGATAATTGGTCAGGTAGGATTCCAGCCATGCAATGGCATTGATATCCAGATGGTTGGTAGGCTCGTCTAATATGATAAGATCCGGCGCCTGCAACAGCATCTTGGCGAGAGCAACACGAGTCTTTTCACCACCGGATAGGGAAATGACCGGTTTCTCAAAGTCTTCTTCTGTGAAGCCAAGACCTTTCAAGACACCCACCAACTCGCTTTGGTAGGCGTATCCGTCGAGACGCTCATAGCGTTGTCTTGCATTGTCATACTGTTTGATGACTTGCTCTAGAGCTTCGCCGGTTTCAATATCCATGCGTGCAGACAGTTTTTCCATCTGCTGCTCTAACTGTATGATCTCCGGTTTGGCATCACGCATTTCATCGTAGATGCTGTGCTCGGAAGCGTATTCCTGGTTCTGTGCCAAGTAGCCGACAGTCGTGCCGCCGGACAGGATCACCTCACCGTTGTCTGCGGATAAATGTCCTGTAATGATCTTAAGCAGTGTTGATTTGCCGGAACCATTTGCACCGACGATGGCTGCTTTTTCATGTTCATTGATATGAAAAGAGATGTCAGAAAGAATGACATCTGTGCTAAATGCTTTGTCTATATGACTGCATTGTAAAATCATAATGATATCCTCCGTTTGCAGTGATTCTTATAGTATATCGGATTTTGCACAAAAAAGCAAAAAAAGCACGGGTTGTAAAGGAATACTTCTTTACGTATGTGATGCCATGTGGTACAATCGAAAGAGAAGATTTTGTCTATCGGCACACAGGGAGGGCTATGTGTTAGGTGGTATGAAGCCACGTGAGCCGGGAGCAGGAAATATACCAATATAGCAGAATGGAGATTGACAGCAACATGACAAAAGAGCAGTTTCGTGAACGTTTGGCACAGGGGAAAATGATATTGGACGGTGCGACCGGTTCCAATTTGCAGGAGAGAGGTCTTCCGGCGGGAGTATGCCCTGAGGAGTGGATATTAGAGAATCCTGACGTGCTGAAAGAATTACAGATAGAGTATTATGCGGCAGGGTCTGATGCAGTGTATGCACCCACTTTTTCCGGAAACCGAATTAAGTTAGAAGAGTATGGTCTGCAAGATAATTTGGTGGAGATGAACCATGGCTTGGTAGCAATTTCGAAGCAGGCGGTGGCAGAGGTGAAGGAACGCGGACTTGTAGATGCAGACAAGCCATTGTATGTATGTGGCGATCTGACTATGACGGGTAAGCAGGTACAACCGATGGGCCCTTTGTCTTTTGAAGAGCTGGTAGACATTTATAAGGAGCAGACAGAGGCGTTAGTTGACGCAGGTGTGGATTTTTTGGCTGTTGAAACGATGATGAGCCTGCAGGAGTGTCGTGCAGCGGTGATTGCAGCGAAAGAATGCTGTGACTTACCGATCATGGTGACACTTACCTTTGCAGAGGATGGACGTACTTTGTTTGGAACGGATCCGGAGACGGCAGCTCTTGTGCTTACTACACTTGGAGTGGACGCGTTAGGTGTGAACTGTTCCACAGGACCGGATAAAATGTGTGATGTAGTACGAAAAATGCGTGCATATGCGGACATTCCATTGGTTGCGAAGCCGAATGCCGGACTGCCGCAGCTTGTAGATGGAAAGACCGTCTACGAAATGGAAGCACCAGAATTTGCGGAAGAAATGATGGCGTTGATCGATGCCGGAGCCGATATTTTAGGTGGCTGCTGTGGTACAACGCCAGAGCATATCCGTTTGCTCACTCAGAAAATACAGCAGAGTGGCCGGATGGATGAGGTGTCCCATCTGAGCAGACAGGGTAAGGTGATACGTCGTGCCCTGTCTAATGAACGTGTGACTCGTCCAATCGACTTGGACGGACCGTTTATGGTGATCGGAGAGCGTATTAACCCGACAGGTAAGAAAGCATTGCAGGAGCAGCTTCGTGCCGGACAGCTTGACCTTGTTACGGAGATGGCAGAAGCACAGGAAGAGGACGGAGCGGCAATCCTGGATGTCAATATGGGAATGAATGGCATTGATGAAAAAGAGATGATGCTTAAAGCGGTGAATGAGCTTACGATGGTGAGTAATCTGCCGTTATCCATTGATTCGAGTTATGTAGATGTGGTTGAGGCAGCGCTTCGTATCTATCCGGGCCGTGCATTGATCAATTCGATCTCGCTGGAGCCGGAGAAGTTTGAGAAGCTGATCCCAATCGCCAAGAAATATGGTGCGATGTTTATTTTGCTTCCACTTTCAGAAAAAGGTTTGCCGGAGAATCTTGATGAGAAAAAGGAGATTATCCATACGATATATGAAGAGGCAAAACGCCATGGGTTGTGTGGTGAGGACATTGTAGTAGATGGCTTGGTGGCAACGATCGGCGCCAACCGCAATGCTGCGATCGAAACGTTGGAGACGATCCGATATTGCAAACATGAGCTTGGTCTGGCAACGGCGTGCGGACTTTCTAATATTTCCTTTGGATTGCCGGAGAGACTTTTTGTGAACAGTTCGTTTATGGCATTAGCAATCGGACAGGGATTGACGATGGCGATTGCGAATCCGTCTCAGGATTTGTTAATGCATGCGGTATTTGCGGCAGATCTGTTGATGAATAAACCTGATGCCGATCTACGTTATATCAATCGCGTGTCCGAGCATAAGATCTCCGTTGTGTCCGGTGAGGTCGATTCTGTACAGACAACGACGAAAAAGAGTGGATCCGGATCAAAGGACTTGATTCCACCGGAACATGAGGGGGATAAGATCTTTGAGGCGGTTGTAAAGGGCCGTAAAAATAAGATCGAAACTTTGGTGCAGGATGCTTTACAAGGTGGAATAGATGCACAGAAAGTGATTGACGAGAGTTTGATCCCGGCGATCAATCATGTCGGAGTGCTCTTTGATAAGCAGATATATTTTCTGCCCCAGCTTATTTCGAGCGCAGAGACGATGGAGACAGGTATTGGTGTGGTAGAGCCGATCCTTGCAGCCAATCGGTCTAGTGAGCCGCTTGGAACGATTGTCATTGCAACAGTGGAGCATGATATTCATGATATTGGTAAAAATCTGGTTGCATTGATGTTACGTAACTATGGATATCGTGTGGTGGATCTGGGTAAAGATGTCCCGGCGGAGGATATCATACAGGCAGCTATTCGTGAAAAAGCAGATATTATCGGGCTTTCTGCACTTATGACAACGACGATGATGGAAATGAAGAAAGTAGTGAATATGGTTCGTGAGCAGAATCTTCCGGTGAAGGTTATGATCGGAGGAGCCGTTATCACACGCAGCTTTGCAGATGAGATTGGTGCAGAAGGTTATTCTAAAGATGCACAGGAAGCTGTTGTGGAAGTTGCCAGACTTTTAGGAAGATAAAAGAAGGCAGGAGCAATTTGATGGAAAGGTATGGTGAGTAGCGGATGGAGCAGACAAAGATCGATATTGTGATACCCGTATATAAACCGGGAAGTGAATTTAGTGATCTGATCAAGCGTTTAATGCATCAAACAGTTGTCCCGGAACATATTTTTATTATGCAGACGATCCGGGATGAATCAGAGATAATGGTACAGTCTATGGATGAGCGTATCCGGATCATACCCGTGATGCAGTCTGAGTTTGACCATGGCGGCACGCGTGCGTTAGGCATGGACAAATCTACTGCAGAGTTTGTCTTAATGATGACGCAGGATGCAGTTCCGGCAGATGAGCATCTGATAGAGAATCTGCTTGCCTGCATGGAGGATACTTCGGTAGCTGTTGCTTATGCGAGACAGCTTGCCCGTCCAAATTCAGGGCGAGTGGAACGTATGACGAGAATCTATAATTATCCTGCACAGAGCCGTATTAAGAGTGAGGATGACAAGAAAGAACTCGGTGTAAAGACATATTTTTGCTCTGATGTATGTGCCCTGTATCGTAAGGCGTATTATGAGCAAGTTGGCGGATTTGTGCAGCCAACGATTTTTAATGAAGATATGATCATAGCATATATGATGATGCAGGAAGGATATCGTGTTGCATATTGCGCAGAGGCAAAAGTGGTGCATTCTCATGATTACACGTGCAGGCAGCAGTTCGCCAGAAACTTTGATCTTGGCGTATCTCATAAGCAGTATGCGGAGGTGTTTGCGAAGGTGTCTTCGGAAAAAGAGGGTGCAGGATATGCAGCGAAGACCGTGAAAACGCTGTTAAAGGGTGGACATGTATGGGATGCTTTTTATTTCTGCGTACAGTGCGGATGCAGATTGATCGGATATCGTCTAGGTCTTGTATATGATAAATTACCGCGTCGTGTATTAATGAAGTGTACAGGAAGTGCGTGGTATTGGAGTTAGAGCAACATTTCAAAAAGCGGGGAGGATGGATCATGGATCACATTCAAATTAAGGAATTAGAAGTATTTGCCAATCATGGAGTACTGAAACAAGAAAATGAACTGGGGCAAAAGTTTGTTGTATCAGTAGATCTTACTGTTGATACAAGCAAGGCAGCCGAATCGGATGATATAGAAGATGCTGTTAATTACGTAGAGGTAGCGGAACTGATCCATTCAGAGACGAAACGCAATACGTTTCAGTTGATCGAGCACCTTGCCGGACACTTGGCAGAGCAGATCTTATTAACATTTCCGTTGGTGAAGTCATTGTCGCTTCGGATAGATAAGCCGTGGGCACCGATACGACTGCCGCTTAAGACGGTTTCTGTAGAGATTCAAAGAGGATGGCATACGGTATGCTTAGGAATTGGTTCCAATATGGGGGATAAGCATGCTAATCTGGACCAGGCTTTGGAAATCTTGGCAGCAGATGAGCATAATCAATTGGTAAAAGTATCAGATTATATCGTGACGGAACCGGTAGGCGGTGTCGAGCAGGATGATTTTTTGAATGGCGCGGTTGTTATGCAGACATTATATACGCCTCAACAGATTTTGGATCAGATTGGAGTCATTGAGAAGAAATTAGATCGTGTTCGAACCATTCATTGGGGACCGAGAACGATCGATGTGGATATATTATTGTATGATGAAGAGGTCGTTGTAGAAGAGAATCTTATCATTCCGCATCCGGAAATGTGTAATCGAAGATTTGTGTTGGAACCGCTTGATCAGATCGCACCATATCGGGTACATCCGATCTGCTCAAAGACAATTCACGAATTGTTGATGGCACTTGATCAGTGAGAGAAGATGATTTTATGCTGTTGATGGCACTTGATTAGTCATTTCCGGCATGGTATTCTTATAGAGGTGGGTAATCGTGGTTTTGAAAGGGAGAGTGAAGAATGGCGGCAAGTTCCAAACATCATGTACGGAATCGGATCTTAGGGGGTCTTGGGGCGGTAATTTTGGTTGTTGTGGGATTTTTTATGTGGCAGAAGACGAAAGTACAGCTATATGATGATCCGAATACGACAGGAAATACGGCAGGAAATCTGCTTAACGGAGGTAAGTTTTGCGAGGCAGATGGCAGGATCTATTATGCTGATCCGTATGATAACGATTCTCTCTATGTAACAGATGATAAATTACAGAAAAGCACGAAATTACATGGAGATACGGTTAGTTATTTGAATGTTGCAGGTGATTATATTTTCTATACGAGACGTAATGACCGCAAGAGTGTTACCGGCGGTAATGTGTTGGCATTAAGTAAAACGGGATTGTTCCGCTTAACGACCGATGGCAAAAATATGGGTAAGCTGTATGATGATCCGACACAGTCTGTGTGCTTATACGGAAACTATCTGTATTATCAGCATTACGATGAAAAAAAGGGATTACAGTTAAATGCAGCTAAGATGGACGGCTCCAGCGATGAATTATTGTTGGATGAGGGAGTATCGCCGTATTCTATTTCGCAGGGCGTTATGTATTATACAGGTTATGACAAGGATCATAACATACATACCATGAATATTAACGGTTCAGATGAGCAGACAATTTACAATGGTAATTGTACTTCATTGATTCGGGCAGGAGAGCATTTGTATTTTATAGATATGTCACAAAATTATGCATTAGTACGTGTGAATTTGGATGGCTCTGATCCGGTCACGATCGTTTCAGACCGCTTGGCGACATATAATGTGGATGAAAAGGAGAGTGCTGTATATTATCAGGTAGATAATGGAACGAGCAATGGATTGTATGTAAAGGATTTAGAGGGTGGAGAAGTGCGTAAGATCGCGGATGGCAATTACAATTATCTGCATCTGACAAGTAAGTATTTGTTTTATGAAACATATGATGGAAAATCTGTCTATGTGATGGATCTGGGAACGGAGCAGGAGAAACCGTTTCAGGCACCGGTAGGCAAGAAAACATCACACTAATAAATAAGTGAAAAGAGGATAAAAGAATGATTCAATTATCAGCTGTTTTTAGCAGTCACATGGTTTTGCAGAGACAGAAAAATATCAGCGTATGGGGAGACAGTGATGCAGAGTCGCTTAAGATTACTTTGGCAGACAAATCTGTGAGTGTGGTTCCGGAACAGGGAAGGTTCCAGGCTATATTACCGCCATTTGAGGCAGGTGGACCATATACACTGACGGTGCAGTCTCAGACAGAACAAGTGGTGTATGAAGATGTTATGATCGGCGAAGTATGGCTTGCCGGCGGTCAGTCCAATATGGAGCTGGAGTTGCAAAATAGCAAAAACGGCAAGGAGATCGTTCAAAATATACATAATGATGGAGTACGCTATTATTATACTCCACAGGTTCCGTATGTAGGGGATAAGTTGGAAGAAGCAGAAAAGGAAAGTGCATGGGATCTGTGTACGCCGGATAAGGCAGGACGATGGTCAGCGGTTGCATATTATTTTGCAGATAAGATCGCGCGAGAGACAGGGGTAACCGTCGGCATTATTGGCTGTAACTGGGGCGGAACGTCTGCTTCCTGCTGGGTGAGCCGTGAAGCGTTGGAAGGAACGCAGGAGATCAAAGAGTATATTGATGATTATGATGCAATTATTGCTGAGCAGGATCCGGAGGAATATATCAAAGCGCGTGAGGCATATCTTGTATATCAGGCAGAGTTTGACAAAAATGTAGGGAAATATTACGAGACAGCAGAGAACCCGACTTGGGAGGAGGCATTACGTCTGTACGGTGAGAATCAATATCCGGGACCAATGGGACCACGTTCAGAGACCAGACCGTGTGGTTTGTACGAGTCGATGCTGCAAAGAGTTTGTCCGTATACGTTACGTGGATTTTTGTATTATCAGGGAGAGGAGGACGATCATCGTCCATACCGCTATTACTCCTTGTTATCAGCGCTGATCCGTCAGTGGAGAGGCGATTGGAAAGATGATACGTTACCGTTTATGCTGGTACAGCTTCCGATGTTCCAAAATGGAGAGGGGGAGCCGGATTACCAGAACTGGCCATTTATTCGAGAGGCACAGATGCGTGTGTTCGACACGTTCAAGCATACCGGGATTGCGGTGATTCTGGATAAGGGTGAGTTTGGCAATATTCATCCGACAGAGAAAGACAGCGTTGGTGAGCGTCTCGCTTTGCAGGCAATGTATGAAGTGTATGGTTTATGCACGAAAGAAGAGGCGTTTGGCCCGATGTATCAGTCTTACCGCATTGAGAATAGTGCGATGATTGTATCATTTGCCCATGCGAAGGGACTACATTGTACAGAGGAAACTTTAACCGGTTTTGAACTTGCCGGTAAAGATAAAGTGTATCATGAGGCGAAGGCAGTTCTAAAGGGAGAAGAAATAGAACTGACTTGTGATGAGGTGAAAGAACCTGTATACGGAAGATATTGCTGGACTAATTATCGACCGGTAACGTTGTTTGGACAAAACGGCATTCCGGCAGCACCATTTCGCACTTCTCGTGAGGATGGTGCAGTTGCAACCGGCAGCCGTAATGGGTTTGATCCCGCAAAAGCATAGGAGGAACAAAGATGATAGGATGGATTATTGGAATAGTTGTTGTACTATTGATCGTTTGTTGGGTGATTGGTACATACAATGGGCTGATCAAAGGAAGAATTGTTGTAGATGAGGCATTTGCAACGATGGATGTGTATCTGAAAAAACGTTATGATCTGATCCCAAATCTGGTGGAAACAGTCAAAGGATATGCTTCGCATGAGAAAGAAACATTGGAAAAGGTGATATCGCTGCGTACCGGCAGTTATGACGCAATGACACCGGAGGAAAAGATTCAGAATGGTGCACAGATCTCTAAAATGATACCACAGATCATGGCAGTGGCAGAGCAGTATCCGGATCTGAAAGCAAATCAGAATTTTATGGATCTGAGTCATAATCTGAATGAAACAGAGGATGATATTGCAAATGCAAGAAAATATTATAACGGTGCGGTGAAGCAGTACAATATGAAAGTACAGATGTTTCCGGGAAGTTTGATCGCCGGTCTGTTTCATTTTGAGACAAAGAAGATGTTTGAGGTTGAGAATGCTGTTGAGCGGCAGAATGTGCAGGTGAAATTTTAGTGGTGGAGAGCATTTGGAGAAAAGGAAAGCTTTTTGGCTTTATGTTGCTTGCCGGGATTTTGCTGATGGCAAAACCGGCTTTGGCAGACTCTTATTATCCCTACGAGATACAAGGATACGATGTCACAGTTAAAGTTGGTAAGGATAATGTGTATCATGTTACGGAGAGGCTGCAGGTGAACTTTAACCAGGCGAGACATGGTATTTACCGAGACATACCGGTTATCAATAACGTAAGTCGTGAGGATGGATCAACTTCCCGTATTCAGGCGCGCGTAACGAATATCAAAACCTATGGTGAAAAAAGGACCGTAGGCCGAGAGGGTTCTTATTGCCGTATTCAACTGGGAGATAAGAATAAGACGCTTGTTGGCGAGCATATGTATCACATTTCTTACGATTACAATATGGGGAAAGATGTACGTAAAGGGGAAGATGAGTTCTATTATAATATCATTGGAACCAGTTGGGATACAACGATCCAAAATGTTACCTTTCATATCATGATGCCGGAAGATATTGACGAAAGTAAAGTCGGTATGGCATATGGTGAGAGTGGTTCGACTAATAATGAGGGACTGCAGTATACGATCAATGGCAAAGTGATGGAAGGATATGTAGATTCCTCCATTATCTTAAATCCGGGAGAGGCAGTTACAGTCAGAATGGTCTTACCGGATGGATATTATGATCAGGTCAAACAAAGGATCTGGCCGGCGCTGATCAGTATTTTGTTGTCCTTGGCAGCAGCGGGTGCAGCATTTCTGCTTTGGTGGAAAGTCGGACGGGATAATGTGGTAGTGGAAACGATACAGTTCCATCCGCCAAAGGAATTCAATAGTGTAGAGGCAGCCTTTGCCTATAAGGGCAAGGTGGATGCGAATGATGTTATATCGTTGTTAGTGTACCTGGCACAAAAGGGTTATATAGAAATTGTTGAAGGGAAGAAGGGCCTGCTTGGAAATCAGGATTTTACGATCCGCAAATTGAAAGAATATGATGGAAATAATGCGATAGAACGGGCATTCATGAAAGGATTGTTTCGTGGCTTTGATGTTACCAATAAAGATCAGCTGAAGGATAAATTCTACAAGACGGTGAATAAGATCTTGAAAATGGTAAATACAAAGCAAAATAGACAAGTGTTGTTTTATGCCAATTCCATTAATAAGCATTTGATCTGTTATGCGATGATGGCGGGGATTTTCTTTTTAGCAACGTATCTGCCGATATATGATTATACATACAATGCGACATTTTCACTAACAATACCGATCATGTTTGGTTTTGTGCTGGCATTTATTATTCGGACGATCTTTAGTTCAGAGACGATCTTTAGTAAGATCCTCAGCGTCGTGATGTCGATCGCTATGATCAGCGGGTATTGTCTGGGACTGCGTAATGTTGTGTTATATACACCGACAATTTATCGGATCGCTTTTGTGTTGGCGATTATCGCATGTGGTGTGATCATGTTCTTTGATTATTATATGCCAAAGCGTACAGAGTATGGCACGGAGGTTTTGGGACGATTACGAGGATTTCGGACATTTTTGCAGACAGCAGAAAAAGATCGCCTGGAGACTATGGTAGAGCGTGAACCGCAGTATTTCTACAATATATTGCCGTATGCATATGTGCTTGACGTGTCGGATATATGGATGGAGAAATTTGAATCTATTGCGATCGAACCACCGCAATGGTATTCATCTCATGGGCATTACAACACGTTTGATACAGTGCGGTTCCATCATTTTATGAATACGACGATGCGGTCTGCCGCAGCGGCAATGACGTCGACGCCAAGCTCTAAGGGAAGTGGAGGTTCTGGTGGCGGTCATTCCGGCGGTGGTTCCGGCGGAGGCGGCGGTGGATCTTGGTAAAGATCTTTCAAAATAAAAAAGCCTTTTCAAAATGATTTCTCATTTTGAAAAGGTTTTTTGTTTTCTTAATTCATTTTACACGGTTTAAACACCTATTTATAGAAATTTACTTGTCGAGGCTCTTCATTGTCGGGAACAACAACACATCTCTAATTGCCGGTGAGTTTGTCATCATCATAACCATGCGGTCAATACCAAATCCAATTCCGCCGGTAGGAGGCATACCAATGCTCAAAGCATTCAAGAAGTCCTCATCGGTGTGATTTGCTTCATCATCACCAGCTTCGAACGCTTTCTCCTGTGCCTCGAAACGCTCTCTCTGATCGATCGGATCATTCAACTCAGAGTATGCATTTGCCATCTCCCAGCCGTTCATAAAGAACTCAAAACGCTCTACATAATCCGGATTGTCCGGTTTCTTCTTAGTCAGAGGAGAAATCTCGATCGGATGATCCATGATAAAGGTTGGCTGGATCAAATGCTCCTCTACATATTCCTCGAAGAAGAGGTTGAGAATGTCACCTTTTTCATGACGATCCTCGTATTCAATATGATGCTCATCTGCCAATTTCTTAGCAGCGGCTGTATTTGCAACTTCGTTGAAGTCAACATTTGCGTACTTCTTAACCGCGTCTACCATTGTGATACGCTCAAACGGCTTGGACAGATCCATTGTATGCTCGCCGTAAGTAAGCACCTCCGAACCGGTTACTTCCTTTGCAATGTAACGATACAGGTTCTCTGTCAGATCCATCATGCCGTGATAGTCTGTATATGCCTGATATAACTCCATCAACGTGAACTCCGGATTGTGTCTAGTGTCCAATCCCTCGTTACGGAATACACGGCCGATCTCGTATACACGCTCCATGCCGCCCACGATCAATCTCTTTAAGTACAACTCCAAAGAAATACGAAGTTTTAAGTCTTCGTCCAAAGCATTAAAGTGTGTCTCAAATGGTCTTGCGGCTGCACCACCGGCATTGGAGACAAGCATTGGGGTCTCAACCTCCATAAAGCCCTGTCCATCCAAATAGCGGCGAATGCTGCTGATTACCTTGGAACGCTTGATAAAAGTATCTTTAACGTCTTCATTCATGATCAAATCGACATAACGCTGACGATAACGAGTATCTGTGTCAGTCAGTCCATGATATTTCTCCGGAAGGATCTGCAGACTCTTAGATAATAACGTAACTTCCTTCGCATGGATAGAGATCTCTCCGGTCTTTGTCTTAAAGACAAATCCTTTGATACCAAGAATATCTCCTACATCATATTTTTTGAAATCCTTATAGGAATCCTCGCCAATGTCATCTCTAGCGACATATGCCTGAATGTTACCCTGAAGATCCTGCACATTACAGAAAGATGCCTTACCCATGACACGCTTAAACATCATACGGCCTGCCACTGACACTTCTTTTCCCTCTAATGTATCATAGTTATCTTTGATCTCCATAGAATGATGTGTAACATCATATTTTGTAATAACAAAAGGATCCTTGCCTTCTGCCTGTAAATTTTCTAATTTTTCTCTACGAACTTTGAGAAGCTGGTTGATATCCTGCTCCTTCTGTGGTTTCTTCTGCTGCTCAGCCACGATCTTAGCCCCTTTCTCTTATATCTATCGACGATTTCTGTATGCAGATTTTCTTGTTTCTGCAAGTTCATGCTATTATACAAAATCTATTATTCCTATATTTCAAGGATCTCGCATTGCATTTATTATTTTTGAATCTCAAGGATCTCATATTGCAATACAGTTCCCTTTGGTGTTTCAACATCAACAGTCTGACCTGCTTTCGCACCGATCAATGCAACACCAACCGGAGACTCATTGGAAATCTTACCACCAAGAATGTCTGCCTCCGTAGAACCTACGATCTTATACTGCATCTCTTCTCCGGAAGAAAGATCTTTGATGCGAACGGTAGAACCAATGTTGATCGCATTAGCATCAACATCTTTGCTGCTGACAACCTCTGCATTTTTCAAGATCTTCTCGATCTCTTCAATACGGATCTCAATATCTCTCTGCTCATCTTTCGCTGCATCATACTCGGCGTTCTCGGACAAGTCACCCTGTTCTCTTGCCTCTTTAATCTTTGCTGCAACTTCTTTACGTCTATTTACCTTTAAGTCCTGTAATTCATCTTCCAGTTTTGCAAGACCTTCTTCGGTCAAGATGTTTTTCTTTTCTGCCATGATATCCTCTTTTCTGCGTGCGTATTTTCTTCGTAATCAAATTGTTACTGGTGCCGGTCACATCTATCATCTGCGCTTCGCACGCTGTGCACAGATGGAATTTATATGCCAGCACACACTATCGTGTAATTATAACACAATCTTGCGCGTTTTGACAATGCTGTTTTTAAGATACCAAAACAGATTTTTGAATGAATGATGTATAGCGGCAAATTTGTCGGCTTAGTACGATAAAGCACATTATTAAAGAGGAAACTATTCAGAAACGCTTGGAACAGGCGGAAGAGGAATAGCAGTACTCTTGAGTGCCTGCATGATACTCAAATAAAGATGACGGCGCTACAGCACAAAATCGTGGAACAGAAAAGCAGCGTGGTGGCTGTTGTGGTCAAGCTTTTTTGTAACACTTTTGGCTAAAAAAATATCTGTATTAACTCATGCGGCTAGCCATCTCTGTTACAACTTTATTATAGCACTTCATTTTTAGGGCGACCACATTTGTACCAATACTCTGTGAGAAGGTCTAAATTTTTTTGAGACAGAATTGTATACCTGTCAATTCTGCCTTTGGTTTCACGAACATGAATCGTCATGTTGGTACGTGAAATGTCATCATAATGAAGATGAACAACCTCTGATACACGTAATCCGGAAGAATACATAGTTGCAATAATCGCTTTATGCTTCAGATTCGGAGTGGCGTCAATGATTGCATTTATTTCATCGTGGGATAGAACAGCAGGAAGATTTCGCTCTCTTTTCATAGCCGGAACAGTGTCATCATCCCAGACAATCTTCAGCACCTTTTTATATAAGAACTTGATTGCAGACCGATAGTGATTTTGAGTTTCAGGAGACCTTCCTTCCAGACGTTTGGCAGTAAGAAAACTTTCCGCATCTTCAAGTGTAAGATCAGAAACATTTTTTCCAATCCAACGAAGGAAGTAACTGACATCAGAGCAATACAGTTGAATAGTTCTTTCACGCAGGTTACGTTTTTCCGCTTCATTGCGGATGGATTCAAAAATATCTTTATACATAATAAAACCTCCAGAATAAGTAGTGTTAATAATTACATCTACCTATTCGGAGGTGCATTGGCGTCATAATTCCGATTGCGGAAGAGACTGGAAAATGTTATTCTTATCATAGGCAGTGGAGCTTTCTTAGTTCAGTTGTTTCGTGTGGTAACTTAACAATAACGGATTATGAAAAGTAATGCCTCTGCTTTTTTAATAAAAATAAAACTGCGCTACAGCCTTGGCAGGCCATCGCGCAACGATTTTGTTCAATCGGAATTTATAAAGGAGAATATTGATGAAACTATTTTTATGTTCGCACTTTTCAAGTGTGGGAAGTCTGATAAAGGAAGAAATTGAAAATAAGAAAGTCGCATTTATTCCAACAGCTTCACTGCGTGAAGGCTACACCGGTTATGTCGGCTCGGCTCGAAAATTATTCAAAAAGTTGGGAGCAATCGTAACTGAAATTGATATTTCAACGGAGGCTTATTCAACGATACAGTCTGTTTTTGAAGAAGCAGATGTGATATATTTTACCGGCGGAAATTCTTTCTTTCTTATGGACCAGCTCCGTAAAACGGGAGCTGATGGGCTACTGAAAAAGGAATTGGCAAATGGAAAATTGATGATCGGCGAGTCGGCAGGCGCAATTATATGCGCTCCAAGCATCCAATATATCGAGCAAATGGATGAAAAGCCGGAGGACTACTCACAAGAAGATGATGCAGGGCTTGATTTGATTGATTTCTATGTTCTTCCGCATTATCTTACAGCACCATTTAAGAAAGTTACCGAGAAAATAATGACTGAGTTTTCGGATTTGAATCTATGCCCGATTAACAACCGTCAGGGAATTGTAATTGATGGTGAAGGTTCAAAGGTTATTTGCAAAGACTAATTTGAAAATTCCTGTTTTTGAAACTGGAAAATCGGAAGCTGAGGAGATAGACTATTGAGAACATATGAGAATAAAGACGAGCTTAAAAACGAGATAAATAAAAGCTTTGCAAAATATATTTCAGAATTTAATGATATTCCGGAGCATTTAAAAGATAAGAGAATTGATGAGATCGATCGAACTCCGGCAGAAAATCTTGCTTATCAGGTTGGCTGGACAACTCTTGTTATTAAATGGGAATCAGACGAAAGAAAGGGTATTCCTGTCAATACTCCTTCGGATAATTTTAAGTGGAATCAGCTTGGCGAATTATATCAATGGTTTACAGATACATATGCTCAGCTGTCACTGCAAGAATTGAAAGACAGATTGAATGAGAATATCAACTCTATTTATGCAATGATTGATTCTCTGAGTGATGAAGAATTATTTAAACCACATATGAGAAAATGGGCTGACGAAGCAACTAAAACAGCTGTCTGGGAAGTATACAAATTCATACATGTTAATACAGTTGCTCCGTTCGGAACCTTTAGAACCAAGATTAGAAAATGGAAAAAGATTGCACTATAACTTCCAGTTTGCCGAAATATCTTTCTAACTTTCCCTATTTTACAGGATTTTCAGCCCATTCATTAGTGAAATGATATGTATTTTCCCTTATTTTTGCCCTTATGAGATAATCGTAAGGGAAATAAGGGAAAGTTTTATTTAGTCGTTGCCTGCCACTTTATCAAGTAACTTTGCGGATTCCCGCTTGGCTTTTCTTGTGGAATGGGCGTAGACATTCATTGTGGTACTGACATCTGAGTGTCCTAACAGTTCCTGTACATCTTTCGGAGCTGCTCCATTTGCCAGAAGGTTGCTTGTGTAGGTGTGTCGCAACTGGTGAAAATGAAATCCTTCAAATCCATCCAGTTTCTGAGCAATCTTCCTGCAAACAATTCCTAACGTGCTTGGCAGTTCCAAACTTCCATCCGGTCTTAAGCAGACAAAGGATATTTCCTTATAATCTTCTGGAACATTCTCTGTTCCGTCCAGATGATAGAACTCATAGTAAACTCTGTTTTTGTCTTTTACTTCTCTGTAGTAGTTTTTGTGGTAAAGTTCTCCGTACTGCATTCGGTTTTTAAGTTGTTCCTTTCGGGCATTGCGAAGAATCTCTGCCAGTGTATCTCCAAAATCAACAATCCTTACCTTTTTTCGTTTGGTTGGTCCGATGATATTCTTGTGCCTTGAACCATCATATCGGATACTTCGTCTGATCGTAAGGCACTGTTCTTCAAGATTTACATCCTGCCATGCCAGACCACAGGCTTCACCGATACGAAGTCCTGCATAATAAGCTATCTGGATTGGAAGTATTGCCGGTGGATTGTAATCCTGTAGAAATTCAATCAGTCTTTCATAATCCTCTCGTGGAATTGGCTGTATATCGCCATCCATGTCATCATCAGAAAACAGGTCAACCTCATCCGTCTGGTATTTCAGCTTAATATACTGCATCGGATTGAAAGTGATATATTGCTTTGGGGATACTGCAAACCGGAATGACTGCTGTAATACTGCCGAGAAAGAACGAATGTAATCTTTGCTGTAACCTTTTCTTTCTGAACCATCTGGATAAGTGCCACCAAAGGAAAGCAGATCGAAGAAGGCTTGTAAATGCTCAGATGTTACATTTTTCAACTTTCTCTCTGAAATTGGATGCTTCTTGATGTTGGTAATAGCACCGAGGTAATTCTGGACTGTTCCATTACTGAGAGTACCGGTCTTTAATTCTTCCTCTGCCCATATATCAAGTAATTCTCCAACTGTAATATTTTCCGACTTTGCAATGAATTTCTTGCTTTCGTAATCGTCCATTGCCTGACGGAGCAGTTTTTCCGTTTCACTTTTGCTTTCTGTTCCAGCGTATTCTTTCTGAACCAGATTGCCGCTTGCATCTTCTACATAGAAGCGGTAGTACCATTTCTTTCCTTTTTTTCTTACAGATCCTTTTGCCATAATCGTGTGTCTCCTTTCGATATCAGACAATCGGAACTGATGAAATGCTTCTTGCGTGTAGGCATCTTATGGACAAGTCCATAAGCCAATTCGCCGCTCGTCAAATCTGTAAACAGCCTGACTCGCTCGTGCTCATTGTATCATAACTCCGGTTGTCGTTCTATACCGAATCGGAATCCTCATACAAAACTTCTGATAAAAGATTTTCAAGCCTTTGTTCTGCCATTTCCGGTTTCTTGGAATAGAGCCTTACAATATCTGCCATGTCATTAAAAGCATTAACAGTATGGGTGATCTCCCGGAGAAACATAATCTCGTTATATTCATCATTCGATTCAAACCCCATTACTTTTGCAATATCAGCTTCATTTGTGCTGCCCTTGTAATTCTTGCAGGCAAACTGGAATGATTCCAGAAACAGGTTATATTGCTTTAACATCAACAGCAGTAAATCTTTGGAAAAAGCATCTTCCTTTTTACTAAGGTCGAGAGGTAACTGTTTGAGAATATCGCCCATTGCATCACGAATCTGTAATTCTTTCTTATCCGTAATATCGGTTTCGTATTCATCGGTTTCCCCCTTGAGCCATTCAATAGATACATGAAGTGCTTCCGAAAGACCTTCCAGCACCATCTTTTTGGTATTGTCAATCGAACCATTCTCATAACGAAGGATTGTGGAAGCGGTAACTCCCATCTTCTCTGCAACATAAGGCTGTGTCAGATTTAATTCCAGACGACGCTGTTTTGCCCTGTTACCTATCAGCTTGCGTAGTTCTTTATCTTTCATGCTGATTGCCTCCTTTTTCGGTATGTATGAATTATAGCATGTACCTCACATAATTGCAATATGCAATTTAATGATTATTTTTAAAATTTCATAACGCTTGACAACGCAATATAAAACCGCTATACTAACAGCACAACAAAAATTGCATAATGCAATTTAACAGGAGGTGACAAGATGACGGAAAGAAAGATTGCATTATCCATCGAGGAAGCAGCCGACTATACAGGAATTGGCAGAAACACTTTGAGAAAGCTGGTTGAATGGAAGAAGCTTCCGGTATTAAAAGTCGGAAGAAAAGTCCTTATTAAAACTGACATTCTGGAAAAGTTCATGGAAGCCAACGAGGGGCGTGATCTGAGGGATAAAGGAAATGTAAAAGCTGTCACAAGAAATGTGGCAACTTAAAAAGGCGGCTTCCTAAGAAACCGCCAAAGGTTCTATCAGACCGAAGCCATGATATACCTACACGCAAGAGGATTATACCATGTGCTTCTCCTGATATGCAACCGGGAACTGTTGTTTATCGGAAAAAGAAAGGATGAAGACGATATGGCGAAATCAACAAAGACTTATGAAGAAAGAATACGTGCATTAGAGAAAAAGGAACAGGAAAGCATTGAAGCTACAAAAAAGCTCATTGCACAGCGGAAGGAACTGGAAAAGCGAAAGAAAGCAGAGGAAAGTAAAAAACGAACCCACAGGCTCTGTCAGATTGGTGGCGCAGTGGAATCGGTTCTTGGCTGTCCGATTGAGGAGGAAGATTTACCAAAGTTGATAGGCTTCTTAAAAAGGCAGGAAACAAACGGAAAGTTTTTCTCAAAGGCGATGCAGAAAGAGCCACTTACAGATATGGAGGAAGTGTAATGGCGGAGGGAGTGGTTTTTCCATTCCCTTCATTGCCTTTGAATGAAGGGCGCACTTATGGACAACCAGAGGTCGTCCTTATAAGTTTGCCACAAGTGGCAACCGGTCTGCGCTTACGCTTGCCGGGCTCGTTCCGTCGGCGGGGCTTTCAGCCAGACCTGCTCATGCCGCAGGGGGCACTCTTGCGCAGAGGGCGTTCCGACAGCTTCACTTCTGCCAAACCAGAAGAAGATGCTGTCGGAAATCAATGCCGGATACGGCAGAAAGGGGGAATCGTATCATGGCGATATTTCACTTTACAGTAAAGATTGTCGGGCGCAGTAAAGGAAAATCTGTCATATCCGCATCGGCATATCTTAATGGAGATGTGATGAAGAATGAGGAAACAGGCAGAATCAGTTACTATACTTCCAAAAAGGAAGTCGTCTACACCAGTCTGATGATGTGCGAAAATGCACCTCCTGAATGGCTGCATGTACCGGAAGAAAATATAAAAAGGTTTCAACAGTCTATCCGTTATAAAAGAGCGGATGATAAAGATGCCGCACTGGAAAAGTTTAAAATCACATTTCAGAAACAGCGTCTATGGAATGAGGTATTGAAGATAGAAAAAAATGCAGATGCACAGCTTGGACGCTCATTTGAATTTTCCCTGCCGAAAGAATGGAGCAGACAGGAACAGATTGATTATACAACCGAATATATTCAAAAGACTTTCGTGGATAAGGGAATGTGTGTCGACTGGAGCATACACGATAAGGGCGATGGAAACCCACATGTGCATTTACTTGTAACCATGCGACCATTCAATCTGGATCATTCATGGGGCAGCAAAGAAGTCAAGGACTGGGATTTTGCCAGAGATACTGACGGAAATATCGTGGTTGATGAATCCCACCCGGACTGGTGGCAGGATAAGAAAAATCCTGACCGGCATGGAATCCGCATTCCGGTACTTGATGAAAACGGAGTACAGAAAGTCGGGGCAAGAAACCGAAAACAATGGAAACGGGTTCTGACCGATGCTACCGGCTGGAATAATCCAAAGAATTGTGAGTTATGGCGAAGCGAATGGGCTGGGATGTGTAACCGGCATTTATCCATAGACAATCAGATTGACCACCGCTCTTATGAAAGACAGGGCAAATTAAAAATCCCTACGATTCATGAGGGTGCGGATGCAAGAAAGATTGAGGAAAAATATCTCACCGGACAGATATGGAATGGTTCATGGAAGGTAGAGGAAAACCAGATGATTAAAAAACAAAATGCACTACTGCAAAAGGTAATCACAACCTTTGGTAAGGTATCCGGTGCATTGTCAATATGGAAGGAGTGGTTGAATGACATTAGAAGAAAGCAAAGAAGTAATTCCCATGATGGAAGCAATGATTACACAGATAGAGGAACAGCAGAATATTATGGCAGAGATGCTTCAGGAAATACAGGAAAAGGACGAGAAGCTGATGTGCTTTCAGGAGCAGGAAGAACGATTGCAGCAATTAGAGAGCGAATTATCAGAACTGCTTCAAATCTTGCCGGATACAGAAGAACTGTTGATACTTCTGGAAGAAAAGACAGACCAGATACAGAAGCTTACAGACGAAAATCAGCAATGGCAGGAATTGGCACAGAAATTAAACAGCGAGAACCGGCTATTGCAGAAACAGAACAGCGAATTACTGAACTTGAACAGCAATTAGAGAAAGGAAGGTCGATTGATGAACGAATTAAGAAACTCAAAGAGCGACGATCAACTGGAAGAGTTGCTTCTGCTGACAGAGCAGATGCAGGAAGAACTCGACCAGAAAGACAGGACTATCCGGGAACTGAAAATGCAGCTCGACGAATCGCTGACCTTGAACGAGAGGTTAAACAGCGAGAACAGAGCAGGGAACATTCAAGCCTTAAAGAACGACTTGAGGAAAACAAAAGAATTGTTGCAGAGAGAGAAAGAGAAAACGCACGCTGCCGAAATCATGACAGAGGAATGTCAAGATAAGCTAAGGCAGGCAGAACAGGAACGGGACTATGCACTCTCTCATCAGAAAAAAGTAGAGATACCGGTTGAAAAGCCAGTACTCTATCAAAAGTGTGGGAACTGTAACCTGACAGCTTATCTGAAAGCCAAGGAAAAGTATGATACGCAGAGAGAAAAACTGGCAGGCAGATATAAAACAAAAACAGCCATGTATGAAGCATTGATGTTTCTGCTGATATGGTATTCCGTATCAACTACTCTTTTTCAGATGATACGGTCAAAAATATTTATTTCTGATTGCGTGGTATTCTTTGATACAATCGCCACTTTTATACAGACCATTGCAGGGTGGATTATACTGACAGGAAAGAACATGGCACAGATTAGTAATGGAATATCCAATCCTGTCGTTGCCGGAATTGTATATTGGCTGATAAGAATACTGATCTGCGGTGGATGTTTGGTGGGTGCTGGAATACTTGTAGCATTTATAGAGATAAAGATTGCAGAGTTATATAAGAAGTGCTGTTGGGATATGATTACCATAATGGTAATACTTATAAGCATGGCAACAGCTATCTACTTTGGGAAGTGGATAAAGACAACATTGCCAATCAATCTGCTATTTCTCTTATTATTCGTGCAACTGGTATATGTTGGAATCAGGTGGTATGTAAAGGGATGGCGAGAAACAAGGGGATATCATTAAAACAAAAATACCGATATTTTATTGGTACTATATGTCTTTACTTTCGTGCTAATATATATTATCATATTAGCACGAAAGGAGAAAGCATATGACTCAGTTTGAAAAATTAGATTTGTTGTTGCGTGAATGTGGAGGGACAATTCAGACATTTCAAGTTCTAAATAATGGAATTAGTAAGTCTGTGTTTTATGCATATGTGAAGGAACGAGGATTAGAACAAGCTGCTCATGGTGTGTATGTATCGCCGGATACGTGGACAGATGCAATGTACCTTTTGCATTTACGTTGTGGTCAAGCTGTATTTTCTCATGAAACTGCATTGTTTTTTCATGATTTAACGGACAGAGAGCCTTTGAAATACACCATAACAGTAAGAACTGGATATAATCCAAGTCGTTTGCAGGAAGACGGTTTTCAAGTGTACACAGTAAAAAAGGATTTACATGAAATAGGAATCATAGCTATGCAGACATCATTCGGACATTCCGTTCCCGTTTATGACATGGAGAGAACAATTTGTGATCTGCTTCGTAGCAGAAAAAATGTTGAAATGCAGGTCTTTCAAGACGCATTGAAACAATATGCAAAACGTAAGGATAAAAACTTACGGATGCTTATGAAATACGCAGCTATGTTTCATGTTGAAAACATACTTAGACCATATTTGGAGGTGTTACTTTAGATGATAACAACGGCAAGACAATTAAAGGATTTAATTCGTAATATGTCAAAGAAAAAATCCGCAGATGCACAGATTTTGATGCGGAATTATATGATGGAACGTTTTTTAGAACGAATTTCTTTATCAGAGTATAAAAACCAGTTTATATTAAAAGGTGGAATGCTTGTGGCGGCAATGGTTGGTCTGGATGCCAGAGCTACTATGGATCTGGATGCTACCATAAAAGGCACTAATGTTAGTGTGGAGGATGTAGAAATGATTATATCCCAAATTATATCAATTCCACTGGACGATGGTGTTTCATTTCGGGTCAAACGGATATCGGAAATCATGGAAGAAGCAGATTATCCTGGTGTTCGTGTAAGCATGGAAACGAAATTTGATGGTGTAATCACACCATTAAAGATTGATATTTCTACAGGGGATGTAATTACACCAAGAGAAATCAAGTACAAATTTAATCTTATGCTTGAAGACCGCACTATTGAGGTATGGGCATATAATCTGGAAACGGTATTGGCTGAAAAATTGGAAACTGTTGTTAGTCGAAACGTTACAAATACACGAATGAGAGATTTTTATGATATTTATATTTTACAAAAGTTGTATGGAGAACAACTCCAAAAACAAGTTTTATGGACTGCACTTGTGGCTACAGCCAAAAAAAGGGGAACATTAGACCTGATAGAAGCTGAGGATATAAGAGAAATATTTGATGAAATTGAATCAAGTCCGGTTATGGAGACCTTATGGAAAACATATCAAAAAAATTATTCTTATGCTGCTGATATTTCATGGCATGCAATTGTGAAGTCAATCTGTGCATTATATGGAAGTATATTGGAGAATATGTATGACACATAAAAAACTGATATGTAAATTACGTTAGCATTTTGAGTTGCCTAAATTCGAAAGTTAGGAAAATCTTAATAATTTCTCAGGCAATCCATTGTGAATTTAGATGTTGTATTTGCTATACTTAATTGGAAATATGAGCAAAGGAGTTGAAAATATGTCTGAAAAGATATTGATTATAGATGACGAGCAAGATATAGCGGATCTGTTGGAGGTCTACTTGAAAAACGAAAATTACGTCGTTTATAAATTTTACTGCGCAACGGATGCCATGTCGTGTATTGAAAGCGGCGACATTGATCTTGCCATTCTGGATATTATGCTCCCGGATATGAACGGCTTTTCACTTTGCCAGCTTATCCGAAAGAAATACACTTATCCAATCATAATGCTAACGGCTAAAATTGAGGAAACGGATAAAATAACGGGGCTGACATTTGCTGGGGTTAGATAGCGATACTTTTTACATCTACCATGTTGCGGCGGTCATGGTTGACAACTTGCGTCGGCTCCTGCTCGGTATCAACCTGTCCGACAAAGCTATAATGGATTTCGATTTTCCGGGTGTTGGTTTCCCGGTCTAATTCATGTATCAAAATACGGTCGATAAACTCATGGACGTTTTCATAGGTCAATTCCTGTATGTCGCTGTATTTCCCGACAATCTGAATAAACCTTGATATATCCCTTTTTCGCTCGGTAACGGTTGCGATCTGCTGTTGTAACTCGTCTATCCTTGCGGCAAGGGATTTCTTTTCGTCCTCATAGCCGGAAGTTAGAAACACAAACCGTTCATCTGTCAGTCTGCCTAATGCGTTGTCCTCATACAGCTTGCGGAAAAGCGTGTCAAGTTCGGTCATACGCGCCTGTGCTTTGAAAAGTTCCTTTTGCTGCTGCGCTAATGCCTTTCTCGCTTCCATGTCGCCGTACTCGGTAGCTTTACAGATAAAGTCCTGTTCGTGTTCCTTAACATACCGCAAAACCCGCCGCATATCTTCCAGCACTAAATCAAGAAGTACGTTTTTGCGGATATAATGAGAGGTACACTCGCTGCCTGTCCTTGCCCTGTTGCGCCATGCGCCGCAAGAATAGGAAAACTTGCGCGGCTCGATATTTACGCCCTGTTGGTAATACATCTTATGTCTGCAACCAGCGCAAAACAGCAAGCCGGAAAAAATATCAATCTCCGCTGCTTTTGTCGGGCGGTGGCGGGTAGCAATCCGCTTTTGCGCAAGTTCAAAGGTTTCCTCGTCAACAAGCGGCTCATGGGTGTTTGGGAAGAAATAGCGTTGTTCTTCTTCGTTCTTCCGGGTCTTTTTCGACTTGTAGGATACCTTGTGAGTTTTCGCGGTTATGGTATGCCCTAAATATTCCTGCCTTGCTAATATGTCATAGAGCGTTTTGTCCGGCCAAGTATAGGGGGCGATCATTGCCCGCTGATACCGCGCCTGTCCTGTACGCTGATAGCGCAACGCTCCAATCGTCAAGACTTTGTTTTCCGCAAGCCATTTTTGGATTTCGCACATACGCACGCCGCTAACAAACATAGCGAAAACCTGTTTGACAATCGGCGCGGTTTCCGGGTCGGGTATAAGGTGGTGGCGGTTGTTCGGGTCTGGGATATAGCCGTATGGATATTCCCCGTTGACGCGCTCGCCTTTTTGCGCCTGTGCCTGTTTAACTGCGCGGATTTTCTTGCTTGTGTCGCGGGCGTAAAACTCGTTAAACCAGTTCCGCAAGGGGGTAAACTCGTTATCCTCCCGCGCTGTGTCAACTCCGTCGTTGATCGCGATATAGCGTACTCCGTTTTCGGGAAATACAATCTCTATGAGTTCGCCCGTTTTCAGATAGTTTCTGCCAAGACGGGAAAGGTCTTTGGTAATGACCGTCGCCACTCGTCCGGCTTCCACTTCCTGCAACATCGCTTGCAGCCCCTCGCGCTCAAAACTCACGCCGGAAAATCCGTCGTCCACAAAAAACTTTGTGTTCAAAAAATGGTGTTCGTCCGCATAGCGTTGAAGTATCATTTTTTGGTGCTGTATGCTTCCGCTTTCTCCGGCTTGCATATCCTCTTGACTTAAACGGCAGTAAAGGGCGGTGATTTTATTCGACTGTAACATTAGTCCTCCTTTCCGACAGCCGAATAAACAGGTATAATGTGTTGCTATCATTATACCATATCCCGCCGCCTAATGCACTACTCGGACGCTAAAAATCCCGGATTTCCGGGCTTTTTCTGCAAATCCTTTACAATGAGTTTCTCAATCTTTTTATGGATTGTATCGGTTGCCTTTTCACTCGGCAACGCTTGAACAAGATAGGTGATTTTCCCTATTTTGCGTTCGGTTGTAATTGTCTGTTTTTTATCCATTAGAAAAACCTCCTTTTCCTGTATGGATAAACTATATTCGTCAAAAGGCAAAAACGGGCGGTTGTTAGCTGCAACCTCACGGGAGTTTCACCCCGGCCCATGCTTATGGGTGCGCCGCGCAATACTTTGAGGGTGTTCAACGCGGGAGTATCATTGTGCCGCCTTGTATGTCGTCGCCCACAAGCTGCTAAACCTGTTTTACGGCGCGGTAGTTCTCGCTCGGCTTTTCCCCTATGGGGAAAAGCTGTCATGGCGTACCCGCCGACTGGCTCGGTACAGACGGAATGTACCCGTTTGCCTGTTATGCTGCGCACCAAAGGCCGCTTTCTTTGTCAAAGAACAATAGGCTTTGTCGGCCTGCAAAAGCACATCAACAGCGGATATGCTTTTGCGGAACGACAAATAGCCCATAACGGGAAGCGTGGAAAGGGGACACGCTCCCCGCATGGGCTAAAAGATTATCCTACATGAAAAGCAAGGGTGCGGGTAATAAGGCGCACTTGCAGCCTGTTACGCATTTCCTCGTCCACATAGGAATAGGTATTGCCCGCGTCGTCTTTCAGCGTGCGGGTACAAAGTTTCGCTATGTAACCCTCGTAGTGCTTCAAGATCGCGCACATGGCGGTTGTGTCGCCGTTTGCCGCTGCGGAAATGACAGGGAACGGCAACAGATTTTCAGACTTCCTAACGGTATTCATCATCTGCTTTTCCCTCCAAATACTGTTTGATTTTCGCAAGCGCGGATTTCCTGTGCCGGAAAACCGTCGTGCGTACAACATTCAGCAGTTCGCCAATTTCCGCGTCGCTCATATCCAAGAAGTAGGACAAAAGGATAATGTCGCGTTTCCTTTCGGGCAAAGCGTTAAGGGCTTCGGCAAGCAGTTCATTTTTGACGAGTACATCAAAGCCGGACACTTGAAAACGGAAATAATCGCTTTCGTATTCGTCCGTTGTGAAAAGCTGCGCGAGTTCGCTTTCGCTCAAATCCGAAAAAGTAACTTCGCGTGCTGCGCGTTTCGCAAGAGTGCGGCGGTGGCTTTTCGCTTCGCCGACCAAAGTTTTCTTTGCTAATGCGTCGTACTGATGTTGTATTCTTTCCTTGTCGGAAGAAGATAGCTCCATAGAGTTCACCTCCTTCCCGCGTGGAGTAGAGGACGGGAGTTAAGGGCTTGTCCTCTCTGCCCCTTTCGCTCCGTACCCGTTCGGGAGATGGCTCTTGAGTGCGCTTTTCAGAAAAAAGTTGAAAAAAGCAAAATGCGCCCGTCCGCAAGACGCGGACGGGCGCAAAGGAAATGTAAGCAGTAGCTAAATGTATTGACAGTTCACATTCATAGCCGGAATATCCCGCTTGCGGAGCATAGCTTTTTTTGACCGCAAAGCATTAGGCGGGTTACAGTAAATAAAAATGGACACGGCGATACCTCCCCGATACCGCCGTATCCTTAAAAAAGGGCGACTTTAATACACTACCCGCAATCCATTCTATAATAGGGAACAGCGGCTTTTGCGCAATATTAAATAAAAAAGCCGATAACACATAGGTTTTTTGACCTAATGCGTTATCGGCTCTGCGTCTATGCGTCTGGCACTTTTAATCATTTTTTTTTGAATTTATTATATGTGTTAGCTAACTGTCCACAAGCCGCGTTAATCTCTCTGCCATGAGAAACTCTCATAGTAACTTCAAGTCCTGCTTGCTCTAATTGATGTTTGAATGCAACTATTTCCCGTTTCTGTGGTGCTTTAATTCTTGAATTGCTTGTTGGGTTGTATTGTAACACGTTAATCATAACTTTTTTGCCCCGAAACCATTTTGCAAGTTGTCTTACATCTGAGGGCCGGTCATTTATACCCGGTAAAAGCAAATACGCAAAGACAATTTTGCGATTATGCCTTTCAGAATAGGATAAGGCTTGCTTAACAACATCTTCAATAGCATATATGCGCATGTGAGGAATAATACGATTTCTTGCAGATTGTGTTGCTGCGTGTAAAGATATTGTCAACTGAATTTTAAGATGTTCCTCGCGCAATTTTTTTAATTGATCGACCGGACCAACTGTTGATATGGTAATGCCGTCGGTTGGAAAGTTGAGCCCATATCTATCTCGGAGAATATGGATTGCTTTTATCAAGTTGTCATAATTGAATAAAGGCTCTCCCATACCCATAAAAACGATACGGTTTACTTTTCGACGCAACAATATAATCTGTTGTACGATTTCTGACGATGTTAGATTACGAACAAAGCCATTTCGCCCGGACTCACAAAAAATACAACCAACAGGACAACCGACTTGTGTGCTCACGCAAACAGTTCCACCATCTCGCCGCTTGATAAAAACCGTTTCAATGTATTTGTTGTCTTTCAGTTCGTAAACATACTTTTCAGTATCACTGCTTTTGCAAATATTTTTTACCAACATTGATAGATTTTTTTTGCGTGGTAATTGCTTATATAATTCTTCATATAAGGCTTTTGCTTCATTCTCGCCAATAACTTCCGACATTTCTTTGTAAGTAAATCCGTATGGATCATTCCGTACTTCCGCAGGCGTATATTTAGGTAAACGTTTCATTTTTATATCCTTTCTTCTAAATAATAAAAGTTTGTTTTTCTGTATTTTTGATTACAATCTCTAATTTTTCTACATCAATGATATGCGTCAATTTGCATTTAGGGCAGAAAAGAGGAAAATCTTTTAATACAGTATTATGAAATACTTGAACTCTCGTCTTTCCGTTACAAATCGGACATTTTATCCAATATTTTTTAAGCATTATATTTCACTCGTCCTTTTTACACAAAAAAATGCAGGTCAATCCTCAACATGAGCATTGACCTGCATTTATAATGCACAGAGCAGTACAACAAAACTAAGGCATAGCTTGCACTATGTCTATACTATATCTATACGTCGTTAGTTTTTTGTATAGCATCCGCAAAATAAGCATGACAAAAAAGCCCATGTTGAAAATGGGAAAATCCTTTTTTTCAATGCTTATCTAATACGCATGCTATGCAACATAAACGCCGCCTCCTTTTACATAAATTTTATTTTATCAGAAAATCAGTCTACTGTCAATACACAACAGGAAGTATTTAACCTAATGATATGAATTGTGTGGACATATCCAAAAAGAAAGGTGAACTGTAAAATGTAACAGGGTGAATGAAAATGGCAAAAAGACCCGTACCATTGTACGACTTTAAGGCTTTCGGGGCAGCTATAAAAGCCGCGAGAAATGAATACGGCGAGAGCCGCAAAAAGGTAAGCGACGAGTTATATATTTCCCCGCGCTACCTTGCGAATATCGAGAACAAGGGACAACAGCCGAGTTTACAGGTATTCTATGACCTTGTAACCCGGTATCATATTTCGGTAGATCAATTTTTCTTCCCGAACAGCAATGCGGAGAAATCCACCGGGCGGCGGCAGCTTGACGCGCTGCTGGACGGTATGAGCGATAAAGGCATACGGATTGTAACCGCAACAGCAAGGGAGATAACGGAAGTCGAAAAAGCAGAGGATTAACCTCACAATATGAGAAATCGGGAGATTGCAGCGCATGGCGGCTGCAATCTTTTTTTGCGTCCAAAATCAAAGGAACGCGCAACAAATACCGCCTTTCGGTGGGGGTATGGAGTAGATAGCAAGCACAGCAAACGAGTACCCGTTTGCGGAAAATGCTTGTTGGGATAATCCCAAACCCTTATACCGAAAGGCGGTGCGGAAATGGAAAACCGAAAGAGAAATATACAGATGAAGTTTTACGTTACGGAAGAAGAAAAGCGGCTGATCGACGAGAAGATGAAGCAGCTTCCCATAAAGCAGTATGGGGCATACTTCCGTAAAATGGCGATAGACGGGTATATTCTTGTCGTTGACCGAAGCGACACAAAAGCATATATCCGGGAACTGCAAGCGGTGAGCCGGAACATCAACCAAATTGCAAAACGCGCCAATGCGACGGGGACGGTTTACAGGCAGGATATAGAGGACATTAAAAAGGCGGTGGACGAGATATGGCGGTTACAAAGACGCACCCTATTAAATCAACCTTAAAGGCTGCGATAGACTATATCTTAAATCCCGAAAAGACAGACGGGAAGCTGCTTGCGTCCTCTTTCGGCTGCGGGCTGGAAACCGCCGATATTGAGTTTGCATGGACGCGGGAAGCTGCCGGAGATCGCGGCACACATTTAGGGCGGCACTTGATACAATCCTTTGCGGTGGGAGAACAGTCAATGCGGAGCATATAGCCAACAGAGGTGTAAACATCAATACTGTTGCGCTTGGGATTGTATTCTGCAAATATTGTTCTCATCGTATTAAATCTCCTTATCGTTAAATCAATCATTTGTTGCAAAAATCAGAAGCATTTCAATCAGTTCACAATGTCACTTTTATTTTGTGTTATACTGTTTTATATAATTTTCTTGCCCTTGTTTTTGCCCTTATCAGAGTTCGTAAACACTGGTGGGACGATATAACGCAAGGGAAACAATAAGGGAAAGCTCACCTGCGATAAACTTTGTGTTTTCAAGGGATTGAGAGATATTTGATAATAAAATATAACAGTTATTAAATCCCTTGGAATATATGAAATCTCAATTCAAGTTTGCAGAACTAATAGAGAAGTAACATATAAAACAATAAATATGGTCAAAAAATCATCGACATCCGACCTACAGCACGTTATAATATAGTTAATCTAATAAGAAAACCAAGTGATTATTGTTACGAAGCTGAAGCGTAATGGTGGACAACCGATTGAACTCGATGGAATGGAATGGTTATATTCTCCAGGTGCTCCGAGCACCAGACGGGTACCAATAATTAAGTCCATCCAAGTACCCAATGGAGATAACTATAGTGTAGGATAAGATTTAGGTTGTCAATGAATGTAAAAATGGTTTTCTTACTTGATGAAAACAGTCCTGACGAAGTATCGCTCAGATTAGATTAAAAAATCTAGTCTGAGCGATTTTTTCGTTCAGGGAAAAGGAGAAAATGTCATTGATAGAAAAGACTGATACCAGAGATTCGGATGAAAAAGTAGTTGAGTTTCTCCCTGATTGTAATAAATTTATTTGAATATATTCGTCGTTTTGCAGAGCCTGACTATAATCAAAGAAACAAGGATCATAACTGCAGCTGTAATAACATTTGCCACTGAACTTTCCAAAGGATCATAACGAAATACTTCCGGTAGAGCATTGACGATACTATGACACAACATACAAAGCCATACGCTTCCGGTAACCTCCCTTATGCACGCAAGCATAAAGCTTGAGCCCAACACGAATAATCCGAATATGAAATAGTTTTTTTGGTATTGATGTACTCCGGGGATAAAAAACAGGGGAAGATGCCAAATCCACCAGATTGCCGTAGTTATTATGCCGGATACAACAAAGTTGAATTTCTTATTAAGCTCCGGAAAGGTAATAATGCTCCAGCCTGCTTCTTCCAGACCACCGCCTACTATCATGGCAGGAATCAGGGGGATGAGCATATATATCGGTGATCCTTTCTCGTATCCACCAATCATGCAAGTCAGGATTAAATGCAGTATAGGAAGCAATATTGCCAACGCATATGCAAAAAAGCCATGTTTAAAGTCGAAAACAACCTTAAGCCAATCCTTAAAACCTGCTACAGCCTTGTTCTTTTTCAAGGCAATATACGACGCTATCGTCGTGGAAAAACCTCCGAGAATATAGGGTGCATTGATCCATGCGTGACTCTCCTTTGTTATACCGTTAATTCCGCAGATAACGCACATCCCCCAACAAACACCCATGATAATAAACGTGATCCAAAGGTGGTCGAAGAACAGTTTCTTATTGAATTTTTTTTTTTTCCATTGTTTTTCGTCTCCTCAATAATCAGGCCGCAAATTGCCTGCATCATAATTAAAATTGCCTTTTTCTGTCCTGTTTCGCCAAAATTTCCCGGACTCGTGATTATTGCCTGCAAAGCAAGCATCAAATACGACAGTGTGCCGAAAAATTCTTCATTCGGCACAATACTCATCGCCTGACAGAATGTAATAAAATTATTCTTAGACTTTTCTTCCTCTTGTTTCCGATAACTTGGCGGAGCTTTCCTAAGGAGTATTTCTGTGTCCTCAGGCAGTAAGGACATAAACAGGAAATCCTTATTTGTAAAGAGGTCTCTCATCACCTCAATCGCACTATCCTTATTCTGGCGAATCTTCGGAGCTGCCTGAATCATCTTGTCGAAAAAAACACGTTCATTTTTCTTGATCACTTCATAAAGAAACAACTCTTTGCTGACATAGTACTTGTAAAAAGATCCCTTCGCCATCTGAACAGCATCCAGGATATCATCAAGCGTGATAGAAGAAATACCTTTCTGCGATATCAGTTCCACTGTTCGTTCATACATAAATTCCTTTTGAGCATCAACTTCTGCGTCTGTCAGTTTTCTCGGCATTATGCTCCTCCTTACGACTTTTTAAACCGGTTTAGTCCATTATGTATCACTCTATTGTGACTGTAAAGTTCAAAATGAAAAGGGCACTGCGTTTTTTTGCATAAGTGCTAAATAAAATAGTATTGTTGATAAACAGAAAAGAGCTGCAAACCAGCCATCGGCAGTCAGCTGGAAATCTTGGAGTAAGGCTGATATTGATGAAATTAATGGATTTTACCGATAATGGTAAAACATATCAAAAAATTAACATAATTAATCCTTGACAGGTGAACATTTGTTAACTATAATGCGATTAACAAACGTTCACTTTGTATGGAGGAAATACTATGACGACAAAAGAAAAGATTTTAAAAGAAGCATTAGAGCTCTTTGCAGTTAAGGGCTATGATGGAGTTTCTGTCAGAGAGATTGCAGGGGCGGTAGGGGTTAGGGAGAGTGCCTTGTATAAACATTTTAAAAATAAAGAGGACATTTTGAATAACATCATTGATGCCACAAAGGAGCGAATTGCAGGGGCGTATATTGAGAATCAGGTGCCGGAGGCTGTGGAGCCGGATGTTGCGGGTGGATATCGCAGGCTGACAACGGAAAAGCTGTGTGAGATTTCATGGAATTTATTTCAACTCTACACCAAAGATCCTGTGGTATCCAATATTCGCAAGCTTCTTATGCGGGAACAGTTTAGCAATTCAATCATTGCAAAAAAGTATAACCAGTTCTTTTTAAATGGTGTAGTGGAGCGACAGGCACAGACATTTGCAGCTTTGGTCGAGGATGGAGTTTTTCGTAAGGAAGATACGAAGATTATTGCATTGCAATTTTATGGACCAATTTTTCTTTTGTTTCAACGTTATGACTGTGAACCGGAACAGGAAGAAGCTATCAAAAGGATGCTCTATGAACATGTAAGAGCATTTGGCAGAAATTATAGCAGGAAAGAAGAACAGGCACTATGAAGAAAAAGAGGAAAATTCAAATGATTATTGTAGGAATAGTGTGCATCGCAGTGGTGCTTGGTGCAGTTAATTTTCTTTCAACCAGAAAAGCGGCACAGGAAAGGTTTGCCGTTTATGAGGAAAAATCCCAAACAATAGAAACTACTTATGGAACTCTAAGCTATATAGACGAAGGAGAGGGAGAAGTTATTTTAAGCTGTCATGGAATCTGCGGAGGATACGATCAGGCCTATGATACACTGGCGGGGAAGGAAGATAGTTATCGTATTCTGGCACCTTCCAGATTTGGGTATCCGGGAAGTGATATGCCTAAGGAACCTACAATTGAAAAGCAGGTAGAAGCTTTTGTGGAGCTGTTGGATGAACTGCATATAGATAAGACCTATGTGCTTGCAACCTCGGCGGGTGGAACGACAGCAATTCAATTTGCGCTGATGTACCCGGAACGCACGAAGGGACTTATTCTGTATTGTTCTGCTTATCCAGCATTGGAAAATCCAGAGAAAGAGCTTACGATAGCAGGTCCACCTGCTTTTCTTTGCAATGACTTTGCCATGTGGCTGATTAGTCCGCTGTTTGAGCCTGTTATGGGAATGGAACAGGATACAATTAAATTTATAATGCCATTTGCGGACAAAAAACAAGGAATTGTTTTTGATGGTAAGGTTACAAATACAGTTATGGTAAATAACTGGCAGGATTATGATATGAGTGAGCTTGAGGTGCCCGTTTTAAGTATTCACGCAAAAGATGATAAGCTGGCAAAGTTTGATCGTGTGGAAGGATGGATAGAGAAAATCCCTGACTGTATCTTTGTTCCATTGGAAGGTGGTGGACACCTGATGAAAGGAAATGATGAAATCATTGCCAAGGCGCTGGATACCTTTATCGAAAGGACAAAGTAAAAAGTTGGGATTTGCATTGTCAAATCGCACCATAAAAGGAATTGCTGTTAATGGAATATGTGTGTTTCCACTTTGCAGAGCAGTAAAGAATCTATTTATGAGTGAGTATAGTGAACTTCAGATAGGCTGTATGATAGGAGGAAAAACAGATGAAACTTTATTTTGGAAACATGGTAACAACAGTTACTACACTTATGAGTTTATCGCTGGTCGGGTTTGTAGAATATTCAATCAGTAGCAGAAGTAACATTAATTTCTGGGGCAGAAGGAGCCTGTTTGTTTTGGCATATGGTCTTGTTATATGCTGCTTTGCAGCCGCAAGAGACGGACTGGATAAAACAATTCAGTATACGATAGATGGAAGCTGTAATCCCGGTATATTTTCACTTGTGAGTGTTCCAAACATCGTTGGATGTGTCGGAGCTGCAATCATAATTATTGCAGCAATAGCAACACCAATTGCAAAGTCACAGCATATGCGTGAGATATGGTTTTATGTGATGTCCGGTGGAGTGATGCTAAAGATTGTAGTTATGGAGATTGCAAGAATTATACAGATGTTTTAGGAATGTTTTCATGAGAGTACACCACTATAGATAATAGAGACGTTATTATGAACAGATAGTCATTGACGTGATGATCAAATGAGGTCTTCCGTTAATCGGTCAATGGGTATATACTCATATTAACCGAATTGGTCAACGGAGGCAGCTTATGAATGAAAAATTTTATGCATTGCCGGAAGAAAAGCAATCGCAGATATTGAATGCTGCATATAAAGTATTTGCAACGAATCAATATAAAAAGGCACCAACCTCAGAAATTGTGGCAGAAGCCGGAATATCCAAATCGCTTTTGTTTCATTATTTTCATAACAAACTGGAGTTATATATTTTCCTATGGAATCATGCAGCGGATTTAACAAAAAAATATATGTGCGAATATAAGGTATATGAAACAGATGATTTTTTTGAAATGCTGCGTCGAGGTCTGATGGCTAAGTGTGCAGTGATGAGAAAATACACATTTTTATCCCTGTTTTCCATTAATTCATACTTTGAAACAGAACCCGATATTCAATCAATCATCCAACCGGATGTACAGGATGCCGCAAAAAAGACATTGGAAATGTTTCTGTCAATTTTAAATCTCGATTTAATTCGTAAGGATATAGAGTTTTCTCGTATATATAAAGAAATTCTGTATGCTTCAGACGGGATGCTTAAACATTGGTACAGAACAGGAAATTATGATGTAACTGTTTTTGAGCAGGAATATCTGGAAATGATAAATCATTGGGAAATGGTTTATGGAAAGGGGAAGGAAAATGATAGAAAGCAGTTATAAAACACGCTGTGGCTGCATCCATTATTTTGTAAATATAATAGATAAGCAGAAAATTACGTTAGTGTTTTTGCCGGGACTTACAGCAGACCACAGGCTTTTTGAAAAACAGATAGAATATTTTGAGAATAAACAGAATGTGTTTGTATGGGATGCACCGTCACATGCATTATCAAGACCATTTACGAATAATTACAGTCTGTCTGACATGGCAGAATGGCTTGATAAAATCTTGGCAAAAGAAGAAATTTATAATCCCATCATTATCGGTCAGTCTATGGGTGGATATCTGGCTCAAATGTATATGGAATTATATCCGGATAAGATAAAAGGCTTTATCTCCATTGATTCTGCACCACTTAAAAGGTCTTATATTACAGCAATGGAAATATGGCTTCTTGAAAGAACAGAGCCATTATATAAGATATATTCATGGAAAGCACTTCTTAGGGCAGGCTCAAGAGGGTGCGCAGAGACGGATTATGGTCAGAAGCTTATGCATAAGATGATGATGTCCTATGATTCGGATCCTAAAGAATATGCAAGGCTTGCCGGTTTTGGTTTCAGAATGCTTGCTGAGGCAATCAAAGCAGATCTGCCATATCATATCAGTTGTTCAGCTCTTCTTATCTGTGGCGAAAAGGATAAAGCGGGCTCAGTCAAAAGCTACAATAAAAAATGGCATCAGAGAGAAGGTTTACCGCTTAAATGGATAAAGAATGCTGGTCATAATTCCAATACGGATCAGCCGGATGAAGTCAACAGACTGATAGAAGAATTTATCAGCGAGGTAGAATGTATATGAAAGTATTATTGTTTTGCTGTAAGGGTTTTGAAATGATGGAGTTTTCTTCTTTTTACGATGTTTGCGGGTGGGCGAAAAGTGAACATGGATTTGATATGCAAGTAGATGTTTATGGGTTTACTAAGGTAGTACACAGTGCTTTTTGGAGAAATGAGCTTAAAGTTGATAGGTTGACAGAAGAAATCAGTGCGGATGAGTATGATGCTATTGCCATTCCAGGTGGAGATTATTTATATGGCTTTTTTGAGGAAGCATATGATGAACGATTCTTACAATTAATTTGTGAGTTTCACAAGCAAAGAAAGATTATTGCAAGTGTTTGTGTAGCTGCATTGCCGATTGGAAAAGCTGGGGTTCTGGAAGGCAGAAATGCTACTACCTATCATTTGAATGATGCATATCGTCAGAAAGAACTTGCTGAGTTTGGAGTTAACGTTATGAATGAGCCTATTGTAGTGGATAAAAATATAATTACTTCGTATTCCCCGCAAACTGCCAATGATGTTGCATTTATAATGTTAGAACGATTGCTTGGAAAAGAGAAAACTGATAGGGTTAAAAAAGGAATGGGTTGGTAGAATATATTCAAAAAGTCAGCTCCCAAAAGCAGATATGGTTATAGCAAATTTATTAGCGAAGTAGATAGAAAAGGAGTGTCTGGATGAAATTAAATATACAGTGGAAAAAAGTATTGTATGGAATTATATTGATAGTTATCGGTATAATATTGGCTGCTCTTCATTTTATTGTGGCTGGAGATGGTATCAGAGATTTCATTTCCAGTATTATTGCTGTTATATCGGTATTGGTAATATTAGTAGGAACTTATATTACATTAAGTGAAATCAAAAACTGTAAATGATAAATTTTAAAGTATTGTGAATGTTCTGCTGGTTGGTATATGGGATTGTTTTCTGAGGCTTTTGAAAAGAGTGTAACGATAACTATTGTTGATACAATTGTCAATAGTGGAGCTTCTGAATGCGAATTTGAAATATCAGAGCATATATAGAAAAACAAATTCAAGGTTTTGAGAGAGATTGAAAGCCTTGGAAGTTGGCGGTGATAATAATATGAATAATCCTTGGAAGGATATCAGCTTATCTGATTATGAGAATCATATGGCAATGGATTCTGTTCAACAGTTACAAGCAATGAATCAGATGATGAAAGGACAATTAAATCAATATGATGTACAATCTGCTATGATACTTGGGATTGCAGGTGGTAATGGTTTGGAGCATGTTGATACAGAGAAAGAAGGCGAGTGAGCCTTTGTATAAGACACCTAAATCCATTCAGGAAACCATAGAGATTATGGCGGTGGCTGAAAACGGCATTTTTGAAGTAAGCAAAAATAAGTATTCCAAATGCTACCGCTTTCAGGACATCAATTACACGACAGCAACCGAGGATGAGCAGATCGGTATTTTCGAGAGATACTGCAAGTTCTTAAATTCGCTGGACTGTAATTATAAGATTACGATCAACAATAAGAACAAAAACATGGATGAACTCCGTGACAAGGTTCTGATTGCTGAGAAAAACGATGGCTTCAATAATTATAGAAGTATCTACAATGACATCATTGAGGAGAAGATTATTGAGGGCAGACAGGGGATTGAGCAGGAGAGATATCTGACAATCACGATTGAGAGAAAGAACTTCGAGGAGGCAAAGGCACAGTTTGCAACCCTTGAGGCAACGATACACAAGGCTTTCATTGAGCTTGGTGCGGAGATTGTACCACTTAATGGCAATGAGAGACTGAAAGTGCTCTATGACTATTATCATCTTGGAGATGAGGGCAGCTTTGATTTTGATATCAAAAAGGCAAAGAAGGTCGGGGCAGATTTTAGAAATGATCTGTGCAATGGGATGGTGAAATATTTCCCGGACCATTTTGAGGATGAGAGTAAATTCTGCAAGGCACTTTTCATCAAAAAGTATCCGAGCAGTTTGTCAGACAGATTCATCAATGAGATTACTTCCCTTCCAGTTCATTCCATCACGAGCATTGATGTGGTGCCAGTTCCCAAGGATCTGACAACAAAGGTGCTTCAGAAGAAATACCTTGGTATTGAGTCGGATATCATTAAGCAGCAGAGAGTCCGTAATAAGAATAACGATTTTTCTACGGAAATCTCATATGCCAAAAGAACGGAGAAAAAGGAGATTGAGGAAATCATGGATGATGTCCGTGAGAATGACCAGTGCCTTTTCTTTGTGGGAGTAACCATTATTCTTATGGCAGAAAGCAAGAAGGAGCTTGAGAGTGTATGTGAGACAGTAGAGACTATCGGAAAGCGTAACAGCTGCACGATTGACACACACTACTTAAAGCAGAGGGAGGCACTCAACACAGCACTTCCGATTGGTGTAAGACAGGTGGAGACAATGCGTACACTTCTTACCCAGTCACTTGCGGTGCTTATGCCATTTAATGTGCAGGAATTAAATGACAGCACAGGGAACTATTATGGCATCAACCAGATCAGCAAGAATGTGAATATCGGCAACAGAAAGAAGCTCATTAACGGAAATGGCTTCATTTTCGGAGTGCCGGGTTCCGGTAAATCCTTCTTCTGTAAGATGGAGATGGGCAGCGTATTCTTGTCGGGTGATGATGAGATAATCGTCATAGATCCAATGAACGAATAAGATGACAGATATTACATCTGTTCCTCAATATATTCAGATGACAGATAAGTTAACCGGTTATGGATATAATTTAGAAGCAAGTAGTGACAAAGTGATATTATTCTTTGGAGGCTCAAATTATATTGCATATAATTCTGTGGGAAAATATGCGCATAATTTTGAATGTCCATTTTTAGCAGTTGATTATTACGGAACACAGGATAGTAAAGGAAATATGAATTTACAGACAATGAAGAAATCGGCCACAGAATTGTATGACTGGGCGCAAGAGGAATATCCGCAATCAGAAATTGTAATTATGGGACATAGTTATGGAGCCGGTATGGCTACATATCTTGCAAGTGTAAGAAAATGCAAAACTTTAGTGTTAGCGGCCGGCTATAGAGATATTTCTGATTTGTATAATAAAATGATACCGATATTCCGGGGACCTTTGAAAGTATTTATTTCAAACAATATCAAGACATCGAGCAGATCGTACCGATTGACCGCAGACTGGTAAAGAGCAAGATCGGATATATCTGTAATAAGGAAGTAATGAGTGCGATTGATGCGGCAATCCGTATTCAACTGGGTATTAAGGAGAAAGCAGATGGCAGTGAAGAATAACAGAGAGGGAGCAAAGCCTGCAAAGATAAAAAAGCGTTTTGTCAGATACCGTGAAGGTGCAGAACTTTACAGTATGAGTGAAAGAAAGTTTATGGATCTGGCAAAAGATGCACAGGCAACCTATAAGATCAATCAGGTGGTTTTAGTGAACTGTGATATTTTAGATGAATATCTGGAGTCATTCCGGATCACCGATTGACGGAAGTAATGGATATAGAATTGATAGGAAAGATTTTTCTATGCAAATGTCAGAAAATGCTTGCAAACATATGTTCGATGTTGTATACTATGGTTAGATTGAATAACAATCAGTATTGAAACAGTGTATTGTGACTATGGCAGAGAGTATTGCGAGAGAAATCTTTCCTTTTTATTTTTTGGAAGGAGAGATTATATGGCAACACGCAAGGATACACGAGGCAGAGTCTTGAAGCAGGGAGAATGTCAGAGAAAGGATGGAAGATATTCTTATGCATACACCGATCCGTTTGGAAGACGAAAATATATTTATTCCAAAGATTTAATGAAACTGCGAAATAGAGAGAAGCAATTGCAAAAAGATCAATTAGATGGTTTGGATACTTATACAGCTGCAGTTGCAACAATCAATTATGTGTTTGAACGGTATATGGCAACTAAATCAGAACTTAGGAAGTCTACATATACAGGTTATATTTATATGTATAACCGATTTGTAAAGGATTCTTTTGGTAAGAAACTGATTGCAGAAGTCAAGTATTCGGATGTACTTTTTTACTACGGTCATTTAATCGAGGAAAAGAATTTGCAGATTAGTACCGTAGATAGAATTCATACATTATTACATCCTGTGTTTCAGTTAGCAGTGAGGGATAACATTATTCGAACCAATCCGACAGACGGATGTATGGCAGTGATAAAGAAGCGAAACTCATACGCCCGAAGAGAAAGAAGGGCATTAACAATTCCACAACAGAAAGCATTTCTACAATATACGCGTCAAAATCCCGTATATTGCAGATGGGCACCACTGTTTACCATTTTATTGGGAACTGGAGCCAGAATTGGAGAGATTATTGGATTGCGTTGGGAAGATGTGGATTTTGAAAATCGGGAGATTAGCATTAACCACAGTATTTCCTATAGACCGGATGCTAATGATGATTTCAAATGTTCTTATATGCTTTCTATGTCAAAGACGGCAGCCGGTATTCGCACTATTCCCATGTTGGATGCAGTATATGACGCATTACGGGATGGAGAAGTTTAAATCCGTATTAACAAATGAACAAATTGGTTTTTTTGAAAAACTAGGAATTGATATAAGTAACCTCAGCGTAGACTACCATTTATATAATTCGACTGAAATATTTGAAACTAGATTTTTGCTAAAAGGAAAATTTATATCTTTACCATCGTCGCAAGTGAAAACTTATTTAGATATCGAATTTTTAAATGATTCCATATTAAAAAATATAAAAACAACAGATGTTAGCGAAGAAGATATGGCTAAAAACCATATTGAAAATATGCAGTTTTCTTTTAAACATCCAATAATATATAGCAACAAAAAAATATACAAAAAATGGGATTGCGGATATATTTTTTGTGTGGTAATATTGAAAGTACAATATCTCCACAAACGTTGATATGTATTTTAATAAAGATTTGCAAAGATGATAATTGTTTTCAAGGAGACTAAAAAATGAGCAAACAAAAAATAGGTGGCGTGGCTTTAATGATTTTTGGAATAATCGTATTGCTTTATGTAAAAATATTTCCCTCTTTCATAACATTTTTCAGGGGAAACATCTGGAAAATCGCACTTATATTTATGGGGATTTTGTTTGTACTTTTGGGTGTTTTTAATCTTGTTCATAAAGAAAATTAGTTTCTAATAATTTAAGACAATATAAAAGCGGTTCAAATCAAATTTGCCGAAGATAGAATATACAAAAGCCATAATAATAGGTATTGCATTAAAAAACGAACTGCAATACCTATTGTTTTATATTCAAGAATCAACAATATTGTTTTTATATACTGTTTTAAATTATGAGGGTAGATCAACCACGGATATTGATTTTATGTTAAGAAGAATGTCAAATGATGTAGCCTTGCAGCATAAAGGAACGCCATATGAGAAAGATAGTATGAAACAAATAAAAGCATTTGATCAGAATGAATATTTGGGGATGTGGTTGTTGAAGGAAAATGCATAGAAATAGCATGTTTACATCAATTTGAGAACTGGCCGTTTATAATGTGCGGGTTCTGGAATGTATTCGGTCAACCAGTAATAAAAAAATCAGAAGCATTTCAATCAGTTCACCATGTCGGTTTTATTTTGTGTTATACTGTTTTATAGATTTTTCTTGCCCTTGTATTTTCCCTTATCAGAGTTCGTAAACTTATATGGGAAGATATAACACAAGGGAAACAATAATGGAAAGCTCACCTGCGATAAATCCAGTGTTTTCAAGGACTTGCGGAGAATTTGATAACAAAATATAACAGTTATTAAATCTCTTAGAACAGGTGAAATCTCAATCGGAATTTACCTATTAAGACATATAAACTCTTGACAATAAAACTCCTATATAGTATGTTTTTAATAAACTACTATATAGGAGCTTTTGTATGGAAATGAATGGAGGATTTCTTGTCACCAAAATAAAACAGCTTGGAGACCGGATTTTCGAGAAGATTCTCAGTGAAAAGAATATTGATGCGTTTAATGGAGCTCAGGGACGTATTCTTTATGTGCTGTGGCAGGAGGATGGTATCTCAATCAGGTCACTCTCGACTAAATGCGGATTAGCGATAACATCTCTTACTACGATGCTGGAAAGAATGGAAAATCAAGGGCTGATAAGCCGTGTTCAGTCTGAAACGGACAAAAGGAAAACACTCCTGTTTCTGACTGAGAAAGCACATGCCTTAAAGGGCGAGTACGATTCTGTATCTGATGAGATGGGCAGTATTTACTACAAAGGTTTTTCAGAGGAAGAAATTACCCGGTTTGAGGAATGCCTCGACCGCATCAGAAAGAATCTTGAGGAGTGGCAGAAGTCATGAGTATTTGTATCAAAGATCTGATTCAGAACATGAATATCGTCATTGGCTGCACAGTGGGGTGTACATATTGCTATGCCCACAATAACGTGAAACGCTGGCATATGATTGATGACTTCGCTGACCCTGAATTCTTTCCGGGTAAGCTTAAGATGATGGAAAAGAAACGTCCGCAGAACTTTCTTCTTACCGGCATGAGCGATCTCTCCGGATGGAAGCCGGAATGGAGAGACGAGGTATTTGTAAAGATCCGTGAAAATCCGCAGCATCAGTTCCTGTTCCTTACCAAGCGACCTGATTTGCTGGATTTTGATACCGATTTGGAAAACGCATGGTTTGGCGTTACGGTGACGAGGAAAGCAGAACTGTGGCGTATCGATGCTCTTCGGAAAAACGTCAGAGCAAAACATTACCATGTTACCTTTGAGCCGTTATTCGACGATCCCGGCACAGTTGACCTTTCCGGAATCAATTGGATCGTTGTCGGCACCATGACCGGAGCTCAGAGCAGGAAGATTCATACGGAACCGGAATGGGCATGGTCTCTGACGGACCAGGCACATAAGCTCGGCATTCCGGTGTTTATGAAGGAAGACCTTGTCCCTGTCATAGGGGATGAAAATATGATTCAGGAAATGCCGGAAGAATTTAATAAAGTGTTAGAGGTACAGAAATCATGGAAGAAGTAATGAATGGAATCCTCATTCGTGAGGTGGAAACAAAGAACATCATGACTAAGTCTAGTCTGCCGGTAGGCGGTTACTCGGTCAATCCCTATGTGGGCTGTACACATGCCTGCAAGTATTGCTATGCTTCTTTTATGAAGCGCTTTACCGGGCACAAGGAGGAATGGGGCACTTTCCTTGATGTGAAGCATTGGCCGGAAATTAAAAATCCGAAGAAATATGCCGGACAGCGGGTGGTCATCGGTTCTGTGACAGATGGCTACAATCCACAGGAGGAGCAATTCGGGAATACCAGAAAACTTCTGGAGCAGCTGATCGGCAGTGACGCAGATATTCTGATCTGCACAAAGTCGGATCTTGTGGTACGGGATATTGATCTGTTGAAGAAGCTTGGACGTGTAACCGTTTCATGGTCGATCAACACACTAGATGAAAATTTCAAGAACGATATGGATTCTGCTTCGAGCATTGAGCACCGTATCGCTGCTATGAAGCAGGTATATGAGGCAGGTATCCGTACAGTCTGTTTCGTATCCCCGGTATTCCCCGGTATCACGGATTTTGAAGCAATCTTTGAGCGGGTAAAGAATCAGTGCGATCTGTTCTGGCTCGAAAATCTCAATCTTCGAGGCGGTTTCAAAAAGACAATTATGGATTATATCGCCGGAAAATATCCTGATCTTGTACCACTTTACGACGAGATCTATAACAAGCATAATCGCAGCTACTTTGAAGCACTTGAAGTAAAAGCTGAGAAAATGGCTAAGAAGTATGATTGTGCCTTTGTGGATAATGAAATGCCTTATGGCAGAGTCCCGCAGGGGCATCCGGTGATCGTAGATTATTTCTATCATGAGGAAATCCGTGGGACAGAGAATACCGGAAAAAGAAATCGCTAAATTTGGATTTATAGGGATGCTGTGAAATCGGAAAGTTGTGGAGTTGTACATACAGTTCAATTGAATTATGATTTGGGAGGAGAGATAGAGTGAAAAAATTTTTTTCTCCACTTATGGCTATTCTTTCAATTGTTTCACCTATTTGTATAGTTGGAATAATGTGTATGATTGAAACTGAAATTATTGAAGCAGTTATTAGTGGATTGGTGCTTGGTTGTATGGTTGGGAGTGTGTTCAGTATAATCTTTTGGGTTACCAATAAATATAAGAATAAAATTTTAAGAATAATATCATTAATCCCATTAGTATTTGTTGGATTATATTCATTGTTGTTTATTCTATATTTGGCGTATAAGTAGATAAGTGCAAATTTCAGTAATACGCTCTGTTGATGTGCTGATTTTTCTACGATATACTCCTTCAAAAAGGAGTGTGATCTTATGGGTAAGAAGTTAGGTGTAGAAAAGGTACACCCACATAAGTTCAGAAGGACTATGGCCACCAGAGCAATTGAGAAAGGTATGCCGATTGAACAGGTACAGAAAATTCTGGGACATGAGCAAATAGATACAACGCTCAGATATGCAATGGTTAATCAAAACAATGTGAAGCTATCGCATCGAAAATATATTTCATAGATTGACTTGTAACGCAAAAGACGTTACAATAAAAGAAAGATGGAGGTGTATTCTATGGGAAAAACAGCAACATTAAATATAAGAGTAAATCCAGATGTAAAAGAAAATGCAGAAAGTGTATTGGCACAATTAGGGATACCAATGGCTACTGCTATAGATATGTATTTAAAACAAATATCATTAGTAGGAGGAATTCCCTTTTCTATTGTATTACCAAAAGCAGCTAATTCAGTGAATGCAGATATGATGTCTGCTACACAGATTCATCAAAAGTTAGAAAAAGGATATGCCGATATAGAGAAAGGAAATGTTGAGGATGCAGCTAGTGCGTTTGTGGCATTTAGAGAGAGGCATTAATGAAGCAATATAAGGTAGAGATTACAAAAGAAGCTTTGCAGGATATGGAAGATATATACAATTATATTGCTATAGATTTGCTTGCTCCGGATAATGCAATGGGGCAATATAATCGTATTGCTGATGAAATACTTACATTAGACACTTTCCCAGAACGATTTAGGATTATGGATTCTGAGCCGGAAAAGAGAATGGAGTTGCGTAGAATGCTCGTCGATAATTATTCAGTGTTTTACACAATCCGTGACGAAAGGGTAATTGTAACGGATGTGTTATATACGGCATCTGATATAGAAGCACGTTTGAGAGGCGAGCTATAAAAGCACGCGTTTATTTGAATTTTACGCACTGTAAAATACTTTTGACATGGCTAAAATGGACAATGTAAAAGCATTTTGATAGACCAAAATTTCTTTTTTGATTAAAGTGGGTTATGAAGGAGGTGACAAAGATGGAACTTAGCAAGCAGATAAAAAAATATCGAACAGAGACAAATTTATCGCAAGAGGAGTTGGCAGATAAAATTTATGTTTCAAGACAAACTATATCAAATTGGGAAAATGAAAAAAATTATCCTGATATTAAAAGTTTAGTGCTTATGAGTGAAGTCTTTCAGGTATCTCTTGATAATTTAGTCAAAGGAGATTTAGAAAGAATGAAAAAAGAAATTGACACACAGGAATATGCAAAATTTCAAAAGGATAGCACTATTTTTACCGTATTATTTATTGCTTTGCTGATAGTACCTATACCGCTTGTAATGTTATGGAAGTGGTTTGGAATGGCATTGTATTTATGTTTGTTTGGAATAGGAATGTATTTTGCTGTCAGAATTGAAAAGTACAAGAAGAAATATGATATTCAGACTTTTAAAGAAATTGTTGCATTTACTGACGGGAAGAGTTTGGATGAAATTGAAAAAGCAAGGGAAGAAGGCAAAAGGCCATATCAAAAAGCTCTCTTGGTAGCTGGTTCAGCGGCATTGGCTGTTATAATTGCACTTATAATGACTGCTGTAATGAGATTATTCTCTTGAGAACACGAAAATTTCAGTTTCATGTTGCTTTTAATAATTGAATATTGAATGATTTTACATAGCCGTTAAGGAGCAATTTTTGCTCCCTAGCGGCTTATTTTATTTTTTAAAGTAGGAGGTGAGAAAATTGAAAATTAGAAAGGTTGATGACAAACCGATGGTCATTCACACCAAGGAGAAAGCCAAGATTTATGCCCACGAACTGAAGGAAGCTAAGATTAAAGGCAGCAACATCTATACAGTAGAGAGAGGTCCTAAGACAGCTGGTGCAAGTACAAATGTTGCGTGTTGGTAATAGCAATTTTGTATGGTAGAGGAGTTGAACTGAATTGGAGAAGAATTGGAGTACAGTGCAGTTGCATTGCAGAGAATGTAATGCGAGGATGATGGATTATACCTTGTGTCAGGACGATGACCGGATCGTCTTGCAAGGCATCACGATCAAATGCAACCGCTGCAAACGGGTAATGATGTTGAAGAAATATACAGAAGGCATGATACGGAAGCGTGCCGACAAAGGTGTGTTCCGTATCTGACAGATCTGGGATCTGTTACATAGAAACAAAATTACAATTAAATGAACAGCCCACCTGATAAGGGCACATCAGCAATTATGGAAGTACCAGAGACGCAGGGGAAAGATAACCAGTAGATAACTGGCTTTCCTTTGCGCCTTTTTGCGTGGATCAGGGAGCAGAAAATTCAAAGTTAATTTTTCATCATCTTACTTCTGGCTATCGAGATGGCTGGAAAGGATGAAGAATTATGATGATTTATGACATGGAAGCAAGCGGAAAGAGATTAAAGGCATTAAGAAAACAGGCAGAAAAGACACAGGAGCAGGTAGCGGAGGCAGTTGGACTTGAGCCGGGAATGATCAGCCGGATAGAGCGTGGAGTGAAGGGAATGTCGATTGATTCGCTGTTGATGTTTAGTGAAATTTATGGAGTGAGTACGGATTACATACTGAAGGGGGATAAGTCTGTGGCACCATCTGACGCATTATTGGAAGAATTGGGGGCATTGGTACAGAAATATAAGAGTTTGTAGGCGGGAGAAAATTTGATTTTTTCATTTCGTCATGCAAGTTGGTGATTGCAAAGGTTATGATGTCTGATATAATATGATGTGTGACGGAGATGTGGTCAGTTACAAATCGTTAAGGAAAGAATCGAATATGGTGCAAACGAAAAAACAGTCTTGAGATTTTCATTAACTGTCCTTTCGTTTGCATCAATTTCGATTTTTCCTGGTTGAACAAAGTGCGTCAACTCTATATGGACTTTTAATTCTGATACTCTACCTATGATAGTATAGCATGTACAGATAGAAACACATAGGATTTTTAATTCAGTCCTGTATTATGACACCAGAAATAAGCCTCCCTAAGGAAGCTAAAAAAATATACAGTTATGATACGTTAACAGAGCATATGTGGTTTTGGTTTTATAAAATGTTGTTCTGTAGGCAGAGGAATAATCTTACCACCACAGGAAGAACACTTGCATATATCTTTATTGTAAAGAAGACGGATAATGGCAGGTGCATCCATATCTTTCAGCTTGGAAATATATTTTTTGCAACCAAGGATGTTTCTGCATAGGGTAATCTTTTTCTTCTTATTTCTGGATGAAAGAAGACCATAGTGCCTAATACGTACAAAACGCTTTGGAGGAACATGCATTAAAAATCGACGGATAAATTCCTCGCCGGATATGCTGATCTCTTTCCAATGCCCTTGATTTTTGTAATCTTTAGCAGAAAATGTAACTGTAGATTCTGTCATGCCTTTGATACGGTAGTTGCTGATAGCAATCCGGTGGGTGTATTTTCCAAGATATCTGATAACAGATTCGGCACCATCAAATGGTTTCTTACAATAAGGAATCCATTCCTTTGCATAGCAGGTATTTAACAATTCCTTGAAAGTATAGTAGTTTTTGTAAGGAGCAGCTGATCCATGAAATTCAAGTCTGTCATTTTCCCAGAGCTGCTTAAGTTCAGCCATATATTTTCCACGAAACGTTTTGGAGATTGCCTTAATCGGAAGAAAAAAATCTTTCCCATTGTCTTTCCAATGATTTTTCACATCCAGTCCTCCACCAAGAACAATTGCATGGATATGAGGATGAAAATTCATGGTGCTTCCCCATGTATGGAGGATACAAATATAGCCGATATCAGTCCCAAGATACTTACTATCAGCAGCAAGTTCACTGAGAGTATCTGAAGCCGCATGATAAAGAGCAGTGTATAAGAATTTCTGGTTGCTGTAGATAATGGGATTAAGTTCTTCCGGAACTGTAAAAACCACATGGAAATAAGGAGCATCTAAGATATCCTCACGCCGTGCATCCACCCATTTTTCTTTTGGAAACTCCTGACACATAGGACAGCATCTGTCACGGCAGGAGTTATAGTGGACTGATATGCAACCGCAGTCCTCGCATACGCTTACATTCACACCAAAGGCACCGGTTTTGCAATTCATGATGTGGTAAGCGGCTTTTCTTTGAGCGGGAGAAATATCATGTGTGGATTCAAATGATGAATAAAAACGATGGAAAACATCCTGAATCGTGCAATCTTTACTCATGATTCACCACCTTTCGGGTTGTCGAATGGGCTGCGGATTCCAAGAAGTGTCTTGTTGCTCACATGAAGGTAAACATCTGTAGAGCGAGGATCAACATGTCCAAGAAGTGACTGGATATATTTTATATCCGTACCACTTTCGAATAAATGGCTGGCAAAACTATGACGGCATGCATGGGAAGAAACGCGACGGGTAATACCGGCAAGTTTGGCACTTTTCTTAAAGAACTGGTTAACACTGGCTATATCCAGATATCCACCGGTCCAGGAACTTGGGAAAAGGATATCTTTAGGACGCCCACACTTAAACCAATACTCTGTGAGAAGGTCAAGATTCTTTTGAGACAGAATCGTATATCTGTCAATTCTGCTTTTGGTTTCCCTAACATGAATCGTCATGTTGGTACGGGAAATGTCATCATAATGGAGATGAACAACCTCTGACACACGTAATCCGGAAGAATACATAGTTGCAATAATCGCTTTATGTTTCAGATTCGGAGTAGCGTCAATGATTGCATTTATTTCATCGCGGGACAGAACAGTAGGAAGATTTCGCTCTCTTTTCATAGCCGGAACAGTGTCATCATCCCAGACAATCTTCAGCACCTTTTTATATAAGAACTTGATTGCAGACCGATAGTGATTGTGAGTTTCAGGCGACCTGCCTTCCAGACGTTTGGCGGTAAGAAAACTTTCCGCATCTTCGAGTGTAAGATCAGAAACATTTTTTCCAATCCAACGAAGGAAGTAACTGACATCAGAGCAATACAGTTGAATAGTTCTTTCACGCAGGTTACGTTTTTCCGCTTCATTGCGGATGGATTCAAAAATATCTTTATACATAATAAAACCTCCAGAATAAGTAGTGTTAATAATTACATCTACCTATTTGGAGGTGCATGAGCGTCATAATTCCGATTGCGGAAGAGACTGGAAAATGTTATTCTTATCATAGGCAGTGGAGCTTTCTTAGTTCAGTTGTTTCGTGTGGTAACTTAACAATAACGGATTATGGAAAGTAATGCCACTGCTTTTTTAATAAAAATAAAACTGCGCCACAGCCTTGGCAGGCCATCGCGCAGCGATTTTGTTCAATCGGAATTTGTAGGAGGAATGAATCATGTTATTGTTGTTACAGAACGTATTGTATTGTTTATTGTATGTTATGCTGATAAAATGTGCAGTAAAGAACGATGGGCTTAATTGCTTATACTTTTATCCAAAAGAATATATAGAAGAAGCAGAAAAACGCGGAATTGCCAATAAAGAAACGGTTATGAAAAAATCAAAGTGGTTTATGATTCCGTTTTGTGTCATCATATTTGTAGCTCTGATTCTGATTATTTCCATTTGGAATCATGTTACGGATTTTAAAACAGCATATTTTCAATCCTTTCTTTTTCTTGTAATTATGAACTGGTTTGATGGGATTGTGATTGACAGATTATGGGTAGGGCACAGCAAAATCTGGCATATAGAAGGTATGGAAGATGTTTCTTATGTTAAGTCCTGGAAGACAGTACTGATAAAACGAGGAGCGGCTACAGTGGTATACATGCTTGTGGCACTTGTGGTAGCCGGAATCGTGGTATTGATCAGTAAAATATGACAATTCCAGTTTGAAAGGATAACCATTCATGACAGAATGTTTATTTCAATATGACAGACTATATCTGAACGCAGCCTACCACGAACCGGATGAACACAGACATCTTCTGTCTCACATGATTATTGGAGTTTCTCAAAGAGTAAGGTGCAGTGTGAATCATTATGAATTTGAGGCAGATGGCGTCTGCATTGATTCTGATGTTCTGCATACAGCCTACGTGACAAAGGGGGAGCTGCTTATCTGCCTGTTCGACAAAACATCTTTATTTGCGGACGCACTCTCCCGCCGATACCTGAAAGAACAGAATTATGCTGTTTTGGGTGAAGAAACAGTTCAGATAATAAGAGATACATGGCTTGAGATCCACTCACTGGCGGCTGTGGACGAGGCGATTATCAGCATGCTCGGGATAAAAGACATATCCTCTTCCACGGACGAACGGATACAAAATGCTCTTGAAACGCTGAAAAATTATGAAAGTGTTGACCCGGACTGCATAAAAGCACTGGCATCGGATGCCGGTATTTCTGTCAGCCGTTTTTCCCATCTGTTTAAGGAGAACGTGGGGATAGCTCTGCGGCGTTATCTTGCGCTGGAAAAAATAAGAAAGAGCTATATCCGTCTGCTGAAATCAGGAAGTATTACGGATGCCGCAATGACAGCCGGTTTTGACTCGCCGTCCCATCTGGCGGCAACCTGCAAAAGAATGTTTGGAATCTCCATGACTGATTTTTTTAAAAGTTAGCGTGTATTTGAAAGTGCAAGACTTCCTTATATGATAAGATAAAAGCAATAAGGAGGTCGGCAAGTTTATGAAAAAGTATGATATTTCAACACCTGTTGCGCTGAAGAAAGGCGTGTATAATCTGAACGGCGAGGCGAACTTTAATTATCAGCTCAACCGTGTCATTAATTGGGATGGGCTTGAATCAGAAACAGGCAGATGAACTCATGTGGCATATGAACGAGAAAATGCTGCTGACTGTTCCGAAGCCGCTGCTGCATATGGTCGGAAAAGCGTATCTGAACAGCTTTCGGAAAAAGGCGAAGCAGCATATGCTCCGACAGGAAAACGGAAGTCTGCATCCCTTTGATTGGGAAATCCAGTATAGGGATATAAACAAGAATGAGTTTATGATCAAAATAAAGAAATGCGGATTCATTACTTATGCGGATAAATTTGACGCAAGGGGCATCCTGCCGGGAATCTGTGCGGTGGACTATATCGTTGCTTATTATATGAAAAATGGATTTCACCGTACGAAAACGCTGGGCTACGGCGACGACTGCCGGTATGCGCTAAACGGAAGCTGTCCCCTGAAACCCGGAAATGGACAAAAATAGTGTAATGCAATGATAACAGGTCAGCAGATGCAGAACAGTGTGAAACGACAAAATTATTTGAAACGGTTTCCGAAAATCTATTGACTATTTCGGGCTTTTTTGTTTTATAATATTAAAGGTGAGTCCTACCTATAAGTGGAGGTCGTAAAAGCGTAAGAATCACCTCTGGTGATTCTTCATGGTGGCTATGCTTTTTAGCACAGCCACTTTTAATATCAAGGAGTTTTATGGAACAGGAAAGACTAAATCTATCCGGGAGATACGAAAGACGCAATCGAAGTGTTTCAACTGTATGAGGCACAGGGCGATTACTTTGATATCAGCAATCTATCAGAATCACTGTCTGCATTGTGGAAGTTGTGATAATGTCAAAGGATGATATACGATTCATCTTCAAGAGCGGAAATTGGACTACAAAAGGTCGGATTCGTCAGTAACCACCGAGGTTTGATGCATCCGGCTTTTATATTACAGAAATATGGCATAAAATGGATATGCGATTTTGCCGATATAAGGTATAATAGAAATATACACATTGAATCAGGGCCTTAAGCTGATAGATGCAGATGTACGTTCAATTCCGATAATGCCAATACTTATAATTGTGACTGTTGTATTTGCAGCTTTATGCGTCGGTCTTTTTTGGAGAAGAGAGAAGAAGAAAGGAGATAAGTCCGCTTTACTTTGATTAAAAAGTATCGTATAGTAAACATTGGTTAATGACAACTAACTTGTGCGAAGTGTGGATTATAGGAGGTGCACTTGATATGAAAAATTCTATCGGGGTATTATCAGTAAGTAAGTTCTATCATAGTGCGGTTAAGGCTGAACTAAAAAGGCGTGGATTTCAAAAGAATACCGCAAAGAAAATAATAAAGACGCACAAAGAAATTATGAACAGGGCGAAAGAAATTGGCAACTCAAGGCTCGTGAGCAGTTATGTAATGGGCAGCTATTTTATTGCGATGAACCGCAGCACAGGTAAGTCGCCGGAGGAGAACTACCAGATATTCAGAGATGGACTTTGTGCTTCGTCTTTATTCAGGAAAGTGATGGGAGATGCGGAAAGCTATCTGTCGCCTAAGAAGATGGAAGGACGTTTGAAGTGGTCCGAAGAAAGTCATAAGAGAAAATATGAAAATGACTGGGTGGTTGATATATTACCGGGAAATGACGAGTATGATCTTGGATATGATTATCTTGAGTGTGGAATTTGTAAGTTGTGCAATGATGAGGGATGCCCGGAATTAGCACAATACTTGTGTCGTATGGACTTTGTGCTTGCCGATATTATGAACATGAAGCTTGTGAGAACTGGGACTATTGCCGAGGGAGCCAAATATTGTGACTTTAGGTACAGCAGACAGTAAAAATTCAGCTTGTAGAATTGGAAAAATCGGAATTGGTGGAGGAATATCCATGATAAAAGTGGAAAATAAATCAAGGAAAGAAATTGCAGACATTGGCAGAAGAATCGGTGAGGCATTTGCTGATGAAAAAGCCGGAACTGTTACGATGCTCACAAGAGAGCAAACAATAAAAGGCTTTGAGATTATGACGGAATGGTTTTACAGAGCAGGAACTCTGTATACCACATCGGAAATAGGAGAGGGATATCTTGCTTATTGGAGTAAGAGGGCAAAACCTTCAATGGGTCCGACCTTACATATGATCAAGCGACTTTTATGCGAGTTACCGCTTAAGGCACTGATAGCTATGGCACAAAGCGGAGACGAACAGTATGCGAAGATTTTCAAAAAAGAGCATGACTATATTGCAGTATCCATGGTTGTTGTCCTGCGAGAATTTCAGGGGAAAGGATATATGCGCAAGATTTTGGAGCAACCTTTTGCCGAGGCGGACACAAAGGATATTCCCTGTATTCTGGATACTGATACGCCGTTAAAAGTAAAAAAATATACTCGATGTGGAATGGAACTATGTGGCGAGAAAAAATTGAAAAATGGCATTTCACTGTATACGATGGCGTATAATAAAAATTAATATGGATAGTGGAAATGAAATGTTTCAAATGTTGGATGAACTAAGATGATAATTCTAAGTTGTAAAGGTGGAATATTGGCATTGGATTATGTAAAAAAGTATCCAGAAAAAGTAAACTCTATTATTATCATTGGAACTCCTTATGATATACCCAAAGTTCTTTTCAAAATACAAAGTATGATATTTCACTTCATGCCAGACTCACAATTTAATGATATGGGCTGTTCAAAAAAAGATTTTATTACTTTAGTAAACTCAATGAGCAATCACAATATAAAAAACGGTTTGGATAAAATTAATTGCAAAAGCCTAATATTGTGCGGAAGTAAAGATAAAGCGAATATGAAAAGTGCTAACCTCATGGGAAGAATCTTTAACTATTTTGAATTCACTTTTTCTTATACTCTGACTAATTTGTTTAGATCTGTTGATCGCATTGATGGAGGTTCTTCATGTCGATGCAAATTATATTTTGGGCGTGGAATCTGACAATGCTGGAAATAACTCGATAGATGCAAGGCTGCGGGAATTGCCGGAATCACAGAGACAGTATTTTACAACGGTGTTTTTGACAATGCTGGCAAATTATCCGGCAGCTGCGTAAGGAGGAACAAATTATGGCGAAAAGGAATTACCAATTACGCTTGAAGAACAGATAGACATGATGAAAAAGGAGGACATTCGCACGATTACATTTGACAAGGGATATGATGTTGTGCTGAATATGGCGGATGGAGCAATAGGATATCTTGAAGACGATGGGGAAAATCATAAGATTTTTTCTGTCATTGCGAAAGCATTAAAAAATGGTGGAAAGCACTTTATGGATATCATAAATGGAAGTGTATTTGAAAATCACAATGGGAGGCATTTGCTTCCCTTTTTTACGTAATAATGCATCATAATGAAGCTGGTTGTCTTCTAAAAAAAAAATAATAAAAATGTAACCTTTTGCTTCAAATTGCTGTCATAATATATAGCGCGCAAAAAAAAGCCTTATTGCAGTAGGAAGGAAGCAGGAAAATGAAGGAGCAAAAGAAAAAACGCCGCATAGAAGGGATGGATGCGTTAAGGGGTTTTGCTATATTGGGAGTTGTCCTTTACCATGTAATGCCGGGGCGGTTTCCGGGCGGCTTTCTCGGAGTCAATATGTTTTTAGTGCTGTCCGGCTATCTGATCTATAAAACATCCGTATGGGACCTGGAACATGGGGAATATGCAGCAGGCAGATTTTATAAAAAACGTTGCATAAGGATTTATCCTCCTCTGCTCATTATGATCGTTGCAGTGTGGGGCATTCTGGCGGTCAGTATGCCAGAGGTGGCAAAGGGCAGGGGCGGTGAAGTTTTAAGCATTGTTGGGGGATATAATAATTTCTGGCAGATCCGGCAGAATGCATCTTATTTTGCAAGGATGAGCCAGCAGTCACCATACACACATCTGTGGGCGATTGCCATAGAAATGCAGTTTTATCTTATGTGGCCGCTGTTGTTTTGGCTTCTTCGTAAACTGAAGAAGCATACATCCATGACGGCTGCGAGAACAGCTGTGCTTGTTCTGGTGATTCTTGGTGGACTTCGTATGAGCATTGTCTATCGTCCGACAGAGGATGTATCAAGGCTTTATTATGGGACAGATACAAGAATATATGCCCTGTTTTTGGGAATGTTTATTGCAATGATTCAGAAGGATGTGATATCTTTTGTACAAAGAAGGCTGCCGTTATGGTTTATAAACAGCCTGACAGCAGCAGGGCTCGTGGTGATGACGGGAGCCTATTTCATAGCGGAAGGGCAGATGCCGTATATATACCAAGGGGGAATGTTTGCAGATGGAATACTTTGTGCACTGATTCTTTTGCTGATTTCAGTGGGAAGTATGGGGAAATGGCTAGACAAAAGTCCCTTTGCTTTAGTAGGAAGAATAAGTTATGAGCTTTATCTGTGGATGTATCCGATCATTTTTCTGTTTGGGTATTATAAGAAAAACTTTGGCCCGGTATCCTGGTGTGTACAGATCATACTGATGGTTTTTGCGGCATCTGCGATGCATGGACTGATGGTATTTTTTCAATATAAGAAAAAACAGAACCCGAAGGGGGATGGTGTTGTCATAGGTTATACCAGCACTGGATTCTCTGTAGCCTGTATTGTACTGGCTGTTTGTGTGATCACTACACATCAGCTGCCGGGGGACGCTGTGAAGGATACTGTCGTAAAAGCACAGGCAATGTCACAGCAACAACACAGGAGGATTGCTGACGAGGTAAAAGCTTCAAAAGAGAAAGCACCGGCCGCCGGGAAAGTGGAAAAAATGAAAAAGGCTCCCTTAGAGAAAACGGATCAAGATGACAATGCCAGCATCCGTGGGCAGAGTATTACCGCAATTGGTGATTCCGTTCTACTTGGTGCTTCCAAGGAAGTAAAGAAAAAGCTACCGGACTGTATGATTGATGCCAAGGTATCCAGACAGGTTATTCAGTCGAAGGATATTGTTAAAGACCTGAAATCAAAAGGAAAATTAGGAGATACGGTCGTGCTTGCTCTGGGAACGAACGGAACCTTTTCCGATGCTGTCGGCAGAGAGCTGATTCGTGCGATTGGAAAGGACCGGAAGATCTATTGGGTCACAGCCTTCGGGGAGCATTTGCAGTGGCAGGAAGAGGCTAATCACCAGATCCGATCCATGGCAGAGCAATACAAAAATGTGCAGATTATTGACTGGGCATCTCTTGCAGAAGGGCACCCAAAGTGGTTTGTATCCGATGGAGTACATCTGACCTCTTCCGGATGCAAAGCCTATGCAAAACTATATTATGATGCAATAGACAAAAACAGCCAGAAATGCATTGTAAAGAATCAGGAGGAATAGACCTGCGGTAGTAAAAGGAGGAAAAAATGGCAGAATCATCATATTATTCAAAGGGGGAACAAATGGCATGGGATGACCGGGAGATTATTGCGCAATTTCTGTGCCGTGATGAGGCTGCCATTAAAAATACTGTGGACAAGTATGAAAGATATTGCAGCTCCATCGCCTATCGTATTTTAGGAAATGGAGAGGATGTCAGGGAGTGCTTGAATGATACCTGGCTGAAGCTGTGGGAGTCCATTCCGCCGACAGTACCTGAGATTTTGTCGGCATATGTGGGAAAAATAACCAGAAATCTGGCAATCAACCGATATGATCATCTGCATGCCGGAAAACGCTGTGGGGACAGTGTGGATCAGCCGTTGGAGGAATTAAAGGAGTGTGCATCGTTGGCACATGATAATGTGAGAGAGGAAATGGACCGGAAGGATCTGGAGGAAGCAATCAACCGGTATCTGGACGGACTGCCGTCAAAAAAACGACAGATCTTTGTCCAAAGGTATTTTTATCTGGATGAGATATACCAGATTGCAGAGCATTTTCATATGACGGAGTCCGCAGTCAAGGTGGGATTGCACCGTATGCGGAAGTCCTTAAAGATACATTTGCAAAAGGAAGGATATCATATTTAGAAACAAGCCTGTGAAAAAATCAGGGCTGAATTAAGAAATGAGGTAATAGTTATGTCAAAGAAAAAGATATTGTGTTATGTTTTATTGACTGCAATGTTAGTCAGTATGTTTGCGGCAGGAGAGGTGTCTGTGGCGGCAGAACAACAGAAGCCGGCATATTCCAATCTTGCAGATGCAAAGTCACGAAAAGAAGTAAGGAGTGCCCTTTTGTCAGCGGGAATCTCTGCCAAAACAGCGGATGCCTGGCTGAAGGATGTTGTAAGCTACAATAAAACCATCAAAAATACCAGTCTGGTAAAAAAAAGCTTCAGAAAGATGGGAAAAAAGCCACCGGTATATAATGAAAACCGGATCAGTAAGCTCTGGCTGAAGAAAAATAAACTGTTTATCGGTTATAACTGCAGGATTACTGCCTATGATCTGATGAAGGACTATATTAAGGTCGGCAATACCAGAAAAGCGAATCCGTCGCAGCTGTTTATGGATCAGGATGCGGTAAAGAATGCACCGACTAAGAAGTTTTCAGGAAAGCAGAGAAAAGCATTTGAGAGTATATTCTCTACGGTGCAGACGAAATATACGAAGAATGTGGCAACACATGCAGCAATTTGGGCAAAGGATTGGAAAAACAAAAAGATTTCTGTTTCCGGCAAGACAAAGGCAACTCTGATCAGCGTCGTTTTGCATTCCAGTTTCAGCAAAACGGAAAATGAACTGTTTGTGGGTCATACCGGTGTGCTGGTGCCGACAAAGAATCATAAATATCTGTTTATTGAAAAGCTGTCATTCCAACTTCCTTATCAGGTAACCCGTTTTGAAAGCAAAAAACAGCTGAATGATTATCTGATGGGAATGTATGACACGGAATGGGGGCAGGATACGGCAAAGCCATTTATTATGGAAAATACAAAGCTGATGAAGGAATATCATGCAGTGTCTGACCGATAGAACGGATAGTAACGAATTTTCAAATGCATGGAATGGAGGAATCAGATGAGCCGAAGAATCAAAAATACAATCAGCAGCAAGGAACTGCTGCAGGCAATGGGAGGAATACGGGATTGCTATGTGAAGGAGGCAGATTATGCTGCTTGTGCTGCTACGAAGAAACAACCTCACAGATGGTATGTTGCTGCCGGCATGGCAGCCATGCTAGCATTGAGTATTCTGCTTCCAAATCTTAATAAAGCAACGGCTTATGCCATGCAGAGCCTGCCGGTGATAGGAGAATACTTTAAGCTGGTTACATTCCGGGAATACCGGTTTGATGATGGAAGGCATAGTGCAGACGTAAAATGGAATAAAATCTATGCAGATAGGGCAGGGATGGATGACTCCGAGGAAACCGGAAAACAGGCGCGCAAATCAGTCAAAGAGATCAATGCGCAGATGGAGCAAAAGACCGAGAAGCTGCTCAAAGAATTTAAGAAGCAGGTCGGGGCGTTGGGCTACTCCTCTCTGACCGTGGATAGCAAGGTGGTCACGAACTCTTCGAAATATTATTGTGTTATGCTGTCTGCGTTTTCCTCCCAGGCAGATGGATACCAGGCGGATGCCTTCTATACGATAGAAAAAAGTACCGGAAACCTGCTGGAATTATCGAATCTGTTCCCGGAGAATGCGGATTATGTAGATGTACTTACGGCACAGATCAAGAAACAGATGCGCCAAAATATGAAAAAGGATGAAAATAATGTGTATTTTCTGGATACAGATACACCGGTAGCATTGTTTGACAAGATTGATGAAAACCAACAGTTTTATATCAATGGAAAAGATGAAATAGTGATCTGCTTTGCAGAGGGGGATGTAGCACCGGCTTCCATGGGAACACTTCGTTTTGTTATCCCGCAAAAAGTGGTGAAAGAACTTCAAAAAAATAAATGATGATTCCTGTAGGGGGATAGGAGTTGTGATAAAAATCTGTAGGAGGGTATAGCCTGTTTTTATCCGTCATAAGTTGTATGGAACGATAATGAAAGGTAATTGAGAAAAATTCTTAGTTACCTTTTTATTTTGTTTATAGGAGCAGACTAAAGCAGTATCACATTACGATTGAACGGATTCCGGTATTATTACCTGCATGCATTATTGAATGAATTGAGCGCATTGGTACAGAAATATAAGAGCATTTAGGCAATGGAAAGGAACTTTGAGCTAGTAAGTAATCAATAAAGTTGCGGTTGTTAGCAATATGCGGAATTGGCTATCCAAACATTACAGATTGCCCTTGACAGAAATCCTGTAAAAGGAGAAATTATTTTGCATAGTGATCAGGGTTCACAATATACCTCCAGAGCCATCACAGAATTTTGTGAAGAAAAAGGGATTCGGCAAAGCATGAGCAAAGCAGGATGTCCTTATGATAATTCTCCGATGATTTTTTTTAGTGTAAATGTTACAAAAATGCTTGACCATCTCAGGCACAGAGATTGCAGTGTCAGAAAGAACGAAGTGGATGGTTTAAGTTAAGGAGGTTCAATTAGTTCACCATATCACATTTATTCTGTGTTATACTGTGTTATAGATTTGGAAACTATGGAAAGGGGATGAGTGTCATTGAGCAGGAAAAAAATCAAGCAGATGGGAGCCGTGGCTTTACTAGTTATTCTGATGTTTATTATGGGATGCTTTTTTATAAAAGACGATAAAGTAAAAACATTAGAGAAAAATGATTATGGGAAGACATTAGAGAAAAATGATTATGGGAAAACATTAGAGAAAAATGATTATGGGGTGTTTCTGAATGCGGACGCCTCATCTTTGGAACGCTTTAAAAGATATGATCTGATTGTAATTGATGCGCAATATTTTACAAAAAAGGATATCGAATCGCTCCATCAAAATGGAACAAAGGTATATACGTATCTAAATATTGGATCTGTTGAAAACTTCAGGGAATATTATAAAACTTACGAGAAGTTTACAATTGGCAAGTATGAGCATTGGGATGAAGAAAAATGGGTGGATGTGTCTGTCCCGGCATGGCAGAAGTTTATAGAACAGCTTTCTAAGAAACTATTTGAAAAAGGTGTTGACGGTTTTTTTATAGACAATTGTGATGTATATTATTATGCTCCGCGCAAAAGTATTTTTGAGGGTCTTACAGCGATTTTGCAAAACATTATGACATTAAAAAAAGCGGTCATCATCAATGGTGGGGATACATATGTAACGGAATATAGAGAACGCTATGGGGCTGTTGATCATATTATGACAGGTGTAAACCAGGAATCTGTGTGGAGCGGTATCGATTTTGATAAAGGGACATTTAATGAGCAAACAAGGGAAACACGGGAGTATTATAGCAAATATTTGGAAGCTTGCAAAGCAGACGGAATGGAAGTATATCTGTTGGAATATACAACCGACGAAAAACTGATCCAAAAAATAAAAAAATACTGTAAGGAGAAGAACTTCCATTTTTATATTTCTAATTCTCTAGAACTTCAATAATGGTTATACAACAAGTAATCCAAAGATAATACTCTTATTTATCATATGGGTGGGTATATAATGAGAAAAATATTGTTGATGGAGGAGAAAAGGATGGAGCAAGAAATTAGAAACGCGGACCTTTCAGATATGATGTGTGATCTGCTTTATCTGTTAGGGTGTGGTGTTAATGAGAAAATGCCTGCGAAGGCTTATATCAAGACATTTCAGGAAGCATACGACGAAGACAAAATGCAGATGATGTATCGATTTAGCAAGGCTCATTTTGTGGAAGCACTTACCGGAACCGTGCTGAAAAAGGCTGGCGTGAAGCTTCCGACAGAGTGGGAACAGAGTATTGCCAAAGCAATCCGTAAAGTAATCTTATTCGATCGGGAACGTGCAGAGATTTTTTCTTATATGGATGAGCAGAGAATCTGGCATATGCCATTAAAGGGCGTGATATTAAAAGAGTTTTATCCGTCCATCGGCATGCGGCAGATGTCGGACAATGACATTTTGTTTGATAAAGACTATGCGAAGCAGATCCGGGATTACATGATAAGCCGCGGTTATGAGGTCGAAGTTTTTGAGCAGGGAAATCATGATGTCTATGAAAAAGAACCGGTTTATAATTTTGAAATGCATACTTCACTTTACGGAGCGGGTCATCACAATGAGTGGATAAGCTATTATGACAGGATCAAAGACCGTCTGCGTCCGAAAGGAAATCGATCCGAGTATCGCTTTACGGATGAGGATTTCTATGTATATATTATGACGCATATGTTCAAGCACTTTGATGGAAGCGGTACAGGAATCCGTTCTCTATTGGATCAATATGTGTATTTGAATCGGCTGGAAGATTCCCTTGATTTTCCTTATATTGACAAGCAGTGTGAGATTCTTGGTATTGCAGATTTTGAGAAAGAAAATAGGGATCTTTGCAAGAAAGTGTTCCGAATAAATGATATCCTCGCAGAAGAAGGGACGGAGAGATTTCGTCACGCTCTTACGCCGGAAGAGAGTAAGCTGCTTTATTATTATATGACTTCCGGAGCATATGGTACGACAGAGCGCAGAGTAGTAAACAGCATGTCTCAGCATCGGAAAAAAGATGGAAGTATTTCAAAAGCTGCTTATATAATAAAACGACTGTTTCCGGGAAAAGAGCAGTATGATTATTGCCCGGTACTGAAAAGACATCACTGGCTTCTGCCGTTTTACTGGGTGTACCGGGCTGTCCGGATGATTTTCAGTAAGGAGAGGAGAAGCAGGACATTCCAAGAAATAACTATTGTGAAAAAAATCCGGCAGGATCAGTAGGGAAAGTGTTGAATAATAATGGACAAATGATGAGCGAATGATGATCATTTTCCCCCAATCCGATATTGACAAGACGATAATCTTTCAGTATGATTGAGACAGCGAGTATCACGGAAAGGGAGGAAGATATGAAACAAAGAAAACGAGGAATAAGGCGTATGTTTGCCGGAGCCATGGCGTACGTCGAGGCTTGTGGAGTAGTGCCATCAGGAAAATAAGCAAGTCAAACTGCCAATTATTTAATATTCGCTGTACAAGTTTAAGTGAAAGGAAGGACAAAGAAATGAAAGAAGTTTATGAAGTAGCAGAAATGGAAATTATTGAATTTGAAACAGAAGATGTGATTACTACCAGTGGCGGTGGTCAGATTGGTGGCGGTGATGAAGGCTTCGGAGACTAAGAATACCATTATTCAGGGGGCGGCGGTGCAAACCGCCGCTTTTTCCAAATAACAGAGAAGCTATTTAAATTATTTAGCACAGTAACGGGTATTTATAAATGGCTGTCATTATCAACCAGTACAGAGGAGATTGATTGTGAAGATAAAAAATATGATTTTAACAGCAGTATGTATTTGCTTCCTTTGCCTGTTTGGAAGTGTACAGGTGTATGCGACAGAATATTATGGAAATTTTCAATACGAAGATAATGGAGAAAACGTATCAATTTATGCATATAATGGAAGCGACAAAGAGGTTACCATTCCTGCCTATATTAACGACAAGGCGGTAACAGAAATCAATGATTATGCATTTTTATTATGTAATTCGGTAGAGAAGATCATCGTACCATCTACAGTTACGACAATTCATGCAAATGCATTTTCAGGTGTCGGAAATCTCAAGAGTGTGGTACTTGCTTCCGCAGATACCAAAATCGAGGATTCCAATGAAAATACAGACAAGAAAGATACCGATGAAAACGGAAAGTCGAATCCGTCCGATGCCACAGACAATAAGAAGGGCGATAATTCAGGAAATAAAGATGCCGGAAACGCGAATACGTCCGGCACATCCAATAATCAGACTAAGAAACAGTCCGGAGCCAACAATAATAAGAGCAATTATAAAGTTACGGTAGATTCCTCGGTAGATACAGCCGCAGAGGAAAAGAAACTTGCCGAGCAGTACAAGAAAGAAAACAAGACAGATGACGGCGCTACAGTACAAAATCGTGGTACAGAAAAGCAGAGTGGTGGCACAGAGATTGCAGGAATTGACGAGGGCATAGATGCCGACGAAAATACCATCGGCTCAAATGCAGATACAGCCTCCGAAAAATCACATAGTATGCCGGTGCGGGGAATTATATTGATAGTAATTGCGGCAGCGATTGCAGTGACAGGAATGGCTTTATTTATCCGGAAGAAAAAGAAACAGAAGTAGAATTATAATTTGAATGCAATCAGAGGTCGCATATGAAGAACTTTACAATCCGTCTGGCAGGACAGTATTTTACCATCTGTCCTGTCTGTGATTATATCAGAGAATATTGCAAAGATTATATGGTGGCAGATGTTCAAAGGGGTACAGCTACAGAAACTAGTGGAGCTGTGTCACCGGTTTATTTCACGATTCCACCACGCAGTCCGATATCGACTTTGAGCGTGAGAAATCCGCCAGAGAAGATATCAAAGAGGGCATTCCTATCAGGCATTTTTCCGATGCCTACTTAGAGACACTTGCGGTCTATCGCAAGATTGCAGACCGCCTTTTATCCTGTGATACTCTGCTTTTTCATGGCTCGGTCATTGCAGTAGATGGCGAAGGCTATCTTTTTACAGCGAAAAGCGGCACCGGCAAGTCCACTCATACACGACTGTGGAGAGAGTATTTCGGGGAGCGTGCCGTCATGGTAAACGATGACAAGCCACTTCTTCATATCACAGACTCCGGCATGACCGCATATGGTACACCCTGGGATGGCAAGCACAGACTAAGCACGAATATTGCAGTACCGCTAAAGGGCATCTGCATATTGACAAGAGATACCACAAATCATATCGAACCGGCAGAGCCACATGCCGCATATCCGATGATTGTCCAGCAGACGAATCGCAGCTTATCAGCGGACGGAATGAAGCAGACACTTTCCCTCATAGATAGGATGCTTAATGTAATGCCGGTCTACCGGCTTGGCTGTAACATGGATATCGAGGCTGCAAAGGTTGCTTATGAAGGAATGAATAGACTTAAGAAACAGGAGGAATTATAGATGAGATTAAAAGATACATTTATCACACACGACAGCGATGGAGAGCAGGTACTAATTGATGTAACCAGCTCCTTTGCCGGACTTGTCAGAAGCAACAAGTCAGCGGCTTTTATTGTAGAGTGCCTGAAAACAGATAGTACCAAAGAGCAGATTGTTGAGGCAATGTATGAAAAGTACGATGCTCCGAAGGATGTGCTGCAAAAGGATGTGGAGTCAATTGTGGAGAAGCTGCGTGGCATTGGAGCGATAGAGGAATGACCAGATTATCTTATGAGGAATATCTACGTAAATTCCATACTCTCACATACAAAAATGTAGGAGTGAGTATGCTGCCGCTGCTAAAGCAGGGACGGGACTCTTTCACAGTGCGTGAGGTGAAGCAGGGCGAAAGCTGTAAGTTATGGGATGTTGTGTTATATAAAAGAGGCACAGACCAGTATGTGCTTCACAGAATTGTCAAGGTATATGAAGATTTCTATGATATCCTTGGTGATAACTGTATTGGGATAGAGAGTGGAATCCCTAAAATAGATGTTATTGGTGTGATGACAGACTTTGCCCACAAAGGGAAGCAGTACAAGACCGATGACATAAGATACCGATTGTATGTGTGGCTGTGGTGCAGACCATATAAGCTGCGGATATTTTTGAAGAAAATCAGAATGAGATTACAATCTGTTTTGAGAAAAAAGAGAGAAAAATGAATCGAAGTTGGTGTGATTATTTATGAGAAAGACGAACAAATCCGCCCTGCACTTTATCAACGAGGTCGCAGGCAAAAGCAGATTATATATACTATTCCTGCTGTTTTTGCAGATGGTACTTGGCATCAGCAGTGTTTTTTATGCTCTGCTCCTGCGTGGACTGATTGATGGGGCAGTGGCACATGACAGCTCCAAAATGATTACCTATTGTGTCCTCTTTGCGGCACTTGTGGTGGGGCAGATTGCACTCCGGGCAGTTCTTCGGTTCTTAGAAGAATACGCTAAGGCAACCTATGAGAATACATTCAAAAGCAGGCTGTTTGCAGGGCTTCTTACACACAATTATGGAGCAGTCACCGCAATCCATTCCGGTGAGTGGATGAACCGCCTGACATCAGATACTGTTGTCGTGTCAGAGGGGCTTGCCACGATTGTGCCGGGCGTAGCCGGAATGGTAACGAAGATGGCAGGAGCACTTGTGGTAATCCTTATTATGGAACCGAGGTTTGCCTATATCCTTGTGCCGGGTGGAATACTTCTGGTGCTGCTTACTTATATTTTCAGAAAGCAGTTAAAAAAGCTGCACAAGCAGATGCAGGAAAAGGATGGATTTGTCCGTATCTTCTTGCAGGAGCATCTTGGCAGTTTGATGATCGTCAAAGCATTTGGCAAGGAAGTGGATAGTCTTACTGAGGCGGAAAGCCATATGAGCGAGCACAAGAAAGCCCGCATGCGTAAGAATCATTTTTCTAATGTGTGCAATATCGGCTTTGGAGCAGTTATGAACGGAGCTTATGTGCTTGGAGCAGTCTATGGAGCTTTTAGTATCTATGGTGGCACTATGACCTACGGTACATTTATGGCGATGCTTCAGCTTATCAGCCAGATACAGAATCCGTTTGCCAATATCACAGGCTATCTGCCGAAGTATTTCGCTATGCTTGCGAGTGCGGAGAGGCTGATGGAGATTGAGGCGTATGCTGAGGATGAAGTAAAATATATTCCGTATAACAGCACTTTCGGCTTGTCGCATGTGGATTTTACATATCTTCCGCCGGTCATTACCGAGGGAGATACGGTTATGCCAATCGTATTAAAGGATTACAGCTTAGAGATACGAAAGAGCGAGTTTGTGGCATTTACCGGTCCGAGTGGCTGTGGCAAAAGTACTGTGTTAAAGCTTATGATGGGCTTGTATACAGTGGATGCCGGAGAAGTGTATGGCTGTGACCGTTCCATGTTTGCCTATGTTCCACAGGGCAATCAGCTTATGAGTGGAAGTATCCGGGATATCATTACATTTTCAGATAAGAACAGAACAGGAGATGAAGCAGGCATTCACAGAGCTCTGCAGATTGCCTGTGCGGATGGCTTTATCGCAGAACTGGAGCATGGGATTGATACGTTGCTTGGAGAGCGTGGCTTGGGACTATCCGAAGGACAGATGCAGAGGCTTGCGATTGCAAGGGCAATTTATTCCGACCGACCGGTACTTCTTCTGGATGAAGCTACAAGTGCACTGGATGCCGGAACGGAAGAAGCAGTTCTTGGGAATCTTCGCAGCATGACGGATAAGACAGTGATCATTGTAACCCACCGTCCGGCTGCACTTAAGCTGTGTGACAGGCAGGTTGCATTTGGAGAAGAAAAGTAACGGTGAATCAGATGTGTCTTATCGAAGCTGGATTGTTAAAATTGTCCGGCAATAACAAAAGAGTGGAAAATAGTGATTGATAAGAGAAAGGTGAGATCATGAAATCACCCAAATTAAGAAAGGCAAATTATGAAAAAAATAAAAATGGTTGATTTTTTCTAGGAAATGAACAAAATGATTGGGCTGAAGGCTCTTGAATGAGCATTCAGTCCTTGGGAAACAGCTAAAGGATATCCGGATATCTATTTTCCCCCATCCGATATTGACAAGACAATAATCTTTCAGTATGATTGAGACAGCGAGTATCACGGAAAGGATTATTTTATGAATGAGACACAGATAAAAAGCAGTATGAAGGATAACAGACGAAAAGCAATTATCAATGCTGCGTTTCAAATTTTTGTAGAGAAGAAAATTGAGCCGGTCAGTATGGGAGAGATTGCAGAGGCGGCAGGAGTAGGACGTGCGACATTATTCCGCTATTATCCGAATAAGCTGGAGTTAGTGATCGCGGTGTGTGCTGCCAAATGGAAAGAGTATCTGGATGCACTGGATGCGAAGCGTCCGCTTACATCGATTGGAGATATTCCGGCAATTGATAGGTTTACTTTCACGCTGGACAGTTATATCGAAATGTACCAGCATCACAAGGATTTATTGCAGTATAATGACAATTTCAACCATTATGTCACCCATGAGAAAGTAGAGGAGAAACAGCTTGAGGAGTTTCATGCATCCCTTTATTCGGTCGATACGAGACTGGAATGGATGTATGAGAAGGCAAAGGAGGATCACACATTTCGTACGGATATTCCGAAGGAGGAATTTTTTCGTGTGACAGTGCATACAATGATGACGGCTTGTACGTACTGTGCCAGCGGATTTATCTGGGGATCAGAGGACAACAAGGATTATACCCCGGAGTTACGCAGGATCAAGGAAATGATCTTAAATTATGCGAAAATCTCTGAATGAAAGAATCTTCTAAACGAAGAATTTCGAGAGTACATCGCAGGGAAAGGGAGGAAGATATGAAACAAAGAAAACGAGGAATAAGGCGGATGTTTGCCGGAGCCATGGCGGCTCTTATGATGCTGTCAGTGGTGGATGTCAGCGGCTGGGGCGTGATGAATGCGAAGGCGGAGGAGACTGCGGAAATTACTTTGGCAGAAAATGCCCCTCAGTATCTGTATGTAGGCGATGGCACTACTATAGCAGTTATTTGGGATGGAAAACTTCAAGACGATGGAAAAGATAATAAGAATACAATATATCAGGGAAATGGTTGGTATTATGACGGTGAAGAGAATCAGTTGGTACTGCAAGGTGTGTCTATTACTAATTTGAGTTGCGATAGGGATCTTTCGATTCTGTTATCAGGAACCAATAACGTGGAGCAGTATATTCAAATTGAACCGGGAAATAGTGAGAATGAGCATACTTTGACAATAAAGAGTGATAATAACGGAAGTCTGATTTGTGAAAGTATCCTTGCAGGAAGCACAAGGAAGCCACGTAACCTAAGTATAATGGGAGCAACGGTGGAAACTTCCGAGATCAGATGTCATGGGAGTTTAGCGATTGAAAATAGTCATATTGCTGTGAACAATAATCAAATTAATGATGCAATTTTGGGTAATACAGTAAGTATAAAGGATAGTTATGTTAAAGCTAAGAGTACCGAGGATATGGCGGGGGCAATTTCATCAAAGAATGGAATTACCATATCAGACAGCCAGATTCTGGCGGAAATTGGTAAAACATATGAAGCATATCCAGAAGATTCTGTAATAAAAAATGTTGATAGTAGCAACTCTGTCATCACAAAGCAATGGAAAGACTATGAGAAGGAAGTTAATGTAACGAAAACATATGTATATGGTAAAGCCACTTTAAAAGAAGATTTAACGATTGCAAGTGGGGAAAGCATTGAATTTGAGAGTGGTGCGAGTATTACTAATCCGGAGAAACTCACTTTGGCAGATGGTGCGAGCCTTTTGGTAGATGGAGAAGAGCATACACATAACAAAGACGGTGATGTTACATACACTTGGAAAGATGACAAAGAACATATAAAAAATGTGGCATGCAAAGACTGTCCGATCGGATATGTAACGAAAGAAACGGAATCTCACAGCATCGGCGAGAATGGTTTCTGTGCATGTAATGAGGTATACCAGTCGGCAAAGCTTACCACAGACAAGTATGATATAGATGGGGACGATAGCAAGGATGCGGTTTACGAAATCAGTAATGCAGGTCAGCTTTACTGGTTTGCAGGACTTGTAAATGGTACGCTTTCGGGCGAGACGCAGAATGCATCGGCGAATGCAGTCCTGACCGCGGATATTGTTGTGAATAAAAATGTTCTGAAGTCGGATGGAACAGTAAATGAGGGAACATTCAAGGAATGGACACCGATAGCAACTAGCGCAAGTCCATACACTGGTATATTTGATGGACAAAACCACACAATCAGTGGATTGTATTTCAATCAAGAGGATAGTTATGATGTGGGATTGTTCGGTCGTAACAATGGTAAGATTGCCAATGCAGGTATTTTGGATTCTTATTTCTATGGTACCAGTAAGGTAGGAGGCGTGTGTGGAAATAATTATACCGGAACTATCACAAACTGTTATAATACCGGCAGCGTCAGTGGTTTAGGAACTCTAGGAGGCGTGAGCGGATATAATGATACCGGAAGCATCACAAACTGTTATAATACCGGAAACGTCAGTGGTAGTAGCGGTTTTGTAGGAGGCGTGAGCGGATATAATAGTAAAGGAACTATCATAAACAGTTATAATGCCGGCAGCGTCAGTGGCTTAGAATTTGTAGGAGGCGTGTGTGGAGGTAATAATACCGGAAGCATCACAGACTGCTATAATATCGGTAGCGTCAGTAGTAGCGAAGGTAATGTGGGAGGTGTGAACGGATATAATGACGGAGGAACCATCACAAATAGTTATAATGCCGGTAGCGTCAGTGGTATAGAACGTTATGTAGGAGGCGTGAGCGGATATAATAGTAAAGGAACTATCACAAACTGCTATAATGTCGGTAGTGTTGGTGGTAGTGGATATGTAGGAGGCGTGAACGGATGGAATAAAGGAACCATCACAAACTGTTATTATGACAGCACCATTTATACTGGAAATGCGATAGGCGCGAATAGCGGAACGGCCACAAAAGTCGAAGGCAAAACGACAGATGAGTTTAAGACCGGTGAAGTTGCGTATCTCTTACAGCTTGACCAGTCCGATGAAGTCTGGGGACAGACCATCGGAACAGACACTTATCCGAACCTAGGTGGGGCTAAAGTTTATAAGAACGCTATTTATAACGGATGTGAGGGCAAACCGGGAGAGCCGGTATCTTATGCGTATTCGAATACAGAGAAGAATACCTATGGTGACCATCCGGATGCGGATAATGATGGAAAATGTGATGACTGTGGTGCGATCATAGATGGCATCGGCGCTAAGCTTGCCGGTTATTCCTTAAGTCTTACCGGTAATATCGGCGTTAACTTCTACATGGAGTTGTCGGATCAGATTATTGCAGATAAGGATGCGTATATGCAGTTTACCCTTCCGAATGGAACTGTTACGAAGGTGCCTGTTTCCGCGGCACAGACGAACACCACGATCAAAGAAGGAACAACATATTACAAATTTCCATGTGAGGTATCATCCTATGAGATGACACAGGATATTAAAGCGCAGATGTTTGATGGAAATGGAAATTGCGGCAAAGAATATACCTATACCGTCAGAGACTATGCACAATACATAATTAAGAATAGTTCATCGTATGTGGATGCCTATCCCTTCGCTGTGGCGATGTTGAATTATGGTGCCTGCTCACAGAAGTATTTTAATAAGGCGGTGGATGAGCTGGCAAATAAGTATTTAAATGATAATGAGTTGGAAATACTGGATCGATTTGAGGGTTATATTGATAATTTTGTTGCAAATAAGGCTGAAAATAAAGTGCTTGGACAATTTGCCGGACTTAGCATGGTATTGAAATCGGAAACTACATTGAATATCTTCTATGAACCGAAGGAAGGAATCGATGTGTCAAAGCTGAATTTTATCGTAGACGGAAAAGAAATCACACCGGTGAAACGAGGTCAGTATTATATTCTGTCTCTGGAAAACATCAAGGCAAATGAGTTAGGAAATTCAAAAAAGTTTACCGTAACTGATGGTACGAACACATTGAGTGGAGATTACTGTGCGATGATGTACTGTTATCAGGTATTACAAGCTCAGGAGGGGACTTATGAGGATGCTCTGGTGACACTGGTGAAAGCATTTTCCAATTATGCATATACCGCGCAGTCTATATGCCAATCCAATTAGTAAGTGAACGATCAAGGTAACCGAATAGCAAGAGTACATAGATATTAACACAGAATTTATTTGAAAATGAAAGGAGTATCAGATTATGAAAGAGAGATATGAAGTACCGGAGATGGAGATTGTAGAGTTTGAAACAGAGGATATTATTACAACAAGTGGTGATCCGGAGACGCCTTTTGTACCGTTTTCCGAAAAATAATGAAGATAATGTTAGGAGACCGGCTATGAAAAATAAGAAAAAAACAATGTTTATTACGGCGATTGGTCTTGTGGTTATGCTGGCAGTCATTGTCGCTGCGGTAGTGATGAGGCAGTCCGGTCAAAATACTGCAAGGGAATCGGATAGGTCAGAACAGACAGCAACAGATCCGACATCTTTGGATGACAATATGCCATCCAAAGCTTCATCCGATCAGAAGGATGAGACGAGCAGGGATAGCGGTAAGAATGATTCAGATAACAAAAATTCCGGTAACAAGGATTCTGACAGCAAGGATTCTGACAGCAAGGATTCTGACAGCAAGGATTCCGGCAGTAAGGATTCCGGCAGTAAAAATAACGATAGCATAGATTCCGGCAGTAAGGATTCTGACAGCAAAAATAACGATAGCATAGATTCTGACAGCAAGGATTCCGGCAGTAAAAATAACGATAGCATAGATTCTGGCAGTAAGGATAGCGGTGAGAAAGATTCGGATACGATTGAGCTTCCGTTTGTTCCGGCAGAATAGAATGGTGTCACGAAAGGTGGCATTGTGAGGAAGGATCGGAGGGTATCGGTGAAAGAAAAAAGTACACTTACATGGCTTAGAAAAGTGACAAAGAAATACCGTTCCTTTGTTGTACTGTTGACCATATTTGAAATTTGTATCTCATAGGTTACCTGCGTTGGAGATCTGCAGCAAACGGCTTCATTTTGAAGAGGGAATTACGCTAGATCATTCCTTTCGTCCGTAGATTTCACGGTATTGACGCAGAGTGTATCCGGTGTGTTTTTTGAATTGGGTTCCCAAGTGGCTTTGCGATGAAAATCCCAGATAAGTTGCGATCTCAATATAGGAATAATCGGAATAGATCAGTAAATTTTTGGCTCGGTTGATCTTCTCCTGAAGAATGTAACCGGATATACTGATCCCTTCGCATTCCTTGAATAGCTGGGAGAGGTAGTTGGGGTTACAGTCTGCTTCAGCAGCCAAATCTTCCAGTGTGATCCGGTCATGTAAATGAGAAAAGATAAAATCCTTGCATTTATTAATGCGGGGATTTTTCTGTTTTTTCAAAATGCCTTTCTGCTTCTCTTTGATCTCATGAACCATTTCAGCATATTGGAATTCTGCTTTGTGGGCAAGGGGAGCGACAAGGGCAAGATCCTTGCACTCTTCAATCTGTTGGATGTAGGAATCGCTCAGAGAAAAGGAAATTTCCGGAGAGAGGCCTCCGCGGATCGCAGCACGGCTTGCGAGAGTGACCAGAACAATACCGAGATTTTTGAGATTGCGCAAGGGATCTTTTGCAAGAGTGCCGATCGTTCCGTCATAATCCTCTTGCAGGCTTTTTTCTAATTGGATCAGATCACCGTTTTCGATGCTGCCAAATTCCCGCATCTCCTGATCGTAGGGATTATGATGGACATTATTTTCATGGTTTTCAAATAGTATATCGTTAAAGTGTTTTTGTACTTTTCCCGTATGGTCATGATTGAGGCAGTTAGTCTCTATGATCTGCTCGGTTGTTGATTCTACTCCGGTGATCATATGGTTCAGAAACAATATATCTTCCAGGTAGTCATCCGGATTGACCTGTGGAACGTATTTTTCAATTTCTTCTTCTAATATTAGTTCGTTGTAGTCGCAGTTCAGATAAACAGGAGAGGCAAAACTGACAGGACCGACAATATAAATAGCATTGTGGCCTGTAACGATGCCGTAAATATTTTTTTGCCGGATGGATCTAAGACAAGGAATTCCCTGTGGCAGTGATTCCAGTAAAAAGTCCAGAAAATCCTTGTCTTTGATATAGGTATCCTGAAAAGCAAGGACTTTGCAGCAGGAAAAAGTAATTTCCCCGTCGATGGTTAATTTATATGCATGAGTGTGCATTTTTTTGGAAAGATATTGAAGTAAAATGGTATCTTGCATCAGGGGTTCCTCCTACTCTGTCATGTTATAGATGAAGTATATCATATTATCTGATAATTATGTTAAAAATCTAACATTTTTAATATAAATAAGCCCGTTTTCATCATAAAATGTAGTCACAAGTTAAGAAACAACCGAAACGGAATATCTAAAAAGAAAGGTAGGGTGAACATTTATGAAAGTGAAGGGTGTTAATTTAGGAAACTGGCTTGTTCTGGAAAAGTGGATGAATCCGGCATTGTTTGAAGGAACCACGGCAGAGGATGAGTATTGGCTTCCAAGACAGTTGTCAAAAGAGGTGTATGAGGCAAGGATCAAGATCCATCGCAGTGAGTACATTACGGAGCGTGATTTTGTAACGATCAAATCATGGGGATTGGATGCGGTTCGTATTCCGGTACCATATTTTATTTTTGGAGACAGAGAGCCGTTTATTGGATGCATTGAGGATCTGGACAAGGCATTCAACTGGGCTGAAAAATATGGATTGAAGATACTGATCGATCTGCATACTGCACCGGAGGGACAGAACGGATCTGATAATGGCGGAATCTGCGGTGTGTGTAAATGGGCACAGAATCCGGAAGAGGTGGAATTTGTTCATACCGTATTGGAACGACTGGCACAAAGATACGGACACAGAGAAGGACTCTGGGGAATTGAGCTGATCAATGAACCGGCACTGCAGGGAGCATGGGAGCTTCTCAATATCCAGAAAAGATATCCACCGGTAGACGAGGAGATGGCGAAAGGAAGCGCTCCGATCACCGTGGAATTCATCCGAAAGTTTTATCTGGATGCGTATGACCGCATTGAAAAATATCTGTCAGAGGATAAATACATCGTTATTCACGACGGATTCGAACTTACTATCTGGAAAGATTTTATGCGGGAAGAAAAGTATAAAAATGTCGTTCTGGATACCCATCAATATTTGATGATGGCAGAAATGATGGGATGTGAGCAGACAGTAGAAGGATACGAAAAATATGTGAAAGAGCACTTCATGAAGGAGATCGAGGAAATGCAGCAGTATTTCCCGGTTATCTGCGGTGAGTGGTGTCTGTTTAATTCTCTTGCCTGTGGTTGGGATACTAAGGGAGGACAGACTGTTCTTAACGGACTGGAAGGTGCTTCTGTAGAGACATATACTCCGGAGCAGAAAAAGGAAATCTATCAGGCGGTTGCAAAAATGCAGAAAGAGGCCTGGGATAAGGGATCTGGATATTTTTACTGGAGTTATAAGTTGCTTACAGATACAGTCAACACAGATGGCTGGGTCGGCTGGGACAGCTGGGATCTGGGACGTTGTGTTGATTTTGGATGGTTTCCGTTAGACAAATAAATTACAAAATAGGAGGTAACAAGTATGAATGATAATAAGATGAATCCAAATGCAAGACTTTCCTTTTTAGAGCGTTTTGCTTATGGTATAGGAGATTATGCAGGAAATTTAGTATATTCTGCAATTAGTGCATTTTTGTTGGTATATTACACGAATGTTGTGGGAGCCAGTGCAGCAGCAGCCGCTTCGATCATTGCAATTTCAAAAATATTTGATGGTATTTCAGATCTGGTAATGGGATATATTATTGATCATACCCATAGTAAATGGGGAAAAGCCCGTCCATGGATCGCCAGATTATGTATTCCGCTGGCTGTGTGTACGGTTCTGATGTTTACCGTTCCGGCATCATTTGTTGGCAAGACACAGTTAGCTTATATGTTCCTGACATATAACTTAGTATCCACGATCTTTTATACAGGAATCAATGTTCCGTATGCTACACTTAACGGATTGATGACAACCAACCAGTATGAGAGAGGTCTTCTTGGCAACTTCCGTAACCTTTTGGCAACGGCAGGTACGATGACGATCAACACGGTCGTATTAAAGATGACAGCAGCTTTTGGTGGTGGAGATGTTTATTCCCAGAAGGGTTGGACGCTGACATTTATCGTTTTAATGATCGTATTTGTAATCCTGAATATGTTCACATTCTTTATGTGTAAAGAACGTGTCGTAGAGAGTGGTTCCGATCAGAAAGAAACAAAGGAGAATCGGATTTCTTTCTTCAAGGGGATCAAGGGATTATTTGTAAATAAGTACTGGGTACTGCTTGTAATCGCAATCTTTGCAATGTACTTTATGATGTCCTGTTTCTTCGGATCAGCTGTATATTTTGCACAATATAATGTTGGAAATGCCGGGAAATATGCAATTATTTCAAACTGTCTGTCTATGGCACAGATTGCGTTTCTGTTTGTGACACCGTTTATCATGAAAAAGGTTTCCAAGAAAAATCTGTTTATGTGTGGAATGGCTGTTTCCGGAATCGGATTCCTTCTTTCCGGTTTTACAACAAATGTAACACTTACTTGTGTGTTATCTGTTGTAAAGGGTATGGGATTTGCCTGTGGAGGAGCATCCATGTTTGGTCTTTTGCAGGATGCGATCACTTATGGAGAGTGGTACAACGGTTATGGTACTGCCGGCATGGGCAACGCAGCTTCCTCTTTCTGTATGAAAGTTGGATCCGGTATTGGTACTGCGGCACTGGGCTGGGTTTTAGGCTTCGGTGGATTTGATGCAAAGAATGCAGTACAGTCCGCAAAAGCATTGGCTGCGATCAACTGGTCCTTTGCTTGGATCCCATTTATAATGGTTGTGATCGTCGTAATCTGCATGGTATTCTTTGATCTGGATAAGAAATACGATCAGGTTATCGCAGATCTGGAGCAGGGAAAGCATCGTAACGATCAGTAGTAATTTGTAATCTGACAGAAAGCGTGCATTTGTCAGCAGTTTTCTATTAATAAAAAAGACCTTCCGAGATCATTATGGTTTTGGAAGGTCTGTCTTATATGAATCTATGCGTGATGGAGGAATGTTATGAAAGACTTAGAAAGAAATAATATACTATTTGGCGCAGCATATTATCCGGAGTATATGCCCTACGAACGTTTACAGGAGGATATTGCCATGATGCAGGAGGCAGGTATGAATACTGTCCGTATTGCCGAGTCGACATGGAGCACTTTGGAACCGGTCGAGGGGAAATTCGATTTTTCTTATGTTGACAAAGTTCTTGCAGCGGTAGAAAAAGCCGGGATGTATGCAGTGATCGGGACACCTACTTATGCCATTCCTTCCTGGCTGGAAAAGAAATGCCCGGAGGTGATGGTATTTAATGGTTACACCAGAGCAAAATATGGACGGCGCCAGATCATGGATATTGTTCATCCGGTGTTTCGGCAGTGTGCTGAAAATGTGATTTGTAGATTGCTCGAACATACAGCGAAGAATCCGTGTGTTATCGGCTTTCAGATTGATAACGAGACAAAACATTACGGCACTGCTTCTCCTGAGGTACAGGCAATGTTCGTGGAGTATCTTAAAGAGCAGTTTCATACGACAGAGCGGTTAAATGATGTGTTTGGACTGCGTTATTGGAGTAATTCGATCCATGACTGGTCAGATTTTCCGGATATGGCCGGATGTATTCACGGCGGGCTTGCCAGTGAATTTGCCAAATTTCAGAGGAGTCTGGCGGCAGAATATCTGATGTGGCAGTCCGAGATCGTAAAGAAATATAAGAGGCAGGATCAGTTCATTACGCATAATTTTGATTTCGAATGGAAGAAATTCGGAGCCGATATTGCACAGGATGGATATTCTTATGGAGTGCAGCCGGACATAAATCATTATGAAGCGTCTAAGGCAGTAACGATTGCGGGAACGGATATTTACCATCCGACACAAGATGATCTGACCGGAGCAGAAATTGCATTTGGCGGCGATTCTATCCGCACTCTGAAGGATAGCTCCTATTTGGTACTGGAATGCCAGGCACAGGCATTTAAATACTGGACGCCGTATCCGGGGCAGCTGCGACTGCAGGGATACAGTCATCTGGCAAGTGGTGCCGAAGGGATCATGTACTGGAATTGGCACTCCATTCATGATGGATATGAGACATACTGGAAAGGTGTTTTAAGCCATGATCTTGCTGTGAATCCTGCTTATGAAGAAGCCGGAATGTTTGGAAGAGAGATAGCAGGAATCGGAAAGGATGTCCTGTGCATTTCAAGAAAAAGCCCGGTGGCATTGGTAGTAGATAATCAATCATTAACAAGTTTCCGGTGGTTTCCAATTGACAAGGATTTAAGCTATAACGATGTGGTACGCCGGATGTATGACTGCCTGTATGAAATGAATATTCCGTGTGATGTGATAGATATTCATCAGATGGAAGAACGATTAGAGCAGAAGGATAAGCCATATCAGATGATCGTTACTCCTGCGTTATACAGTGTTTCAGATACCTTTATACAGAAACTAAAGAAATATGTACAGTCAGGGGGTGTGCTTGTCAGCTCCTTTAAGTCCTTTGTGGCAGATCGTCATTTAAGCGTGTATCCGGATGCGCAGCCTCATGGTATGACCGAGTGCTTCGGTATGAGCTATAACCAGTTTACTGAGCCTGGGCGGATCAAGGTTGCCGGAGAGCAGGTTTTATATTTTGCAGAATTGCTAAAACAAGACAGTGCTCAGGTAATGGAACAATATGAGCATAAATACTGGGGAAAATATGCGGCGATCACAAAGAATTCTTTTGGTCAGGGATATGGATATTATGTCGGTTGTTATGTAACAAAGGACAAGCTGAAAGAAATATTGAAGGATGCCATAGCATGCGCTCACATTGACAATTATTTTAAGGATAATATTATGTGGCCGGTGATCATTCGCAGTGGGATCAATTATAAACATGAGAAGATCCACTATATTCTTCATTACAGCGAAGATGAGAAAGAGATTCCATGTCCTTTTGAAATGGTGGAGGATATTCTCACCGGACAGTGTTATAAAAAGGAGCAGAGTCTGCCGTTGAAAGACTGGGGCGTTATGATTTTGCGGGAGAAAGAAGGAGGAAAAGAATGAAGCTGACTTATGTAGAAAGTGTTGGAGTAAAAAAGCTTGAACAATATGAAAAAACAGTAGAATTTGTTGATGATGACGGTGTGGAGGATCAGGTGATAAATGTTTATCCGCAGGTGAAATACCAGAGCTTTGAAGGATTTGGCGGAGCTATTACGGATGCGGCAGGTTATGTGTTTCAACAGTTGGATCCGGAGCAGCAAGAAAGACTTCTTACGATGTATTTTCATCCGGACCATATGAATTACCGGAAGGTGAGGATCCATATGGACAGCTGTGATTTTTCAACACATTTGTATTCTGCCATATGCGATCCGCTGGATCAGGATCTGGAATCATTCGATTTTTCGGACACAGAGAAATATATTCTTCCGCTTCTTGCTGCCGCGCAGAAGATGGCACAAAAACCATTAAAGATCATGTTGTCTCCATGGTCACCGCCTGAATTTATGAAGACAAATGATTCGCGAAAAAATGGTGGAAGCTTAAAAAAGGAATATTATCCGTTATGGGCAAAATGTATCTGCCGTTATATCACAGAGTTTGAAAAACGTGGCTATGAGGTGGAGCGTATATCAATACAAAATGAACCAAAGGCTGTCCAGCTCTGGGACTCCTGCGTGTATTCTGCAGAGCAGGAGAAAGAATTTCTTACAGATCATTTATACCCGGCGATGAAGCAGGCCGGTCTGGAGCATGTAGAGATCTTTATATGGGATCACAACAAGGAACGTGTTTTTGAAAGAGCCTGCGATCTGATCGATGTGACGACAGATGGCATGATTGCCGGAACGGCATTTCATTGGTACAGTGGGGATCATTTTGAGACATTGGACCTGGTACGACAGCAGTTCCCGGATAAAAAGCTTATTTTGTCTGAAAGCTGCCTGGAATACAACAAGTTTGATTCTGCTGCAGAATCGGTCAATGCCGGTCGACTCGCTCATGATATGATTGGAAATTTGAATCATGGTCTGAATGCATTTTATGATTGGAACATCCTCTTAAATAAAGAGGGGGGACCAAATCATGTGGGAAACTATTGTGATGCACCGTTCTTGTTTGATGAGGAACGCAAGGAATTGCTGCAGAGGATGAGTGCGGATTACTACTGGAATTTTGCGCATTTTATCCAACCGGGTGCAGTGCGTCTTGGCTTTAGCAGATATACCGATGAGATAGATGTCACTGCATGGGAAAATCCGGATGGAAGAATTGTATTGATTCTGTTAAACCGTGGAGAAGAAGCAGTACCGGTTCATATACGGATTTCCGGAAAAGAAACAGAAATTGTTCTGTCTGCCCACAGTATAGTCAGTGGTGTGATCAGTAGGGAGTAAATGCATTGATCATTTTTATGTAGCCGAAATGACTCGTTTTGAGAAGATAACGAGAGTACATTTTTTATGAAATGGAGGAAACAAATATGCTTAGAAATCCAATATTAAAAGGTTTTAATCCGGATCCTTGTATCTGTCGGAAAGGGGAAGATTATTATATTGCCGTATCTACCTTTGAATGGTTTCCGGGGATTCCGATCTATCATTCTCGCGATATGAAAAACTGGGAGCTTTATACCCATGTGCTGACAGATGACAGCAATCCGGATCTAAAAAAACTTCCATCAGCGAAAGGAATTTGGGCACCATGCCTGACTTACTGCGAGACAGAGGATATGTTTTATGTGATCTATGGTGTGATGAATTCCATGAATGCACGTTATTTTGATGTGGATAATTTCCTGATCACCGCTAAGGATATTAAGGGTCCATGGAGTGAGCCTGTATATTTGCATTCCTCCGGTTTCGATGCATCTATTCTTCACGATGATGATGGGCGAAAATATATTGTATCTTTGGATTGGGAGACAAGAGAAGGCTATGAGAAACCAGGAGTGATTGCTGTTTCTGAGTATGATCCGGAGAAAAAGGAGATTATTGGGTATCCAAAACGGATCTGGAAGGGTGGAACAGACAGAGGCTGTATTGAAGCACCACATCTGACCAAACGAAATGGATATTATTATATTATGTGTGCCGAGGGAGGAACCGGATATAATCATTGTGTAACCATGGGGCGTTCCAAAAATGTATGGGGACCTTATGAAGGAGATCCACAGAATCCAATCGTTACGTCTAATCCGATAGAGTCCAACGAAAGACATGATCCGGACCATTTAAAGCCAAAGTATTTCAACCCGGATGTGGTATTGCAGAAAGCCGGTCATGGAAGCTATGTGGAGACGCAGCTTGGAGAGGTATATCTGGTACATCTTTGCTCCAGACCATTCCGTCCGGAGCTTCGCTGTACGCTTGGCAGAGAGACTGCCATCCAGAAAATGAAATGGACCGAGGATGGCTGGCTTCGCATGGCAGACGGAAGCAATATTGCTAAGGAATACTGCGAAGAAAGTGAATTGCCGGAATATAAGGTGTCCGAAATACCGGATTTTGATGATTTTGACGGAACGGAGCTTGGCAACTTTTATTATGCACCTCGTCTCATGCCTCAGAGCTTTGCAGACATTCATGCTAGAAAAGGATATGTCCGATTAAGTGGACAGGAGTCAAGAACTTCTCTAAATAAGGTAAGTATTCTGGCAAGGAAACTCACAAGTGTTTATGCAACGATAACGACAAAGATGGAGTTTGTGCCGGAGGTACATCAACATTCGGCAGGTCTTATCATTTATTATGATAATATGAATTATATCAATCTGCGGAAATATTACAGCGAAACGCTGGGACAGAGTGCAATTTCCATTATCGCTCTGGAAAATGGAGAGAAGACAGAATTTGTCAATACAAGAAAAGCAGTGGATGATGTACCGATCTATTTCCGATTGGAGATCCAAGGGAAACATTCACAGTTTTATTGGGGGTATGATGGGGAACATTATGAAAAGATTGGCATCCCATTTGATACCACAAAGTTTTCCGATGAGTATTGTAAATATGGAGAGTTTACCGGAACAATGGTTGGCATCACCTGTGCGGATCGTGTGAAACATAAGCATTACGCCGATTTTGATTTCTTGGAATATGTGGCAAAGGAAGACAGCCCGGTGGAGTAGAAATACTTTATTTGTTTTAAGATATATAATGATGGCAGTGATTCAGAACTGTAATTATATGCCTTGCCATACGATTAGTCGTGGATGATGATTAATCGTATGACGGCAAAGCATTGGTAAAAATGATTATGAGATAATCTTATTCTATAGTTATCTTACTTTTTTCAAAGGCCTTGATCAGTATAGTGCCAAGGATCAGACCAACAATTCCTTGAATGGCATTGGCCGGGATGTTGACTGCAGAAGCAATAAAGCCATACATAAACCCTTCAAATACATAATAACCAAGTACCATTATGATCTCAGCTAAGATACCGCTGACAATGCGTGCAGGAAGATTATGACCTAAAGATTTGCGTATTAACTTAAAGGTATAGCAGGCGATCAGAGCCATAAGACCTTTAATAATAAAGGTGGCCGGGGCATAGACGAGATAACCGGATAATAGATCGGCTAATCCGGAACCAAGACCGGCTGCAACAAAACCGTATACCGGAGATAACATCCAGCCACAAAGCAATACGATGCAGTCACCAATATTTAAGTAGCCCTTTAAGGGTGATGGGAATTTGATGATCATTGTTGCAACGCAGGCGAGTGCTGCGAAGAGTGCTGCGGTTACTAATTTCTTTGTTTTCGTTTCCATAATTTTTACTCCTTTGTTTTTATTCATGTGACAGTATACAATAAAATTGATCGGATAACAATATAAAGCAGAGAACTCTGAAATCGAAAGTCAATTGACAAGTACGCGTTTCAGGGTATAATGTAATAGGATTGTTTGTGTTGGAATGGAGGATATCTATATGGACAAGTTGTACATGGTCATATTATTGTTAACAATAATTCCTATACTGATTTGTATAAAATATGCCAGAAAGGTAAAAAGTGATGTGGCAGATTCTATTACCAGATGTTTGTTCTTTGTGACAATCACGATAATTAGCAATATCGTATTTGCTTTTTCGCAGTATCAGCTGGTGGCATATTTTATGGAAAGTGTTTATTTGTTTTTCTTTGATTTGGTGTTGATATACATATTACAGTATTCCCAACAATATACAAGGGTATTTCATGAAGTGTCCGCATTTCGAATCGGATGCTTTATTGTTGCGTATTTGGATGGGATTTCTTTGCTCTTAAATACATTCTTTCACCATGTCTTTACGTTAAAAAAGGTAAGCTATATAGGGATTCAAATGTATTGTATTAGCAGCAAAACTATTTTTTATGATCTGCATTATGTTTTTGTGTATTGTTTGATGTTTTGCGCGATTGCATCTTTTATTACAAAGATCATGCGTATTTCGAGCTTTTATCGCACGAAATATATTCCGATCTTTGTAGTCCTTTGCGTGATCATGGCATTGAACATGGCGTGCAATGTTTCCGGATTTCCGTTGGATCTGTCACTTCCTTTTTTTGTGTTTGCGGCAATTTTGATATGTTATCTGACCCTGTATCGGACGCCGAGGGAACTGATCGAAAAGACGTTGTCTTTCGTTGTAACTAAAATGAATAATTCGGTAGTTTGTTTTGATATCAATCAAGAGTGTGTCTATGCAAATGACCATTTTCGCAGTAGGCTCTCGTCTACAAATGACGATTTTTCAAAAATTACACAGCTGATACGCCGTTGGATCAACGAGAATGATTTTCAAGATCAGAATAGTGTGGAGACGAGTAGTCAATGGGTTATTGACGGTGTGACGCATTATTTTGATATTGAATACCGAAAAATATTTGCAAAAAAAGGGGAGTATATCGGATTCTTCTTGAATTTTATAGACACTACGGAAAAACGACTTGCCTTTGAAAAAGAAAAATTTTTGGCAACGCATGATGCTTTGACCGGATTATATAATCAAAGTTATTTTGCAACAAAGGTGTCAGAGGCTTTGCAGCAAACGCCGGATGTGGATTGGCTGCTGCTTTGTTCTAATATTAAGGACTTTAAGTTGATCAATGATCTCTTTGGTCTGGAAAAAGGAAATGAAGTGTTAAAGATGGAGGCTGATCTTCTGAAAAAATACTGCGGTAAAAACGCAGTCTATGGAAGGATCGGTGGTGATAAATTTGCAGTATGTATTCCAAAGGATCAATTTCTAGAGCAGAAGATTATGCAAGCGATACAAGATATGGGACAGACTTTTAATAATACTATGTATCATATGCATATATATATCGGTGTCTATGAAATAACAGATAGAGACGAAGATGTTTCAATCATGTGTGATAAAGCAAATATTGCTATTAAAACCTTGCGTGATAATTATGACAGATCAATTGCATATTATAGCGATACAATATTGGACAAGACGATTAAGGAAAAGCAGCTTGTGGGAGATTTTGATGAGGCGATTGAACAAAAACAGTTTTGTATGTATTTACAGCCTCAGATGACATCGGATGGTAAAATGATCGGTGCAGAAGCTCTGGTGAGATGGCAGCATCCAAAACGCGGACTGATCTTCCCGGGTGACTTTATTGAAATTTTTGAGCGAACAGGACTTATTTACCGTCTTGATCGATTTATATGGGAGCTTGCTGTACAACAATTGGCAAAGTGGCAGAAAGAGGGACGTGATGAGCTATACATATCTGTAAATATTTCGACCAAAGATTTTCAGTATATGGACGTTTATCAGACGATCACATCTCTTGTGGAACGGTATGGCATTATTCCATCTACTTTGAAGTTGGAGATTACAGAGACGGCGATTATGATGGGAAATGCCGGAGAACTTGAAACTATTGGCCGTTTTAGAAACTATGGTTTTGAAGTGGAGATTGATGACTTTGGCAGTGGATATTCGTCCCTCAATACATTAAAGGATATAGACGTTGATGTGTTAAAGATCGATATGGGCTTTTTGAGGACAACCAGATCGGAGCGAGTAGAAAGAAGTATGTCAATCTTAAATATGATCATTTCGCTAAGTAAAATCCTTGGTTTGTCCGTGGTGACAGAAGGTGTGGAGACAAAAGATCAGGTCAGCCGTCTCTCGCAAATGGGATGTGGAGTGTATCAAGGGTATTATTTTTCCAAGCCGATCCCAGTCCATGAATTTGAGGAGCGGTATATGTAAATCAATTCATACAAACAGATCCAAGAGGACGTCCATCGAAGAGCACGAAGGACATGGAGTTAAAATCCTTAAAGAAAAAGTATAAAGCGAAAGGTTTTGCGGCGGGATGCTCTCGTGAGGTCATCGCACGAGGCGCTGAGCAGCTTGGCTGGGAGTTGTCAAAACTATTGGAAATGACATTGCAGGCAATGGCGGCGTCTGAAGACACGATCAATGCGGAGATGGCCGCGATTGAGGCGCAAAAGTAGTTCGCACAGATGCAGTCATAATTTTGTAAGAAATTTGGAATAAAAATATCACAAAGTCGTGATACGAATTATAAAAACAGTCTTTTTTATTTTGCTAGGATGTTATCAGAAGCAGATAAAGGAGGCTATTTTTTATGGAAAGAAGGAAATACAGAAAACATAGATTCATGAAAGTGCTGGCGTTTATTTTGACGGTGATCGTAATGTGGAAATTGATAGGAAATGTGGGAAGCTGGGTCAGACAGTGGCAGTCGGATGAGGAGTATGGCGTGTCTGCACAAAATATGTCTATTCATGATGCGAAGGAGAAGGTACCGCAAAAGCTTAGTACAACGCAGATTAAGAAGAGACTGCACAGTTTGGCTAAGAAGGATTCAGCCTATATAAATATTTATGACAATCGGGATAAATATCCCACCGTGTTGTTGCGTTCCCTTTGTAATAATGCGGAGATGTTGGAGTTTGTGAAAGGTTATTTGTCAGCGGATGGCTTAGCACACGGTCATTTGACGAAGAAAGAATGTAAGGAAAAGATACCACTTTTGCTGCAGTGGGATCAAAGATGGGGATATGTTTCCTATGGAAGCAGCGACATTGCGTTATCCGGTTGTGCACCTACCTGTTTGTCAATGGTGATCGTGGGTTTGACCGGAAATCATAATGCAACGCCGGATAAGATTGCGAAGTATGCACAGGATAATGGGTACTATCTAAAAGGAACGGGAACGAGTTGGAGTCTTCTTACTGAGGGAGCTTCTCATTTTGGTGTTGTGGGACGTGAGATCAGTTTAAGCAAGGAAACTGTTTGTGGTGTCTTAAAACAGGGACAGCCGGTCATCTGCAGTGTGGGGAGAGGAGATTTTACGACAGAGGGGCATTTTATAGTATTGACGGGAATGAAAGATGGCAGAATTAAGGTGAATGATCCAAATTGTATACACAGGAGTTGTTTATGGAAGTATGAGACATTGGAACCACAGATTAAAAATTTATGGGCGTATCAGGGATGAAGGATATTTGCAGAAGCTATTTGCTTGTAGTACAATGACCTCAAATAAGCAAACGAAAGAGGGGGAATAGGCAGATGGCGGAGAGTATTTTAGTGGTAGACGATGAGCAGGAAATTGCCGATCTGGTAGAGGTATATTTACATAATGAGGGGTATACAGTGCATAAGTTTTACAATGCAAAAGATGCTCTGAATTGCCTGGATAAGACCACGATCAGTCTGGCATTATTAGATGTTATGCTTCCAGATATGGATGGCTTTTCGCTTTGCAGGCAGATCAGACAGAAGTTTTATTTCCCGATTATCATGTTGACGGCAAAAGTGGAAGATATGGATAAGATCATGGGTCTGACGGTGGGCGCTGATGATTATATTACCAAACCCTTTAATCCGTTAGAACTTATGGCGCGGGTCAAAACACAGTTACGACGATATACGCGCTACAATACGGCAGGTGTTACGCAGGAGCAGGATGAGGAGATTGATATACGAGGTATGCACATATCAAATATTAGTCACAAGTGTATGCTCAATGGACAGGAAATTGCATTGACACCTTTGGAGTTTGACATTGTGTGGTATTTGGCAAGAAAACAGGGAAAGGTTGTTTCTTCCGAGGAATTGTTTGAAGCTGTTTGGAAAGAAAAATATTTGGATAACAATAATACCGTGATGGCGCATATTGCCAGGATACGGGATAAAATGCATGAGACGGCACGTAAACCAAAGTTTATAAAAACGGTTTGGGGGGTAGGATATACCATTGAGTAAGAACATAACATTAGAGGCGAAACAAGGGGAGCAGCATGATCATAAAGCGATGCAGTTTTTGATGCAGTATGTAGTCACGCTGGGAATATGCATAGGCGGTTTGGTAATACTTGTGGTATTATCAAAATTGGTGTTATCCACGAGAATATGGTATCAGACAGATCCTTATTGGCCGATGCTACATTGGTTGAATTTACATGTGATCTCAGTCTGTGTTGCAGCTAGTGGCGCAATCTGTCTTATTGTGACGATTTATTATTTGTTCCGTGCTTTCCGGCAGATGGATGAAGTCGTGGAAGCAGCAGGAAAGTTAGTGCATCAGCCGGAACAGCCTTTACGGTTGTCGCGTTCTTTGCAGGGGGTGCAAAATGAGTTGAACCTTGTGCGGGAACAGGCATTGCGCAATGAGATGGCGGTGAAAGAGGCTGAGCAGAAAAAGAATGATCTGATCGTATATTTGGCGCATGACTTAAAAACACCACTTACTAGTGTGATCGGGTATTTGTCATTGCTTCGAGATGAGCCGCAAATATCGGAACAGTTGCGACAGCGGTATACAGGCATTGCGTTAAATAAAGCAGAACGATTGGAAGAACTGATCAATGAATTCTTTGATATTACACGTTTTAATCTGTCGGTCATGACCCTGGAAAAGGAAACAATCCATCTGAGCCGTATGCTAGAGCAGATTGCCAGTGAGTTTGCACCGATTTTGCAGGAAAAAGGTTTGACACTGGAGCTTGCAATAGAAAAAGAGGTCGATCTGTCCGGAGATCCGGATAAATTGGAACGCGTCTTCGATAATCTGCTTCGCAATGCGGTCAATTACAGTTATCCGAATACAGTGATCCAGTTGTCGATGGAGCAACGGAAAGAAGAGCATAAAGTATTGCTTCGTGTACAAAATCATGGGCGGACGATTGCAAAAGAAAAATTAGAGCATATTTTTGAACAGTTTTTTCGTGTGGACGCATCAAGATCCTCTGCAACGGGTGGGTCCGGACTTGGCTTAGCGATCGCCAGACAGATCGTGGAGATGCATCATGGACAGATCCAGGCAGAGAGTGTGGATGAGATGATAGTGTTTGAGGTGGAATTGCCAATATAAAGAGCATTCCTTTGGGATCGGAACGGTCGTTTCAGTACTTGGTGTTGGAAGAGTGATCGCCGCATTTAATCATTTCTTTATGGAACGCATGGTTGCCGCAGCAGGTGTAGAATGAGAGGAACCAGGACATGTAAAAAGTATATGGTAAAAGTTAAAATGTATAAGCGTACCTGATCAGGTATAAAATATAATGATATATAATATTATATCTGATAGGGTATGATGTAAAAAAATACGGAAGCTTACACCCGATAAGGTATAATAAATAATGAAATTTGTCTGTTTGCACCCGATAAGGTATAAAAACTGCGATTAATGTTGCAATTATACCTTTTCGGGTGTAATATATTATATAAGTATTTTGAAATGGAGATTAGTTATGAATAAAATTGCGGAATTTGTAAAAACACAGCGTAAAGCAGCCGGTCTGACACAGGAACAGTTTGCGATGCGCTCGGGGTTGGGACTGCGTTTCGTTCGCGAATTAGAACAAGGCAAAACAACAGTACGAATGGACAAAGTGAATGTTGCACTTGCAATGTTCGGGATGGAAGCGGTTCCCGGAAGAAAGGAAGATGAAGTATGAGTGAGATCTTTCGCACAGCATATGTGTATGTACGAAATGCGGGAGTGTTATGGATTGCGCTAGGATAGTAGAAGAATTGTATTTCGAGGAATAACGTGGTAAAATATGGCTAAATACAGGTGGCTGTGATTATGGGGATCCGGCCCGCCTAAGGAACGATAATTACGATGTTAGAAGTAATAGATATAGAGGGACAGAAGATGGAGAAGGTAAAGAATATTATTATTCGTGTTACGGATAAACTAGAGGAGAGTTGTGTACTGGGGGCTATCAGGCAGGCGATGATCATGATGATCCCGTTGTTGGTGGTTGGCTATATGTCGGCAATGTTTCTTGATTTGCCGATTCCTGCATATCAAATGTTTATTACAACGTTGTTCGGAGGACATGTTGCTGAAGTGCTGCAGTGTGTCTATTCGACAGTTAATGATTTTTTCTCTGTATTTTTGGTTGTAGCAACAAGCGTGAGTTATTCGATCATAAAACGGAAAAAGCAGGGAATATATGAAAGTACCGGGAATATTATTATTCTTGTCATTATTTCTTTGGCAGCATTTGCCGGGTATTCCGGAATACAGTATGATGATTTTTCTATTACGAAGTTTAGTAATATGTACGCGTTTAGTGCATTGCTGGTTTCCTTGGTTTCGAGTGAGATGTATTATGTGCTGAAAAATAGTGGGCTTTTTCGGTTGAAAAAGCAAAGAACGAATACGGATAGTGTTTATGAAGAAGCAATTGAGGGAATTATTCCGGCAGTGATCATTGTTGGTTCCTTTTCTTTATTGCATCAGTTCTTTCGTGTGTGTTTTGGAGTAGATGGTCTGCAAGAGTTGATGGAGAGGATGTTTAATTACATTTTAGGACCTTTGCAGAATGGCTTGGGAGCGGGGCTGATCGTTATTTTGCTGACACATGGATTGTGGTTTTTTGGTATTCATGGGCATAATATGTTGGACACAGTCATCAAACAACATTTCGCAGATGCGACAGCAGGGATTTTTAGCAAAACAATGCAGGATGTATTTGTACTGCTTGGCGGAACGGGAGCTATGCTTTGCTTGGTCGTGGCACTATTGCTTTTTGCTAAGAAAAAGGGTACTCGTAATCTTGCGTGGATGGCGGCACCGACAGTTGCATTTAATATTAGTGAGATCGTGTTGTTTGGTATTCCGATCATATTAAATCCAATTTTTGTTGTGCCGTTTATGCTTGTTCCACTTGCTAATTTTTTGATAACTTATGCGGCAATTTATTCGGGACTGGTACCGCATCTTGTTAGTGAAGTGAATTGGACAACACCGATTTTCCTAAGTGGCTATCAGGCAACCGGTTCTTGGGCGGGAGCAATACTACAGATGGTATGTCTGGCGGTTGGTGTATGCATCTATATGCCATTTGTTCAATTGTATGAGGAGCAGAGTGCTCGTAAAATGGAGCGAGATCTTAAGCTGCTCGTTCAGGAAATGCAGCGTGAGGAAGAAAATAATGCAATTATGACACTGACAAAACGTGAGGATGAATTAGGACACGTGGCACGAAGTTTGGCGGTAGAACTTGTTGATGCGATACAACATCAGGAATTGTACCTCATGTATCAGCCGCAAGTAAATTGTGAGGGTGTGTGTGTTGGTGTTGAAGCACTGATTCGTTGGAATCACCAGGAACTTGGTTTTATTTATCCGCCGCTGATCATTGAATTGGCAAAAGAAAAGCATGTATTATATTTGCTGGAACAATATATTTTTGATACAGCGGCAGCTACAGCAGAAAAGTTAAAACCATATGCAGGAGAGGAATTTAAGGTATCCGTCAATATTACCAATGAGTCTTTAGAGTGGGAGGGTATTGAACAATGTATTGATGATACGGTGGCCAAATATGATATTCCAAGCGAGTGGTTCTGCTTAGAGATTACGGAGCAAGATGCGCTTTCCACCTCCATTGATATTGCGGATAAGATCAAAAATATTAAGGCAAAAGGACATAAATTCCTGATTGATGATTTTGGAATGGGACATACTTCAATGGCATATTTACAGACAAATTATTTCGATGTAGTGAAATTGGATGGATCATTGACTAGAGATGTTTTATGCAATGAGAGAAACAGTGACATTATCGGTTCCATTGTGTATCTTAGTAAGTCATTGCATTTTAAGATCATTGCCGAATATGTAGAGGATGAGAATCAGAGAGATGAGTTGAAGCGGCTTGGCTGTGATGCGTTCCAGGGTTATCTATACAGTAAACCATTGGAGGAAGATGCGCTTCTTACATGGATGGAAGAGAGACAGAACGTGTGAATTGAATTTTCAGGAAAAAGGTAGTAGATATGTTGACATCATTAGCGTTTATTTTTCTGGTAGGACTGGCGATGGGAGCCATCTGCCAAAAGTTAAAGCTGCCAAGGATCATTGGTATGCTTGTAACGGGTATCGTATTAGGCCCGTATGTTTTGAATCTGTTAGACCCATCAATTTTGGGAATCTCAGCGGATCTGCGCAAGATGGCTTTGATCATTATTTTGTTGAAGGCAGGACTGTCATTAGATCTGGCGGATCTTAAGAAAGCAGGGCGTTCGGCAGTAATGATGGCGTTTGTGCCGGCATCTTTTGAAATCGTCGGATATATCGTATTTGCGCCGATGATCTTAGGCGTGAGCAGAGTGGAGGCGGCTGTGATGGGAGCAGTGCTTGGAGCGGTATCACCAGCCGTGGTTGTGCCAAGAATGGTTGGCCTGATGGAGAAGAAATATGGAACCAAAAAAGCGATACCACAGATGATCTTAGCAGGGGCATCTTGTGATGATATTTTTGTGATCGTACTTTTTACGACCTTCTTAAGCATGGCGCAGGGTGGCAGTGCTCATGTAATGGACTTCGTTAATATACCGATATCTATTGTTTTAGGCGTATTACTGGGTGCTGTAGTCGGTTATGCCTTGTATTTGTTTTTTGAAACGGCATATGCGAGAAAACACTGCGTGCGCAACAGTATGAAAGTCATCATTGTACTGGGATTTTCGTTCTTGCTGATCGCTATCGAAGGATGGCTGGAAGGAAAAGTGTCGGTATCCGGTCTGCTGGCAGTTGTCAGCATGGCGTGCGTCTTGAAGTTCAAAAGTACCGAATTTGTGTCCAAAAGATTATCCGAAAAATTTGGCAAGCTCTGGCTTGCAGCGGAAGTTGTGTTGTTTGTGCTTGTCGGTGCGGCAGTGGACATCCGTTATACGCTGAGTGCCGGACTGGCGGCGGTACTGATGATTGCGGTGGCACTTGTCTGTCGTGCAGTTGGTGTGCTCCTTTGCGTTACAGGGACACAGCTTTCTTGGAAAGAGCGGATCTTTTGCGTGATCGCCTATCTGCCTAAGGCAACAGTGCAGGCAGCAATTGGTTCGGTCCCTCTGTCTGCAGGACTTCCTTGCGGCAAGATCATTTTGTCCGTAGCGGTGCTCGCCATTATCATTACGGCGCCGATCGGAGCAATCGGCATTGACTGCAGTTACAAAACGTTATTAGAAAAAAATTAGGATTTGGTGTGTGCGTAGTACGATAGGTCTGGATCTAGACGGTCATATCGGGAACATGGACATTTTCACAGGAAGTGATTATAATAAAAGATTAGAAACGATAATGCTATACGGAGGACAAGCAGATGAGTGATACGAGACAAGAGAAATGCGAGCAGGCAGTAGCAAAAAAACATAGCGGTTATAATTGTGCGCAGGCAGTTGCCTGCACTTTTTGCGAAGAGGCAGGCTTAGATGATGAAACGATGAGAAACCTCATGCAGGGGTTTGGCGCAGGGCTGGCAACGATGGAAGGAAACTGCGGTGCGATCGCTGGAGCGGTAGCGGCAGCAGGAATGATCAATAAGGATCAGATGAACACTTTTCAGGATGCGCGTTTGATCATGCAGCAGTTTATGGAGCAGAATGGAACGGTTATCTGCAAAGAACTGAAAGGAATAGAAACAGGACATGTGGTCCGCAACTGTGATGACTGTGTCAGAGATGCGGTTCGCTTTTTGGAGGAAGCATTACAGAAATGATAAATTCGATCAATGAGAGGCGTTAAAAATAGTGCGGCGTTACATAAAACAGAGGCAGAAGATGGGGATGGGGTGTACTATCTCGAAAGTACGAATGAACTTGTGATTGTGTCAACTGATGGATATATTAGAACATTTTTTAAACCGAATGATGGGATCGCTTATTATAATAGGCAATGATAGTTGGAAGAATGGTTAAAAAGAATTTGTATAGATGGTAAAAATATGGATTGGCTGGCTTATGTAGAGGTGTTTAAAGTTTTATTGAAATTATGTATAATTTTGCCTATAATAGGGGAAGATAATGCGCAAGATAATGCGCAAGATAATGGAGGGCATTTATGGAAAAATATCAACCACCATATACGATTACCAACCAAATGTTATCATATGTAGCATCGATTTCAGAAAAAATAGGGCGTATTACACTGATCAGTAATATGGAAAAAAAGCCTCATCTTAGGAAGAATAATCGAATTAAGTCCATTCATTCTTCTTTAAGGATTGAGGATAATTCGCTTACCTTGAATCAAGTGAGAGATGTTATTAATGGTAAAATAGTGTTAGGGGAACAAAGAGAGATACAAGAAGTTAAAAATGCCTATTGTGCTTATGGAAAGATAGCAGAAATTAATCCTTATAGTATTCGGGATTTGAAAAAGTATCATGGAATTATGACAAAATATCTCGAAGAACAATCGGGAGATTTTCGTAGAGGGGAAGAAGGTGTATTTCATGGTGATGAGTGTATTTTTATGGCACCTCCGGCACAGTATGTCCCACAGTTGATGGAAGAACTTTTTGCATGGATGAAGGAGGTAGCGAGAGAAATACATCCACTGATTCTTAGCAGCATATTTCATTATGAGTTTGTATTTATCCACCCGTTTTCAGATGGAAATGGTCGAATGGCAAGGCTATGGCATACGACAATTCTCTATCGATGGAAACCAATATTTGAGTATATTCCGATTGAAAGTCAGATTGAAAAATTTCAGGATGATTATTATGAGGCAATAGCAAAGTGTCATGTTGCTGGAGAATCTACCCTGTTTATTGAATTTATGCTCGCACAGGTTGATAAAATTTTGGATGAGATAACTGTTCAGGTTGATGAAGACAATGAACAGCTTACTGAATATATTAAGAAACTACTTGGAGTTATGGAATATGATGTTCCCTATACAAGTAATACGCTTATGGAAAAGCTAGGTTTGAAATCTAGAGAAGGTTTTCGCAAAAATTATTTGCGACCGGCATTGGATTTGCAGATGATTGAAATGACCATCCCGGACAAACCGAATAGCAGAAACCAGAGATATAGAAAGGTTTGAACTGTAGGTGGAATGAAATGGTGCAGTGCCAGAAATGTGATCACCACAGATAAGGAGAGAAACAATGCTTAGATACACAGAAGCAATGATCGCAGAATGAAGATGTTAGACCGCATTACGGATGAACGATTGATGCCGATTGTTGGACAACTTCAAAAATATAGAACGGCAGGTTATCAGGAAGGATTGGCATGGGATGAATTTGTTTGACAAGTATTTTTCTTTGTATATAAGATAGAGATGTTTACTATGCGCGTAGAGAATAGCGGTTCGCAATTGTGATGACTGTGTTAGAGATGCGGTTCGCTTTTTGGAGGAAGCATTACAGAAAGGAATGTGATTTTATCATGTGGTTATTGTATGCGGTAGGTTCTTCCTTTTTTGCAGGAATTACATCTATTCTTGCAAAGTGTGGAATTAAGAAAACGGATTCCGATGTAGCAACCGCGATCCGTACGATTGTAGTCTTGTTATTTTCGTGGCTGATGGTTTTGATCACCGGGACGAGTGGTCAGATCACACAGATCAGTGGCAAGACATTTTCGTTTTTGGTACTTTCGGGATTAGCGACCGGAGCCTCTTGGCTGTGCTATTTTCATGCATTACAAAAGGGTGACATCAATAAAGTTGTGCCGATTGATAAAAGCAGCACCGTATTGACGATCTTGTTAGCGCTTATTTTTCTGCATGAGGGCATTACCGTTCCTAAGATCATTTCTGTTGTATTGATCGGTGTGGGTACTTTGTTGATGATCGATAAAAAGCAGGATAGTAAGGCGCAGACTGCAGGCAAAGAATGGATGATTTATGCGGTGTTATCAGCAGTATTTGCAAGTCTTACTGCCATTTTGGGCAAAGTCGGCATAGAAGGTGTAGATTCTAATCTTGGAACGGCAATCCGTACAACGGTCGTGCTCGTTATGGCTTGGCTAATGGTCGTGGTTAAAGGGAAATGGAAGCAGGTCAAGACGGTCGAAAAAAAGGAACTTGCCTTCGTGATGTTATCGGGACTGGCGACCGGAGCCTCTTGGCTGTGCTATTACCGCGCACTTCAGACAGGGCAGGCAAGTGTTGTTGTACCGATTGACAAACTCAGCATTTTGGTGACGATCGCATTTTCATGGATCGTCTTTCGTGAAAAACTTTCCGGCAAAGCAGTGTTTGGGCTTATCGGCATTGTAGCGGGAACACTGTGGCTGGCATTATTGTAGGAGGCTTTAGGAGAAGTTTTAGAATCAATATGAGTGATCCAATTGCAAGTTTAACAAGGAGAGAATGGTGGGTGTGGATCTGTTCGTTGGTAGTGATCGTTATGGCAAATATTTTGCCGGGGGATTTTGATCTTCTCACATTAATTGCATCATGCATAGGAGTTACCTCTCTTGTCTTGGCAGCAAAAGGAAATGTGTGGTCGCAGATTTTGATGATCATATTTAGTATTCTTTATGGTATCATTTCTTGGCAATTCCGTTACTGGGGGAAATGATCACCTATCTGGGAATGACGATGCCGATGGCTATTCTTTTATGATGTCTATGGTTTTATCAGTTGGAAGAAAAGAGAACGGGAAATCACCGTTTAGATTGTAAAAAAGGACAAGAAATGGTATGCTATAAATGTTTTGATTTGGACGAACAAGAAAGGAATGGTGAATTATTATGGAGAGAATAACAAGTTTTACGATAGATCATGATGTATTGGTTCCGGGCTTTTACATTTCCAGAAAAGATGGAGATATTACAACCTATGATCTTAGAACGAGAAGACCGAACAAAGGAGATTATATGAGCAATGCGGATATGCATTCTGTAGAGCATATGTTTGCGACCTATATCCGTAATTCGGAAATTGCGGATTCGGTTATTTACTTTGGACCGATGGGATGTCAGACCGGATTTTATCTGCTGGTCAGAGAAGTAGAACCTAAGAAAGTTTTTCAGATCACGAAAGAGGTGTTATCTCAGATCATTGCTCATGAAGGAGAGGTATTTGGAGCATCTGCGGCAGAGTGTGGTCATTATGAGAACCTTGATCTGGAGATCGCAAAGGAAGAGTGCAGAACTTATCTTGCTGTTTTGGAAAAACAGACTAATATGGAATTTTCATATCCAACAAAATAAATACGGTAAATTTGCGCTTGCGGCAAAGCGATAAAGCGCCTGTAAGTGTGCGAATAAAGAAAGGAATATACGATGAGAATAGGTGTGATCGGTGCCATGCAGATTGAGATCGACAATCTGAAGAAGTCACTGGAAAATAGTACAACAGAGGAAATCAGCAGTGTTCAATTTGTCAAGGGTAATATTGGAGAGGTAGAGGTAGTTGCTGCAGTGTCCGGCGTAGGAAAAGTGTTTGCGGCAATCTGTACGGAAGCCATGATATTAAAATATCAGGTGGATATGGTGGTCAATATTGGTGTTGCCGGAACGCTGTGCAAGGAACTGGGCGTGATGGATGTTGCGTTAGCAAGTCAGGTGGTACAGCATGATATGAATACTTCTGCTTTGGGAGATGACATTGGCTTGCTTTCCGGAATCAACCAGATTTATATTCCAAGTGATGAGAAGATGACGGCATTGATGGAACAATGTATTGCTGAAAAAGAAATTCATTACAAGGTAGGAACCATCGCTACCGGAGATCTGTTTATGCAGGGAGAACGGCAGAAAGAGAAACTTCATCAGCGATTTGATGCGATCGCGGCAGAGATGGAAGGTGGCAGCATTGGTCATGTTTGCTATATGAACCATGTCCCATTTACCGTACTTCGCACAATCTCCGATGGTGAGGGCGGAGCGATGGATTATGCTCAGTTTGCCAGGAAGGCAGCTAAATTGGGCATCGAGATCGTTATTGAGTTTATTAAGAAAATTATTATTTCATAAAGTGACGCGATGAATAAAATCAAGTTGACCGAGGTGACGCAATGAATAAAATCAAGTTGACTGCACTTCCCTGCATATGTGTAGATGTTTTTGACGGGATTGAAATGATCAGACCGGGCGGAGAAGCGTTAAATTTTGCTGTTCATGCTTCACGTTTTACGAATATAGATGTTACGCTTCTTGGTGTTATCGGAAAAGATAAATATGCAGAAGTGATAATGGATTCAATAGCAAAATTTGCTATTGATAAAAAACATATACGGATTGATGAAAGGCATCAGACTGCAAATAATATGACGTATCTTACGGAATCAGGCGATAGGTATTATAAAGATGATTCTTGGAATGGTAGTATTCTCGATAATATCGTGCTGAATGATGACGAAATCAAAATCTTATCAGAATCCGATGTGGTATTTGTTCATTTTTGGGCTTCGTGTCTTTCACAGGTAATCGAACTGAAAAAAACACATGGCTTTAAGCTTGTGGTGGATTTTGATGTATATAGAGATTTTGCTGATATGGAACGCTTTGCTCCGTATATTGATTTTTTTATGATAAGCGGATCGGAAGAACTTCTGCCGATGTTTAGGGGGTTATCGAATAAATACAGCTGCCTGTTCAATGTGTCACTTGCAGAACATGGAAGCGTTACATACTTTAATGGACAGGAATACAGAGTGCAGGCTGTAAAAGTTGAAAGCATAATAGATACCACAGGATGCGGCGACAGTTATCACGCCGGCTTTGTTTGTTCATATATGCTTGAAAATGATATTAAAAAGGCAATGAATGTCGGATCTGAAATTGCAGCAGAAACCTTAAAACATTATGGTGGATTCTGAATTACAAAATAGCTATTGTTTTACTGACATAATAAGCAATATGTGACAACATGATAATTTTTGATGTGCGAAGATTGAGTTATATCAACAAGTAAAGGAGAACAGATTATGAGCGAAAAATTTATCGTAAGAAAAGCAGAGAAAAATGATATAGCAGAGATACAAACACTGATAAAAGATTTGGCAACATACGAGAAAAGACCTCAAGATATGACAGCTTCCCAGGAAGATTTGTGCTACTGGATTTTTGAGAAGAAAATAGCAACAGTATTGATCGCGGAATATAATGAGGAGATCATCGGGTATGCTGTTTACTATCCTATATTTGGCTCGTTTGCGGCAGAAGCAGGGGTTCACTTGGAAGATGTGCTTTTAAATGAGAAATATCGTCATTGTGGATTAGGAAGAAAGTTCTTTTCCAAAATAGAAGAATTTGTTAAGGAAGATGGATATTCTAAAATGGAATGGAGCTGTCTGGACTGGAATACACCATCAATTCGTTTTTATGATAAAATCGGTGCCACGCAAGAGCAAGGACGAGTATATTTTTCGTATAATTGTAAACAAATTTGAGATCGTATTGAAAAGATGAGATATTATCAATGGTTGAATGAAAATGTAAAAAGTTAAAAAGTTATCAGTCGTGAAAATGATGTTGACATAGGCACCTTCATTTGATATTATTTATCAAGTAATTAAATATTCCATGAGGGAGTAGTTGGCGCGAAAGTGTGATTTGTCAACATTCTGATTATAAACCGAGAGTATAATCTGGCAAATCTTAAATAATGAGACTCATGTATATCGATTAACTGCTTGTGCAGAAAGCGCAGGTGGATAATTGATATACATGAGTCTTTTTAATTTTGTAGGAAATTGCTGTTATGTAACGTAACAAAAGCAAAGCGCTGGCTTTGCCTTTTTGTTTCGGCATAGACTTCGGCTGACAACACTGCCTTGGGAAAGAGAAAAAGGAGAAAAATATGGAAAAATTGATTAATGACGCCCCATTTGTTCTTGTGCTTGTGTTCCTTGTAATTGGTTTTACATTGTTGATCAAGGGCGCAGATCTATTCGTGGAAGGAAGTTCAAGCGTAGCCAAGAGACTACATGTGCCATCTATCATTATCGGACTTACGATTGTAGCAATGGGGACATCGCTTCCGGAGACGGCGGTAAGTGTATCGGCTTCCCTTGTAGGCAATAATGAGCTTGCAGTTAGTAATGTGGTTGGTTCCAATATCTTTAATCTGATGGTTGTTATCGGCGTATGTGCAATGTTAGCAACGGTAAATGTTGCTAAAGAAACCATAACGAGAGATATTCCGTTGTCATTGATCTGTGCCGGACTCTTGATGTTGTTTGGAAGTGTCGGAATTGGTGACAAATCAGATTTAACATTAGGACGCTTTGACGGTGTGATTTTAATTGCTTTCTTTGCCGGCTATTTATTCTATATGGTTAAGATTGCATTAAAGGCAAGCAGAGAAGGCAAGAGCGTTGAGATTGAAGGTGGATCTGATGAGGACATTAAGATTGTTTCTGTTCCGGTAAGTATAATATTTATTGTCGGTGGAGCGATCGCAATAGCATTTGGTGGAGATGTTACTGTAGATGCCGCATCGAGGATCGCAAGCGATCTCGGAATGAGCCAAACGCTTATCGGACTTACGATCGTTTCGATAGGAACATCGCTTCCGGAGCTGGTAACTTCTATTGTTGCAGCCAGAAAGAATGAAGTTGATATGGCACTCGGTAATGCGATAGGATCCAATATATTTAATATACTTATGGTGCTTGGTGTGGCTTCTGCAATCAGTCCGATCAGCATAATCAAAGAGAACATTATAGATATGTGCGTACTTATTGTGTTTACCGTGTGCGTATGGATATTTGCAGGGACTAAGAAAAAAATTGGGAAGATAGAAGGTTTCTGTATGGTTGCGTTTTACTTAGCGTATGCGGTGTACATCATAATAAGATGATGTTAAGGGCAAAATGATCTTTGAACGAAACATTATAGTAAGATAATGTTGAGAACAATATATTTTCGAACGAAACATTATTGGAGATATATGAGGGATAAGACAAATGATATTATTTTTAAAAATTTTTTTCACAGAATTTATAGCAGAGATGGGGGATAAAACGCAGCTTATGCTGATCGCTCTTACATCTAAGTACAAGTTAAGAGATATTATATGTGGAACGGCTATTGCTATCCTTGTACTAAATGGACTTGCTGTTCTTGCCGGCGGATTGGTTAGTGAATTGATTCCGGAATGGCTTATTAAAATGATCGCAGCATTTGCTTTTCTTTATTTTGCAGCATCAACGATCGCAGGGGATGAGGAAGAAGAGGAAGAAGGCAGCAGATCAAAGATTCAGTTTGCTCCACTTGCAGTATTTTGCACATTTTTTGTAGCAGAGCTTGGCGATAAGACACAGCTTACTGCCATTACTTTTGGTGCTAATGAAGGTATGAGTGCAGCATTTGTCGTATGGATCGGCTGTTCTTTGGGACTTTTTGCAGCAGATATTCTTGGAATGTTGATTGGCTATTTGTTAAAGAGCAAGGCACCGGATGGACTGCTGAATACACTTGCCGTTGCCATCTTCTCCGTATTTGGTGTATACACACTTTATCAGGGGCTAAAGCTGATAAGAGCAAGCGTTTATGCAATTCCGGTATTCCCGATCCTAATTGTGATAACGGTTATTTTTGCAGGTTTGTGTGGCTGGCTGTTTTACAGAAAAATGAAAAAGAAGAGTCACGCAAGAATATAGAAAAGCAGTCAAATATCAAATATTGACGAAACTCTTCATTGCCATAACATCCAAAATACAGTAAAATAATAACAAATTCATCAGACACAAGGAGTAACTCGTTTCCTAAAATAAAGCCATAGCCACCGCTGGTGGCATTGCATTCTTCGCAAAGGAAATCGATTAGAGCAATACCGATTTATTGACCAATACCGCAATGAGTTCGGAGTAAGATGGCTTCTTGCCCGATTCCATATTTATCCGAATTCCTACTATAATTACAAAAAGAACAGAAAGGCAGGTTATCTGGCAGACAAAGAAAAGAAAAAACAACAAATATTAAGTATTTACTATGAATATGACGGACGTCCCGGATATCGGATGATGGTTATATTTTTAAGAAGAAGGGGAATCAGTCTGAGCAGGACAACTGTACTCAAATATATGAGGGAATTAAAGCTCAGATCTGTTGTGATACCCAAAAAACCTCGGTACCGTAAAGGAGACTGTTATAAAAGATTTAATAATCTGTTAAAGCAGGACTTCACAGCAATTAAGCCAAACGAAAAATGGTGTACAGATTTTACTTATCTTCATCTTTCGGATGGTGCAAAAAGATATAACTGCAGTATCATAGATCTGTATGATAAATCGGTACTGGCAACACTGAACAGTAAAAGAATCGATGCGGAATTGGCTATCCAGACATTACAGATTGCCCTTGACAGGAATCCTGTAAAAGGAAAAATTATTCTGCATAGTAATCAGGGGTCACAGTATACCTCCAGAGCCTCCACAGAATTTTGTGCGGGAAAAGGGATTCGACAGAGCATGAGCAAAGCAGGATGTCCTTATGATAATTCTCCGATGGAAAGTTTTTATGGAACATTTAAGTCGGAATTTATACGACAGAATCGGTTTGAAACAGATCAAGAGTTAAATGAAAGCACGTTGGATTATGTATATGGCTATTACAATCATATACGTCCACATTCATCAAATGGATACATGACACCGTTTGAAAAGAGATATTCCAATCAATGATTTTTTCAGTGTGAATGTTACAAAAATGCTTGACCATCTCACACTTTATCAACGAGGTCGCAGGCAAAAGCAGATTATACAGGTTAATGAATTGTGCCTTGTATTGTTCTAAAACATGTGTTAGTCTGGCTCTGTAGACTTGAAAAAGATGGAATTATAAAACTATGGAAAACGAGGTGGTGGATATGGAAAAAGATCCGTTTAAGGAATATTTAAGAGAATCTGAACCGAATAAAGCTTATAAGGGTTATGCTTGGAGTACAGCAATCGGACTTCAGGCGGTGGATGGGCTCAAACCATCTAAATATTTGATTGATACTGCCATTCAGAATATTGAAGGCAAAATTACAATGAAAGAAGCTCAGAGTCTTATTGACAGCTACTATGAAGAAAGACCAGTACATTTATCTGATGATGCGCGTACCGAAGAGGCGGATAAGGTTTCTTCTCGTATTGCAGAAATCCTTTCTGAATCAGCGTTTTCATTTTCTCCGAATGAGTATATCTCTATCCACCGCAAACTCTTTCAGGGGATTTACAACCATGCTGGAAAGATTAGAGATTATAATATCACAAAGAAAGAATGGGTACTTGATGGGGCGACTGTTGTGTACGGCAGTGCTTCTGAACTGAGAGCAACGCTTGAATATGATTTTTCACAGGAGAAAGATTTTAGCTATAAAGGTCTTTCAATGGATGAGATTCTTCATCATCTTGCGGTATTTATTTCAAGGTTATGGCAGATCCATATTTTCGGAGAAGGCAATACGAGAACAACAGCTGTATTCTTTATTAAATATTTGAGAACACTTGGCTTTGTCGCAACCAATGATATTTTTGCAGAAAATGCGTGGTATTTTAGAAATGCACTTGTCCGTGCCAACTATACGAACCTGCAAAAAGGTATTCACGAAACAACAGAATATCTGGAAGTGTTTCTTCGAAACATGCTTTTGAACGAAAAAAATGAACTTCAAAATCGAAATCTTCACATAAGCGGACTTTTGAATAATGAAAAAGTGGATATTCAAGATACAAAAGTGGACATTGAGAAGGAAAAAGTGGACATTCAAGATACAAAAGTGGACATTCAAGATACAAAAGTGGACATTGAAAGCATACTTTCTGTGAAAGGCAGGGATTTCTCTGTTAAAACAACGGTTCATATTCATAGAATCTTTGAGAAGTTTGGTTTTGACGAGGTGTTTGGAAGAAGTGCAGTTATGCAGCTTCTTGAGTTGAAAAGTTCAGGTGCTTCGAAACTTCTCTCCAATTTGGTGCAGGCGGATCTTATTGAACCAGTATTCGGTTATGGAAAAGGAAAATATAAATTTAAGAAGTAATTTAATTTTTAGAAATACTTTTTTGAAAGTTAGAAATTATCATACACATAATGCTGAGGTTGCTAGAATGAAGTCGTCAGTTGTGCACTATCTCAAGTGATGAGCGAAAGGAGAGTTACCATTGCGTGACGCAAGTTATCGTTTTTTTCAAAATAGAGCGTGTGAATTTTTTCCATGTCATGCGGTAGAAGATGTGGAAAAGTTTAACTGTCTATTTTGCTATTGTCCGCTATATTTGCGGGAGAAATGTCTTGGAAATCCGTCTTATCTGGTTGATGGGCGAGGATGTAAGATCAAGGACTGTAGTAATTGTACAGTAGTGCATCGACCGGAGATGTATGATGAGATCATGCATCAGCTTGGCAGACAAGATCAGGTGTTGGAGTTATCGATTCGCAGTTTTTGGAATGAAATTTTAGAGCGGATTGCAGAGATTGCCGGATGGCATCAAATGGACGAGGAGATGAAAAGGGAGCATCGATCTACTGCGGTAAGTGCAGTCACCAATCTGTTGCAAAAACATAAATATTTGTATCGGGTAGAAGTGATGTTGCAGCCATTTGATAAGTCTTGTGTGCAGGACGGAAAATTTCAGTTTGGCGGACAGGAGATCCGATGCAATGTGTTAGAGCGGATCGATCGCAGCCAAGTGGAAAATGGCTATATCTATGCATTTCATGCACCGGATATCAATGTAGACGAGGGAGAGTCGCTGCTTGCTAAATATTATTTGGAAGTATTTCAGATTGCCTGTATGGATGTCTGTAGACAACAGATACAGGACTATTTGGAACGTAAACACAGTGTCCTTCAGAAACAATACTGCAGTCCGTCTTTTGGACCGGGATATTATGGAATGGACATTGATGTGGCTCCTAAATTGCTCTCGTTTCTTGAGGCTGATACAGTTGGCGTGAAGTGGCAGGAGGATATGTTGTATCCGATCATGAGTCTGGTCGGTGTGTATCTGATCAGTAAGGAGGAACTGTTAGCTGACTGCAAGGACTGCGCCAATTGTCTGGGACAGGCGGGTGGCTGTCAGTATTGTATGAATCGATGAGATTGTTGGAGAAATTTGGAAAAAGGAATTGGAGTGACCTATCATGAGTGACATTACGATAAGAACGGCAAGGCTGGATGATGCATCCAAGCTGGTTCGTATCTATCAATATTATGTAGAGAAAACAGCGATCACCTTTGAATATGAAGTGCCTACGGTAGCAGAGTTTCGGCGCCGCATGGGAACTACGATGCAGAAGTATCCGTATCTGGTGATTGAGGAAGATGGCGTCATACAGGGGTATGCTTATGCAGGAGCGTTTCATCCAAGAGAGGCATATGATTGGTCGAGTGAACTCACGATTTATATGTCGCATACAGCGAGAAAAGGCGGTTTGGGCCGCAGGTTGTATGAAGCATTGGTAGATCAGTTGCGCAGTATGGGGATTCTTAATGTATACGCCTGCATCGGCTATCCGCAGCAGGAAGATGAATATCTGACAAAAAACAGTGAGCAGTTCCATAGACATCTTGGATTTGAGACGGTAGGAACTTTTCATCATTGTGGTTATAAATTTGGCCGTTGGTATGATATGATCTGGATGGAAAAGATGATTGGATCGCATGATTCGGTACAACAATCTGTGCTTTTTCCAGAGAGAAAAGCGTATACGATCACAGAGATTGTAGAGGATGATTTTGGCTGTGAGGGAAGACCGGAGGGAGCAGAACCGATGGTGACCGTATCTTTGGACAGCGATCATGGAGTCTGGGGCAAAGTACGCATTGCAGATGATTATTTGTACGAACACCATTTGGATGTCGGTTCTGTTGTTCATACTACCGAAATGTTTTTAGATAGCATTTCCGTTCGTCCGTGATCCGGTAGCTTTCCACTGCCTTTTGGATGGTTTTGCGATGCACCCATGCAGGGAGGATACGTTTTTCGATATAAGGAATTGTCGCATCCCATTGCTTTGCCAGTGCAGTGGCGAGATACCATGCGATCATCATGTTGACATAGTATTCATCGGATGTGGTATCGGTGACAAGTTTGAGATATTCCGGACGAAAATCTTCGTCCAAGTAAAAACGCATTAACATTTCCATACCATACCGGATGGTGTAAGTATGAGTGGAATGAATCCATTCTTTGATGTGTTTGAGAAGAACTTCTTTATTTTTGGCAAAACATTTGGGCGCAGGCAGATCGCAAGTTGCCCAGTTATCAATATAGGGCAGAAAGCGTTCGATTTCTTTCAAACAATTCTCAAAGTCTTTGATATTTGCTACGAGCATCATATGGAGATTGTTTTCTTCGTAATAATGATGCGGAAGCTCATGAAGAAACTGTGCGGACTCTTCCTGTGCGGCAAAATCTTTTGCAAATTTGCGTAGAATGGGTGTTCGAATCCCGATGATCGTTCCTTTGTCTATACCCGGCAGCAGCTTGGTATGAAAATCCCGATATTTTAAGTCTTGTAAATCAAATAATTGTTGTTGTAAAGTTGTCATAATATGCTGTTGTTCCTTTCTCTATATTCCGTAATGTTTCACAATTATATGTCGCTATTGCAATGGAGTGCTTCCGATAGCAGTGTATCAGACAGCAGTTATTTTGTAAAAGGTCTATGTAAAATATTACTTGACCTGTCGTAGTAATTATGATATGCTCTATCTACGACAGACGTACTACGACAGTCGTGGTATGACGGAGAGGAGGCAGAAATTTGATCAGCAGTGATGTCATTCGCGGATACAATGATACGATCATTTTGTATCTCCTTCAGCAGAATCCTTCGTATGGCTATGAGATTTCTAAACAGATTCGGACGATTTCCGAGGAAAAGTATATTATCAAAGAGACAACGTTGTATTCAGCATTTACGCGCATGGAGAAAAACGGATACATCGAATCTTTTTCCGGAAATGAGACAAATGGAAAGCGGCGGACCTATTACCGAGTGACGCCAGAGGGAATGGCGTATTACAAAGAAAAATGCAAGGAATGGGAAGTGACGAAGGAAGTCATTGACAAATTTATTGTCAGGAAAGGATGAAGTAGAGCATGGAGGCAATTAGGGAATATTTACATAATATGTTCTTGAATCTACCGGAGACGCCGCAGGTATTGCGTGCGAAAGCGGAATTGATGGAGATGATGGAAGATAAATATGAAGAATTAATGCAGGAAGGAATGTCAGAGAAAGAGGCTGTGGGAACGGTAATCTCGGAATTTGGCAATCTGGATGAACTTGCGGAGGAGTTAGGGATTGACGGTTTCGTGAATCAGGAGCAGACGCAGTCAGAGACAAGGGAAAACTCCACTACAGATGACACAAGCAGACAATCCGATTCCCGTTGGGGATTAGAAGAGGTGCGGAGGTATCTTTCGGATGGACGTAAGCATGCACGAATGATTGCTTTTGGAGTAATGCTTTGTATTTGGAGTCCGCTTTTGTCAAGTGTTAGTGATGGTGCAGTGGAAGAGGGGTACATAACGAATATCCTATCAGACGCTATGGATGGTTCCTTATTCCTGTTCGTGGGAATTGCGGTGCTGTTGTTTATTATGGCTTCCAATTGTCATAAACGTTATGCGAAGATCAAACATTTTACCATAAATCTGGATGAGCAGGCGGTTTCTTATCTAATGATTCGAGGAAAAAAGGACGAAAACAAGCGGTTTGTTTTGTTGTGCTTGGGCGTACCGTTGTGTGTGTTCAGTGTGATACCTTCTATGTTTTCTGATTATATAGACAATGCACTGATACAGGAAATAATGGATAGCAGCGTTTTATTCATTGTGGGAATAGCGGTATATTGTTTTGTATATGGTGGCAGTGTGAAAAATCGTTACAAAGACTTGTCCAAGGCTGTAAAAAATCATGCAGGAGCATATCAGACCGGTGGAAAGAATTATTATGGAGCAGGTACACAGCCGCTATTTGAGAAAAAACGTTTTCCTGCCGGAGTCTTTCTTGGCGTACTTCTGATTACAACGGCAATACTTGCTGTGGTTTCTGATTTCTCAAACACTGTGTACCAAAATGCGGACAGACAACAAGAAGATTTTACACAGATATTGCAAAAAATTTCTTCCACAGATAAGATTCGTGCCATTGATGTGGAAGAAAATGCAGGGAAGATTGCTATCGAGGTTGATGATGATATTACAAAGCCCGATATACATTATGATGGCAAAAGCAATAAGCAGCCTCAGATATCTTATAAAGATGGTAAGCTTACCGTAAAAAGTAAGTCCACAGGATCGTTTCATTTGTTTTCGCAGCGTACTTGGAAGCGCAGTTATTCTATGACGATCAAGATTCCGGCGGCGATGTATGATCATGGAAAGCTTGCAGTAAATATGTCTGCAGGGGATATTCATTTGACAGGACTTACCGGTGGTGAAGCAAGTGTTAGTGTGGATGCCGGTAATGTCCAAGTGAAGGATTGCAGTTTGGATCGCATAGAGGTTGAGGCAGATGCCGGGAATGTTGATATGAAGGGCAGTCATATATATGATGTAAATGTAGACATTGATGCCGGTAATTTTAAGATGGATTTTGACGGACCGCAGGAGGCATATGCATATGACTTAAGTGCTGATCTAGGACTCATTTCGGTCGGTCAAAATAAAAACAGTGGTGTTAGCAATGAATATACGGCGCAAAAGGATCAGCAGATAGAGGGATATGAATCCTATCAGCAGATAAAAGCCGATGTAGATATGGGAAATATTACGATCAAGACAGAGTAGAGGAGGAAGAGACTATGAACAAAGATAATTTATTTTGGGGTGTTGTATTTTTAATGGCAGCGATTTATATTTTAATGCGGAGTGTTGGGATGGCACCGGATGTTAGTATTGTACGGATCATCATTGGACTGCTTTGTATTACCGGATTTATAAAAGCTGCGATCGATCTGGAATTTGGTGGGATGCTGTTTTCGCTGGCAATTTTATTTATTGTTTTTCGTCGTTATATAGGATTGGAAAGCATGTCTTCATGGTCGATCCTGATGGCGGCATTATTTGGAACGATAGGATTAAATATGCTTTTTGGAGATCATGCCTCTGCATATCGTAACCGCAAAAGAGCAAAACGTTATGGAGAGCAGTTTGAGCGGCAGCAGGAGCAGTATGAGGGACAGATGGGCGAAAATACGGACACTTCCGGAGCGAGCCAAGGCTTTTACGATTCAAATATGCAAGGGGAACATATTGTACTGAGTGGATTGTTTAATGGAACGAAAAAGAATCTGCAGTCTGCAAATTTCAAAAGTGCGCTTGTGGATTGTACCTTCTGTGGAATGGAAGTGAATATGACAGGAGTGAATATTCCTTCCGGCACAGCGGTGATCACGCTGGATATTCATTTTGCAGGAGTGAATTTCTATATTCCTGCAGATTGGAATATCGTGGATCAAACCGGCTGTACCTTTGGAGGGTTGAAAGAGCAGCAGGCTGCGGCGCCAACGGTAGGACCGACCATTATTTTCGAAGGCAAGATCACTTTTGGCGGTGTTGAGATCTATCGCGTTTAGGCATAATGATAACGCCCACGCATTGTAAATAATAGCATCAGAGTGACACAGAGTGTGAGTAGTTCAGCTGCATTGATAGACCACCAGATGCCCATGATGCCAAAGAGCAGAGGAAGCAGCAGTACAGCTGCGATCTGAAAGATCAGCGTGCGCAGGAACGAGATCAAGGCGGATAATGGACCGTTATTTAAAGCCGTAAAGAATGAGGAGCCAAAAATATTAAATCCATTGATCAGATAGACGAGGCAGCAGATGCGGAAACCGGTCTGGGTCATTGCGTGAAGTTTGGCGTCATAACCAACAAAAAGTTTGGTGATATAAGGTGCTAATAATTCTGCCGCACCGACTAATGCAATGCCCCATACGGCGATCAAAGATATGCTTTTTCGAAATATATTTTTAAGCTCTTGGTGATTTGCAGCACCATAATGATAACTGATGATCGGGGCACTTCCAATGGAGTAACCAAGGAACGTGGATATAAATATGAAATTGACATACATAATTGCGCCATAGGAAGCGACACCATTTTCACCGGCATAATTCATAAGCTGTAAGTTGAACAGAGAGCTTACGATAGAGTTGGATACATTGGTCATCAATTCGGAGGAGCCGTTTAGACAGGTTTGGAGAAGTACTCTGCCATGAAATTTTGTTTTGCCAAGATGCAGTAAGCTTGAATTTTTACGGCTGAAATAAAATATTGGAAAAATACCACCAATAAATTCACCACATACAGTAGCAATGGCGGCTCCGGCGATTCCCCAATGAAATACAGCAATAAACAAAAAGTCAAGAACCATATTTGTGACTCCGGCACTGATGATCACATACAATCCAAGTTTTGGTTTGCCGGCAGTCACAAAAAAGCTTTGAAAAACATTTTGCATCATAAAAGCGGTCATGGAAATAAAAGAGATACGACCATATAAAGTGCAATTCTTAAGCAGCTCACCGTGTGCACCGAGCATGCGTGCGATAGCCGGGGTAAAGATGATACCGAGCAGCGATAAAATAAGGCCGCCAATGGCAGTGACATATACCAGAAGAGAAAAGTATTCGATGGCTTTCTCTTCTTTTTGTTCGCCCAGTGTTTTGGCAACAATGGCACTGCCGCCGGTTCCTATCATAAAGCCTAATGCGGAAATTCCCATAATAAATGGCATGATCAGATTGATAGCGGCTAAGGCTGTTTTACCTACAAAATTAGATACAAACAATCCGTCAACAACGCTGTATATGGACGTAAAGATCATCATTACGATAGATGGAAATACGAATCGCAATAATTTTTTATACGTAAAATGTTCCGATAATGAAATACTCATACACAACTCCTTCCCCAGTAGCGTTCGATGACATCTTGATGGAGATCTTCACCAATAATGATGAGGATTGCCTGTCCGTTTGGGACGGGCGTAAGCACCGTCTGCTTTTTGGTGGCATTTACCGACAGCCAGCTTCCATCAGGAAGCTGTTGAAATCCTTTAATGCGGAAAATGTTACCACAGTTCGGATCTTGAAATAATTTTGGGCAGGATTCTTCTAGAAATTCTGCTGTAAAGTCCATATTCATGAAATAGAGACTGTCATAGGATTTGTCGGTGTCAAACCATAATTTGGTATACTCGGCATTATGCCAGCCGGAAGTCATGATCGCTTTGTAATCAGAATCGCTTAACTGATCCAGTGGCTTGTCGATGATAACTTGTTTTGGTAATGTTTGTATTTTGATTTCATGATAGGTGTCAAAAAGATAATTCTTCATAGCCATTACCTGTGCGTCATTCGCATCATCCATGTGGCTGAAAATGATGGTTCCGGCTTCGGATGCTTGCGAAGCGAGCAGATAACGTGATGTTTCGGAGAGAGGGAGTGGCTGGGAAACATCCACAATAGTAATAACATTACCAATGGTATACCAGCGTTCCAACGGATCTTCGTGCAATACGTCAAAAAATTCATCCATATCAAAAATGCCGGACGGCTCCACTAAAATGCGGTCATAGCCGCACATTCCCATTGCGATCAATTTTGTTTTGAAACGGCGTTTGTGGCAGTCTGCATCGCAGCCTCCTGCAACCATTTCCAATGTGCAATGTTCTCCTAAAATGTCCTGAAGCAGCATGGCGTCCACATTGACTGCACCATGGTCATTTTCCAATATACCAATATTTAAGCCCTGCTCCATCAGGTGAGTTGCATATTTTCGAATAAACGTAGTCTTGCCTGCACCAAGAAATCCCGTGATCAAATCAATAGTAATCATAGCAGCCTCCTTTTTGCAATATTGTAACATATAGGAGATGGTATTGACAGATGTTTTGAAATATCAGATAATAAATAGAAGAATGGGGGGGTGTAGATCGTGGCAAAGAAAAAAAAGTCCAAAAAAGAAAAACAATCAGTGGCAGTAAATAAAGACGTTGCAATTTCAAGATTTCGTAATCGGATTATGAGTGATGAGACAGTGAAATATATTTATTCTGAAAAAGAATCAATACTTCATGATAAGCATTGTTTGTATGCCAAAGAGATCCCGGATAGTGATTTGTTTTATGAAAAGCAGTATTTGCCATCTATGAAACAGTGCCCAAAGTGTGCATTGCGTGCATATATCAGTTCGGGTGCTAAAGACAGTCAGAATATATCCATGTATTTGAAATTATTTAAACAGTTTCAGATCAAACTAAAACAAATACGTCATATGTATATTGATTGTGGAATGCAGACGGAGGCCTTTCCGAATATGATGATGGTATGGGATCGCGAAGATGCTTGGAAGATACAACCGATCCGAGGAAGAGGGCAGGTGTGTCTATATCATAATAATTATCATATCAATGAAGAAGGTAAGCGGGTTTTTGACAAGGGATTTCACATTCAAAGCGAATATTTAAGCAGGACAACCATTGATAAGGCGTTGGAAGCGATAGAAACATATTCTTATTCGAAACACCGTAGTGCAGCAAAAGTGAATAGTAAGCTTACGAATGGATCTGACAAAGAAGCAGCAGGTTTTGCAGCAAATAAACGTGTAAAAGGGCTGTTAGAGAAAGTACGGGGGTGGTTCGCTGCTTGGAACACAAAGGAAACGGAGGAACACTTGGGACTTCGGCTCGACAATTTCAAAATACCGTCCCGGGATGGCTATCCGCATGATGGAGAGCGCTGCGTGTATATCTGGGAAGGCAGAGACGGCGAACGGAAGTGGCAAGTGGGTGCGTATGAATGGAGTAACCGTGCATTTACTGTGCAGTTTGGCAACAACCATTTTGTGACAGACAA